>CANQBX010000033.1 GCA_947589095.1 uncultured Lachnospiraceae bacterium
GGCGTCGCTGGACTCCAGGGTGCCGGCCATGGCGGCCTTCTTAACTTCCATACTGCGTCCTCCTTCTTCTTTTCTGGGCATATCGCTACAAAATGTGCGCCAGAAATAATTAAAAATTATCATTTTTAATACGTTTAATCTATCATTTTCTTAATGATTATTCAAATACATAAATACTTATAACATCTATAAGGCAGATATTATAGCATTTTCCACGAAACATAATTTGTGAATTATCCTTGGCCGTTTTCGCGCACAAGACGTCCGGGTCCGCGGAAAAGCAGATCTGCTCCTCTCGGTAACCTGACTGCGGCATAACGTACACAGAAGCCAGGACAACCTGACTTCTCCCAATTACACGGAAAAGGCCGCCTTCCGGCAGCCTTTCCGCTATCCATGCAAACAGAGCGCCGGTGACGCCCTGCTTGCATTACTATATTTTAGAGGCAGTTCATGGATTGATCACTTGTTCTTCCGGTTCCGGTTGAAGTTGATCAGGCAGCCGGCCTTGACGATGTCCCGCTCGTTCTCGGTCATTTCCTTGCAGTACAGGCTGATCGGAAGGGCCTTGCCGCCCTTGATCACATAGGCCGTGATGTCATCGAGACGGTCGTCGGTCAGAGCCTGGCGGATGCCCGGTACATAGATGTAATCGTCGACGTCGAACATCGTGGGCTCGCCCTTCAGATGGAAGGGAAGCATACCCCAGTTCATCACGTTGGAGCGGTACCGCTTGGTGGCGTAGTCCTGGGTGATATTGGCCAGCGCGCCGATGACTCTCTGGCAGGAAGCGGCCTGCTCGCGGGCGGAACCGTCGCCGGGCTTATTGGCGTAGATCGTGGAACCGATCTCCGTCTCTTCCATTTTCACGTTCTCCTGTCCGGGGATCGTGTTGATCACGCGGAAGAGCTCGGTAAGCTCCGGGGCCATGGCGGCGATATCTTCGCCCTTCTCCCTTGCGACCTCCAGGGCGTCCACGGCCTTCGTCTTGCCCACATAGGCCGGATCGCGGCGGGACAGGGTGAACTCGGCCAGTCCCAGCGGATTGGAACGGTAGGAGGAGGTCTCGCCGGACGGGATCAGCTCGTCGGTGGTGGTCACCTCGTCCAGGATCTTGGAGCAGACCTTCAAAAGGATATTCTCGCCAAGAGGCGCTCTCTCCGGCCAGTCCTTGATATTCGGTCCGTAGAACAGCGGCTCCTCCGGATTCGCCTTGCCGAAGCCCTGGTAGACTCTCGCGTCGTAGGACTCGCGGCTGAAATGGTACGCAGGCACATTGCCGAAGGCCTCGGCGTACTGCTCCGCGGAGGTCAGAACGCCGCCGTTTGCCGCCGTCGCGGCGATGGAACGGGCGTCCATTAAGGCGACCGCGGCCATCTGGCCGTTGCCGGGCTTTGAGCCCTCGCGGTTCGGGAAGTTGCGGGTCGTATGGCGGATGGACAGACCGTTGTGGTTGGGCGTGTCGCCCGCGCCGAAGCACGGTCCGCAGAACGCGGTCTTCACAACCGCGCCGGCGTTCATCAGATCGCCGATGATCCCCTTGTTCGCCAGGTCCACATAGACCGGCATGGAGGACGGATAGACCGACAATGTGAACTCGCCCGCGCCGATCATTCTGCCCTTCAGCAGATTATTGGCTTCCACCACGTTGGTGTAGTTGCCGCCCGCGCAGCCGGCGATGATTCCCTGCTGCACATGGAGCTTTCCGTCCTTCACCTTGTCAAGCAGCGTGTAGGGAGCACGGCCCTGGGCCACCTCCTCGGCCGCCTTCTCCGTCTCGCGGAGAATGTCTTCCAGATTCTCGTAAAGAGCGTCGATCTCGTATGCGTTGGACGGATGGAACGGAAGGGCGATCATGGGCTTTACGGTGGATAGGTCGATATAGACACAGCCGTCATAGTAAGCCACCTCCGCCGGGTTCAGCTCCCTGTATGCTTCGCTTCTGCCGTGTTCGGTCAAAAACGCCTTCGTGTCCTCGTCGGTTCTCCAGATGGAGGACAGGCAGGTGGTCTCAGTAGTCATAACGTCCACGCCGTTGCGGTAGTCGGTGGTCATGGAGGAAACGCCGGGGCCGACGAACTCCATTACTTTATTTTTCACATAGCCGTTCTTGTAGACAGCGCCGCAGATAGCCAGGGCGATGTCGTGGGGACCGACCCAGGGATTGGGTTTGTCGGTCAGATAGATCGCGATGACGCCCGGATAGCTGCTGTCCCAGGTGTCGCCCAGGATCTGCTTATCCAGCTCGCCGCCGCCTTCGCCGACCGCCATGGTACCCAGGGCGCCGTAGCGGGTGTGGGAATCGGAACCCAGGATCATCCTGCCGCAGCCCGCGTACATTTCACGCATGAACTGATGGATGACCGCCACATGCGGGGGAACGAAAATACCGCCGTACTTCTTCGCGGAAGTCAGACCGAACATGTGGTCATCCTCGTTGATGGTTCCGCCTACCGCGTTTAAGGAGTTGTGGCAGCAGGTCAGCACGTAGGGCATCGGGAATTTATCCATGCCGGACGCTCTCGCCGTCTGGATGATGCCTACGTATGTAATGTCGTGGGATGTCAGGGCGTCGAACTTGATCTGGAGATTCTCCATATCACCGCTCTGATTGTGATCCTTCAGGATCCCGTAGGCGATGGTGCCCTTCTTCGCTTCCTCCCTGCTCACGCTTTTGCCGGTCAGCGCGGTCACCTTCGCGGCCTCACTCTCCGGTACTATCTCTGTCCCGTTCACCAGATAGACGCCGCCGTCGTACAACTTAACCATGAAAATACCTCCTGCTTTGTTTTTTCGAGTAACTTTGCGTTATCTCTTTGTTGTATCCATCATATCACAGGCTCTTTATATTGTAAAATACTATATTTATGATGATAGCAATAGGAAAATCCTATTTATTCTCGGAACAAAATCTGCCGCCGGCCCTTCGCGGCCCGTACACGGAAGCAGCAAATAACCGGCGTTCCCATGGTTTACCAGATCATAACCCATAGGAACGCCGGTTCCGACAGTCGTTCCGATTATAAACCGATCTCAAATTCTATGGTTTCTTTTCCCGTCAGTTCTTTTGTCCGGGCATCCGGCTGGCCCAGACCGACGCTCAGCCGGAAACGATGACCGTCCTGCCTGCGCGTACCGCTTTCATCCACGATCGTAAACGCCTCTTTATCCAGCGTGATTTCCGCATTTCCGGTCTCGCCGCCCTTTAAGAAGACCCTCTTAAACGCGCAGAGCCTGCCGTTTGTCGGAGAGAATGCGGATTCCGTGTCTTTTATGTAGACCTGGACCACTTCTTCTGTGGCGACGGCGCTCCGGTTGGTAAGGCGGACGGTCAGCGTGACCTCTTTATCCATCTGAACAGTGATCGTCTTCTCCGCGTCTCCATCTGCCTGCATGACCGACATACCGGCAACGGTTTTCCCGGCCGCTGGTTTATCCGATACGCCGTCCGCATGCGCTGCACCTTCTTCTGCCTGCATACCTGACATACCGGCAGAAATCTTCCCAGCCGCCGATTTATCCGATACGCCGTCAACATGCGCTTCCGCCACACCGTCGGCCCATTCCGCATCCGCGGAAAATGTCTTCCCGCCGCAGCTTACGGATTCCACCCGCACGTCGCCGTAAGTCAGACCGTATCCGAAGGGATACAAAGGCGTCCCCTCAAAGTACCGGTAAGTTCTCCCCTTCATGGAGTAATCCTCAAACGCCGGCAGATCGTCCGCGCTGTTATAGAACGTAACCGGCAGTTTCCCGGACGGAGACAGTTCCCCGAACAAAATCCTGGCTACAGTCCTTCCTCCCCTTGCGCCCGGATACCAGACCTGCATCACCGTGCCGGCGTGTTCCTGCTCATAGCGCAGGTCCATGGCGCTTCCGGTCATATTTAACACCACCGCCGGTTTCCCGGTCTCAAGCACCGCCCGGATCAGCTCTCTCTGGGGCTTAGGAAGCAGAAGGTCATTCTTGTCGCCGGAAGCGTAGCTGTTGCCGGTATCGCCTTCCTCTCCCTCCAGCGTCTCGTCAAGTCCCACGCAGAGAATGACCACATCGCTCTGCTCCGCCACGTTTATGGCCTCGCTGATCCGGTCCTGCGGATGCGCCAGGCTCTCCACCTTATCCTTGTAAAGGTGGCAGCCTTCGGAATAATACACCCGGATCCCGGCGGCTTCCGCCTCGTCCTGGATGCCTTCCAGCACGGTGATATATCTGGAAGACGTTCCATGGTAATTCCCGATCAGGGCGGCCCTGCTGTTGGCGTTGGGGCCGACCACCCCGATGGACTTTAACTGGTCCTTCTTAAGCGGAAGGATTCCGTCATTCTTCAGAAGCACCACGCTCTCCGCCGTGGCCCGGTCCGCCATCTTAAGATGCTCTTCGCATTCGATCCGGTCATAGCCGATCTTATCGTACTCCGTCTCGTCGAAAAGCCCCAGCAGGAACCTGGTGGTAAACAGCCTCTCCGCCGCCGCGGTGATCTCCTCCTCCGTCACAAGTCCATCCTGATACGCCTTTAAGACATGCAGATAAGTACTTCCGCAGTTTACGTCGCAGCCGTTTTTCAGCGCCAGCGCCGCGGATTCCTCCGCCGTGGCCGTCACCATATGCCTTGTGTGGAAATCCCGGATTGCCCAGCAGTCCGAGACGAAATGCCCCTGGAAATTCCATTTTCCGCGCAGGATCTCCTGAATCAGCGTCCTGCTGCCGCAGCACGGCTCCCCGTTGGTCCGGTTGTAAGCACCCATGACCGCCTCTACGCCGGCTTCAGTCACAAGCTTTTCAAACGCCGGCAGGTACGTCTCATACAGGTCTTTATCGGATACCTCCGCGTCGAACTCGTGCCGCAGCGCCTCCGGCCCGGAATGCACCGCGAAATGCTTGGCGCAGGCGGCCGCTGACAGGTACTCTCCGTCACCCTGCAGGCCGTTCACGAACGCCTTGCCCAGCTCGCCGGACAGATACGGGTCCTCCCCGTAGGTCTCCTGGCCGCGACCCCATCTGGGATCGCGGAAAATGTTGACGTTGGGCGACCAGAACGTGAGGCCCTTATAGATATCGCGGTCGCCTTTTTTGCTGGCCGCGTTGTATTTGGCCCTGCCTTCCACTGCGACCACCTTTCCGGCCTCGCCGAGAAGCTCCGTGTCGAAGGACGCCGCCATGCCTACCGCCTGCGGAAAGCTGGTGGCCACGCCGGCCCTCGCCACGCCGTGGAGCGCCTCGTTCCACCAGTTGTACGCCGGCACGTTAAGCCTCGGGATTGCCGGCGCGTCGAATTTCAGCTGGGACGCCTTCTCCTCCAGGGTCATACGGCTCACCAGCTCGTGCGCTCTCTGTTTTGCTTTTTCTCTGTCTCTCATATTCGGTCTCCTTGCAAGTTTACTTTTTTGGACGCTTCACGACCAGACGCGTCCGTACCGTGCGGAATTCCTCCGCCACGTCCATATCTTCCGTCATATCCAGCACCGGCTCTCCGTCGATCCCGAAATGCACCCGCCGTATCCCGCTGCTGCGCGCTCCGTCGACGCCGGGTCTGGCGTGATAGGTGTTCCATACATTTCCGTCCTCATCCGTCACATAGGCGTTATGCCCGGTGCCGAATTCTCCTTCCACGCTTCTGGAGGTCAGGATCGGATAATTGGCTTTCCTCCAGCTGCCCGGCTGCAGGGGATCGTCGTTTTCCTTAAGCGTCAGCAGACCGACCACATAGGAGGTATCCACCGCCGCGCTGGAAAATGTCAGGTACAGCCTGCCTTTTCTTATCAGCGCAAATGGTCCCTCGTCCACGAAGGTATGGTTGTTGGCCCAGCCATACTCCGGCTTGGACAGGACCACCGGCTCGGTCAGAAGCCGCCATGGTTCCTCCGGATCCAGTCCGGCAATATAGAGCCACGCGCCTAAGTCCTTCGGCAGGAACTGTCTCTGGGACCAGACGGCGTACCATTTCCCCTGCCATTCAAAACAGGTCATGTCCAGCGTGATCTCTTTGCCGGCTTCGCAGATGTCGCTGCCGTCCGCCTTCACCACGCGCCTGGGAGCCGACCAGTCTTCACGGCAGACCGGGTCTCCGCCCTCCCAAAGCATCATCACATGGCTCTCCTCGCAGAAAAATGGTCCCGGCGTGGCCGCGTGGAAGATCGCGAGCCTCCCGCCGATCTCGTGGAACTCCGGCGCCCACAGAAGGCCGCCGATACCCGGATAGGTGGCGCTGTCCAGAAGCAGATGCTCCTCCGCCGTCACCAGTCCGGCAAGTGTATCCGCCGCCCGGATGTAGAGGGTGTGGTTGCCGTCGGCGTCATTGGTGGCGATGAAATAATATTTGCCTTTCCAGCGGCAGACGCAGGGGTCGGCCCGGTTCTCCGCCACCGGGAACGTGAAATGCTCCTGGTGTATCCGGCCTGTTATGGGATAGACGCCTTCCTTCCCGAAATCCACCTGCGTAAGATCCCAGTCTATCCGCCTGGACGCGAAGGTGCCGTCACTGTAATGCGCGGTGGCACGGTACGATTCCAGGTCTTCCGGGGAAGAAACTTCCACTGTCTCCAAGAATCTGATCCCGGTATTATAAGGAGTCAGCAGCTTGTTCCGCAGGCGGCCGGCTATGTTCTTCGGAATCTCGAGGACATTGTGGGGAATAGCGCCCTCGATCCCGGATATGTCCGGGATTTCGTCAAGTGTATGGTTTCCGCACATCTTCGCTGCACTGCCTGATACATGCTCTTCGCATGACTCCACGACACCGCCAACTGCCGGGGCTCCACATGACTTCGCAGCATTACTGACTGCCGGGGCTCCATACGCCTCCGAAGCATCACTGACTGTCCGGCCGCATGAACCCGCGACATCATCGCTCATGAAGTTTCCGCACGTCTCCGCGCTATTATCGTTTGCGAAGTTTTCGCACGCTCCTGTAAGAACACTGCTCTCGAAGTTTCCACACACCTCCGGCACCCTGCCAAGCACCAGCCCGCCGTCCGCAGACAGCCGCCAGGCATTTCCCGGCACTGACGAGGCATAACAGCCGCCGTCCCGCTCCTGCCAGGTAACGACAATATCACCGATACCCGCATCGCATCTGCACCGCACCTTTTCCACATAATCCGTTCCCAGCTTCAGAAGCCCCAGCTCCTCATAGCTTAACAGGTCGTCGGACCGGAAACAGAGCACGCATCCTCTGCTCTCCTCATCGTCCTCTCCGTCTCCGCCTGTGCGGACAGCAGCGACTCCGAAACTGCCGTCCGGCAGCCGGAACAGCCACGGGTTCTTCATGCTTTTCGGATTTAAGGAACCGTCCGCGTTCTCCGTCGCCTTCGCGAACAGCACGCCGCTGTTATGGTTCAGCGCCCTGTAATGATTTCCGTCCTCGCTGAGCGCCAGATGCATGCTGAAAGCCAGCTTCGGATCATACAGCACCTCATTGACCGGCGCTCGCGTATAATTCAATAAATATGCCATCCTCGAAATTCCTTCCATATCATTCTTTATAATCGTTCTTCCATACCATCAATGGAACCACTCTCACCATTCTGACACCTATCGATGCGGTATATTCTCTGACGAAATAATGCCATGCTATACGATAACTTTCATATGCACCCGTTTAAGCGCCGGATCCAGATCCCGGTCGGCGGACAGGTCGAATCTTGGCCTTCCCTCCGCGTCAAAATGCACCCGCCGGATCCCCACGCACCGCAAATGGCCGTCGATACTGGTCTCGCCATGGTAAGCGATCATCAGATTCCCGTCCTCATCGGTATAAAAGGAGTTATGCCCGGGCCCATATACCCCTTCCACGGAGTAATACGAAAGCACCGGATAACCGTTCTTTGTCCAGTTGGCCATATCTAAAAGGTCGTCGTCCGCGTTCGCGGTCAGAAGCCCCAGCACATAAGTGTAAGCGTTCGCGGAACCGCCGGAATAGGTCAGATAGACTTTGCCGTCCGCCTGGAACGCATAGGGGCCTTCGTTATTAATGGTGCCGTCCACATTTTCCCAGCCGTAAAGGGGTCTGGTAAGAAGCACCGGCTCGCTGGTCAGCTGCCATGGCGTCCTCTCATCGGTTTCCGCGATGTAAAGCATGGAACCGGTGTCCATCGGACTGCCGATATGCCGCCTGTAGGACCAGACCAGATAGGAACGCCCGCCCGCTTTCAGATAAGTCATATCCAGCGTGATGCCGTCCTCCGAAAGCCAGCTTCCGTCCTTTCGCCGCACCCGGACCGGATCCGTCCAGCTGTCGGGATCCGTGATGCTTCCGCCATTTTTCAGCCGCATCATGTGGCACTGAGGCCCCCATACGCGGCCGCTGACCGCGAACAGAATGTAAAGCTCGCCGCCGATCAGATGGAATTCCGGGGCCCAGAAGGTCTGGTGCAGATTACGCTTCTCGTCCTCTCCGAGAATCAGATGCTCCGTGATCCCCTCCGCGAACAGGCCATCCACGGTCGGCGCCTCTCTTACATACAGGCCGATGTCGTTCTTATTGTCGTTGGTCGCGATATAATACTTTCTGCCTTCCCAGAACAGGATCACCGGATCGCCATAGCCCTCCGCCAGTGGGAATGGATAGCGAATCTCCTGTACCGTACCTGATATCTCATAGATTCCGCTCCGTCCAAAATTGACGGTGGAAATGTCCCACGCCACCCGCCGCAGCGTCCGGGAGCCGTCGGAATAGGTCAGGGTCGCTTTTACATCCGCAAGCGCCTCCGGCGAATCTGTCTCCACCGTTTCCGGCACGGATACGCCGCAGTTGTAAACGCGGCTCCAGTATTGCTTCATGCGGTTGTATAACTGTTCATCAATGCTCACAACACTGCCGGTAACGGTCTCGCCGGATTCCAAAGTAAATCCGGAAACAATGGCCTGTGACGCTGTACCTCCCTCATCGCGGACTTCGCCTAATTTCTGCATAGATCCGAAAACAGCCGCCTGTGACACAGAACCGAAATCTGCATTCTTTGGAACAACTCTCCCGAATCTAACGGCTTCAGCTTCAGCTTTCGCCCCACTGCCGGAGTTTTCCTGTCCGGCCTCAGCCGCACTCTCCCCTGCATCCAGCGGTTCTTCTTCCCGGAAGTTAATAAAATCCTCCGTCGTCCAGTAGGACATTTTCCCGGCCATCTCTTCATCCGTACTTCCATCCTCGTTGACGGAAACAGCCGCGATCCCATACCTTCCTTCCCCGATAGAAAACACCCGCGGCTCCTTCACTCCCTTCGGATGGATCGTGTCGTCCGCCCGGATCGTGCCCTGCGCAAACACGACGCCGTAATTCTGGTTCAGCGGCCGGAAATGAACGCCGTCCCCGCTTACGGCCAGATGGACGCTCTGCGCCAGGCCCGCAGGATATTCTCCCTGAACCGGCGTACGCGTATAGACCATGACCGAAAATCCGGTATTTTCCTGGCTCATGCGTTATGCCTCTCCTTTCATGCGTTTCCCGGTCATATCGATGAGAAATCTCATAAACAGTTTCTCCGGCTCCGTCACCGGCGCCGCGCCGTCGTGACCGAACACCATGTCGCAGGGCGTTTCCTCCGTATAGGGCAGCCACTCCGGCATCGGGGTGCCGTCCGCGTCCGGGCCATTGGGATCGCCGGTCTTGATGAAATTGGCCCAATAATTGCACATCTGCCTGGCCAGGTCGTAATGCTTTCCCACGAAGGGCCGCCAGCATTTGGCCAGCGTCTCGAAGAAGAACCATAGATCCACCGAATGGAAGGTTCCCGGATGATCCCAGCCCGGGATCTCCCCATCGAATCGGTAGTAGTAATAATCATTGGCGCTTCCGAGCCGTTTCTTCTCCAGGAACAGGCTCTTGGCCGTACACTCGATGCCCGCAGCCTTCGCGTAAAGTCCCGGCTGCTCAGCCCTGCGAGCCTCTTCAAACGCGAGGAATTCCTGCGCCCGCTCCCCGAAGGCCGCTTCCGCCTTCTGCTTCAGCTCTTCCTCCGATTCCGCCTGAAGGAAATTGGGGAATTCGTCGCTGGTGTTGCCGGCCATAATCGGCACGTCTACACATTTTCCCGCAAGGATCAGCGCGAGCGGCTCGCCGACGCAGAACCGGCCGTCCTCCACCGTGAACATCCGGCGGTGACTCTGAGCGTACTCGCTGTATTTATGTAAGATCTCGAAAGCGTCCAGCTTCCGGGCCTCCGCAAGCGACGAAACGCCGAGGAACGCGAAGAAATCCTCCCCGTTCTTCTCCGCCGACGCCAGCGGCTCCGGCGTCCCGATCCCTCCGCCGCCGTAGGGGCTTCGGATCATACCGCTCATGACCACCGCCTTCTGGAACAGCCCCTTATTCGCGGGGCACGCAATCTGGCTTAGGACGCTGCCGCCTCCCGCCGACTGGCCAGCGATCGTGATATTGTCCGGATCGCCGCCGAAAGCCGCAATGTTGCGGACCACCCACTTAAGACCCGCCTGCTGATCCAGATTGCCGAAATTCGCCGGCACGTCCGGCTGCTCGGCGGTAATCTGGGGATGAGCCAGGAAGCCGAACACATTGATCCGGTAATTCACCGTCACCACGACCACGCCGCGCCTTGCCAGGCGCTCGCCGTCAAATTCCATCTCCGCAGGGTACCCCCACTGCAGGCCGCCGCCGAAGAACCATACCAGAACCGGCTGCTTTTCGTCCGCGCTCTTCGCGCCTGTCCAGATATTTAAGTACAAACAGTCCTCGCCCATGGCGATATCCGGATCCACATGCCACTCGCGACAGTAGATGTCGGTTCCCACTCCGGGCCTGTCCTGCACGGAAATGGGTGCGAAGCGGTAAGCGTCGCGGATGCCCTCCCAGTCGGCGCAGGGCTGGGGCGCGCGCCAGCGGTTCTCTCCGATGGGCGGCGCGGCAAAGGGTACGCCCTTAAACGCCGTGATCCGCGGGTCCGCGGCTTCGATTCCCCTTACCAGTCCGTTTTCCGTTCTCGCGATTCTGATCATGCCTTCCTACCTCCATACACTTTTTATCTTAAATAACATTTCTGCTATCTCACCAGATTCTGTACCTTCCGCTCAGCGCCAGGAACGCGAAAAAATACAGGCAGTTATCGTAATACCGCCGTTTTCCCTTCCGCATCGGCAGTTCCCAGAAATGTTCCACCCACATGCGGGCGATCCGGGCGCGTTCGGAAAGACCAGCTCCGCCTCTTCCATCCAGTCTCTCCGGCACCGCCAGCGCTCCCTGGGCGGCCGTGGACGTGATCGCGATCGGATGCAGGGCCGCGTTCGGGATCGGCGTTCCGTCCACCTCGTAGATGCAGAACGGTTCCGCCGCCCGCTCGACTCCGAGATAATGCTGCAGCCGTTCCGCCGCGATCCATTGCCCCTCATCGACGCCCCACCATTCACAGTCCAGCCCGATATTGGCAACGGTCCGGTAGGAATCGCTGAAGAACCAGTCGTGCCGGTCCTTCGTCCAGGGGATCCGCTTCACCGGGCTTCCGTCGAACTCCGCGTACTCCGCCGACATTCCGGTTACCGGATGGCAGGCGATCGACAGATATTTCCGGCTGGCCTGCGCCGCCTCCTTCCAGAAGGGCCGGTCCTCCTCATACGCCCAAAGGGCAAATAACTCATAAAAATGCGGCAGATGATAGGACGGATCCGTAAACGGACTGCCCGGCACGAACAGGATCAGATGGTTGTCCCGGTTCCACATCGCGTGTCCCGGCCTGCCGTTCTCCCCTTTGTGCAGGCACGCCCGCAGGATCTCCTTCGCCTCCCTCTCGTAATTGAAAATCCCCTCGCTGTTCCCCCAGCGGTGGGCTGCGAAGAAGAGCGCCATCGCGAAAAACTCCTCTCCGTCCGGCGCCGGGCCATAGGCGTTCTTCTTCCCGTCCGGCGCGCAGGACCAGGCAAAATACCCCTCATTCGAGCCTTCGTCCATCCACATATAAGTCTTGGCCCATTTCCAGATGCGGTCGAACTCTTCCTTCATGTCCAGCTGGACGCTCATCATCATTCCGTAGGACATGCCCTCGGTCCGGGCGTCCACATTTCCGGTATCCTCGATATAAGCCATATCGTCCCCCACCGGGAAATAGACCCTGTCTTCTTCGTCATAGAAAAATGTATGTACGATCTCCCTGAGTCTCTTTGCGATCTCTGCCTCGCTTTTGCCGATCTCGGCAAATACGTTGCGGTATTCTTTCTTTAATTCCATAATTACTCCTTCTCCGGCGCGGACAGTACTACCTCACCGTCACGGACCTGAACGCGCACTTTGGAATCGTTCAGTTTCAGTTCGTCCAGCATTTCCCGCGGGATCTGCACCCGCCCGGCCTTATCCAGGATCGCGTATTCCTCCTGGGTGTCCTCCCCTCGCCAGTCGATATCGCTTTCTTTTAAGCGCTCCGCGTAACTCTCCCGCAGGATGCGCTCACTGCTGATCTTGCCGTCGCGGATCGCGACCACCCGCTTCACCTTCTTGGACAGCGCCACGTCGTGGGTCACGATGAGCACCGTCTGTCCCTGACTGTTCAATTCCCGGAAAATATCGAAAATGTAATCCGCCGTCCGCGCGTCCACGCTTCCCGTCGGTTCATCCGCCAGCAGCAGCTTCGGCGAATTGGCCAGGGCGATCGCGATGGCCACCCGCTGCTGCTCGCCGCCGGATAAGGTGTTCATGCGGCTGTGCTTCTTGTCCGGCAGTCCCACCAGTTCCAGCAGTTCCAATGCCCGTGCTTTCCGCTTCCCGGCGTGGGCGAACTGCATGGGCAGCATGATATTTTCCAGGACGGACAGATACGGCACCAGGTTCCGGCCGTTGTTCTGCCACACAAAGCCCACGGTGTCACGCTTGTAGCGGGTCAGTTCCTTCGTGGTCATCGTGAACAGGTTCCGGCCGTCCACCTCCAGCTTCCCGGCGCTGGGCCGGTCCAGCCCGCCAATCATGTTCAGGAATGTGGATTTGCCGCTGCCGCTGTTGCCGATGATGGCCGTCAGTTCCCCGGTCTCCACCGTGAGATCCAGCCCCTGCAGGGCAAGAACCTCAGTTTCTCTGGTCTTGTAGATCTTCACGAGACCATCCGCCTGTACCATTGCCTCAGACATGGGATGCACCTCCCTCTTCTGCGGCGCCCTTCATCGTCACCCCGACCTGCCGTCCGTTCTCCAGTTCAATGATCATATCCCCGGCGTCCATCAGGCCCGTATCGTGGGTTGTCATGAGAATGGTAATGCCTTCCTTTCTGGTCAGTTCCTGCAGAAGCTGCGTGATATGCGCCGCCATCGCGCTGTCCAGCTCCGCCGTCGGCTCATCCGCCAGAAGGATCCGCGGCCGGTGGGCGATGGCCCTGGCGATGGCTACCCTCTGCTGCTCGCCGCCGGACATTTCCGCCGGCATATGCTTCGCGCGGTTCGCAAGCCCCACAAGGCTTAAGCATTCCTCCACCCGCTCTTTGCGTCCCTTTCGGACGCCGGCCAGGCGCAGGGAAAACTCCACATTCTGATAGGCCGTCAGCGATGGGATCAGCGATACCGCCTGGAACACGAAGCCCATCTGTACGCGGCGCAGATCGTCCCGCTCCCGCTCGCTTAAGGCTCCCAGGTCCTGGCCGCCGATCAGCACGCTGCCGGAGGTCGGCGCATCCAGCGCTCCGATGATGTTCAGAAGCGTGGTCTTGCCCGAGCCGGAACGCCCTTTGAGGATCGTAAATTTGCCTTCCGGTATGACCGCGTTCACATCCTTCAAGGCTTCGAAAAAGCCTCCCGCGGCCGGAAATTTCCTGCCTACGCGGCAGATCTCGATATCGGAACCCATTTTCTTCTCGCCCGGTCTCCTTTCCTTATATTGTCGCGCTCCTGCAAAACCAGACTTTCCAATTCAGACTTTCCAATGTCTGCCCGACCCCTATGCCATAAACACCGTCAGTCAACATTCTGCAGCAATTTTACTGTCTCAGCACCTATTCATTTTCTCAATCCGATGCACTATCTTCTATCATTCTTCCCCTAGCTTCAAGGCCTTCGCCACATCCAGCTTCCGCACCAGCACCACCAGCACGATCAGGCAGACGAGAAGCATCACGCCGATCACGCCGTAGAGCCGCACCATATCCTGCCGCTGGGTGATCAGCCTTAGCGGCAGCACCTGGTTGGACGCCGCGTAGGCGGTCTGCAGGATCGGCACGAACATTTTCGAAGAAAGCAGGCCCGTAAATGTCCCGGCCAGCACCGCGAATCCGCCGCAGAAGATCTGCTCATTGATCAGAATGTGGAAGATCTCGCCCCGGTGCATGCCGTTCGCCCTGAGAATTCCGAAGACCAGCTCCCGCGAGCGGATCGACAGGATCCAGTAGATCAGATAGCCCGCCGCGCAGAGGATCATCGTCATCAGAAATCCCATGGTCAGAATCCCGTTGGTGCCCTGCAGAAGCGGATCCTCGGCCGCAGCCTCGATGTCGTCCCGGCGGTTCACATATTTGGCCAGACGCACATTCTCCGCATCCATCCATTCGGAAAATGTGGCTGCTGCGCCTGCGTTCGCCGCACCGCCCACAGCATTGTCTCCATCACTGACTGCCGCTGCTGCATCTCCGGCAGAACCTTCTCCGCCTTCCGCCGCGTCCGTCACCCACACCTCATACGGCACGACGCCCCACTCTTTATTCAAACTATCAATATTTGCAATGATCAGATACCGCGCCGTGACCGCCACCGTCCCGTCCGGATTCTGCGTCATAACGGACGGCGCGTAGCCCGGCCAGTAATCCACGAAATCCAGTACCGTGCATTCCATCCGCATCCGATCCCCGTTCGAGAAGGAGACCTTATCCCCGACCTGATACCCGAGAAGATCCCGGAAATTCGCCGACAGAAGCGCTCCCTCCGGGTCCGCCGCCAGCTCGTTCAGATACTCGTAGTAATGCTTCTCCATAAGCCCCTGGGGCATGACCGTATTCTCGCCGAACTCCTTCGTATGGATCCCGCAGATCGTCAGCTTCTGCCCGTTATGTTCCCCGCCGGATAGCGCACCGTTCTCTTCATAAATCACCTTCGTCCAGGACGCCGCCCCCGGCAGCCGGGCGTATTTTTCATAATCCGGCTCAAAGTACTGCAGCCGGGTCACTTCTCCGTCAAAGTTCATGCCGGAATTGTCCCGCCAGATCTCCTTCACGATCCGGTCCGCGCCGTCAAGGTATGCCGTATTTTCCCGCGCGTTCTGCAGGATCGTCCGGGCCGTCACCGAGTGGAAGATCCCGAGGGAGATGGAAATGATCAGAAACAGCATGATGAACTGCTGCTTCCGCCCGTTCTTCGCATTTTCCATGAAGGAAATGTAGGACGCCGGTCCCCAGAACCGCTTTCCGATCCGGTAAATGAGTCCCACCAGAAGCGGCTGCAGCCGGATCAGCAGAAGCCCCAGCCCGACGATGAACAGCGACGAACTGATATAAAGCAAAGGCTCCATCGGCTCACCCAGAAATGCGTTCGCCTCAATCTCCGGCATTTTCCCGGAAAAAATATAATATTCATAAAGAGAAATTCCCAGCAGGATCAGGTCCAGGAAGCACATCTCCCACCAGGACCGCCTTCGGGTAACCTTCTGCTGCTTGAGACCGACAATGGACAGGCGGCTGTGCTTTAACGCCGGTATCGTGATCACCAGCACACACCCGGCCATCGCGGCCAGGCCGTAGACAAACGCCTCTCTCGTATAAGACACGGAAAGCATCCGCCCCGAACGGAATTCCAGAAAACTCCCCGCCGCGCCCAGCGCTTTCGCGAACAGCCGCCCCAGCGGCAGTCCGGCCGCCGCGCCCAGAATCACCAGGAATACGCTCTGGTAGAGGTAAAGCAGGAAGATCTGCAGTCCGGAACTTCCGCGGCTTTTCATGACCGAGATCTCGTTCCGCTCCAGATCGTACATCTGGGACGAGATCATGAACAGAAACGCAGCCAGCAGGATCCACACCGGAGTCTGCAAAAGGAACAGTGCCGCGTCAATCCGCACCTGCTTTCTCCGGAAGCTTTCCAGAACCGGCAGATACGGAGGGTCGGAAAATGTATTCCGGTAAGGACTTTCCTCGATATAGTAACGGGTCTCGCGGATCACACGGTCCACATCCCCGGCCTTCAATTCCCGATAATCCCACAAAGGATAATAAATGCACTGCAGCGTCACCCGCGCGGCCTGTTCGCCGGTGAAATATTTCCGGAACAGATCCTCGCGGATCATGCAGTTATTATGCAGGCTCTCCGGACTTATCTGCCAGTAATCCCTGCCCAGAGCGTCAGTGCAGCTGCCGGCTGTGCCATCAGCCGAAGTGACTGCGCTCGAAGCGTTTCCATCTGCCGCCACACTTTCCCCGGAGCCGCCAGCCGCACTATCCGCCGTACCGCCCGCCCAGTCCGCTGCATCATCCGATGCCTCAAACACGCCCACGACCCGCAGACGAACAGGCTCGCCCGCCGGGTCCTTCAAGTAGACGAAATCTACCGTCTCTCCCAACAGCAGCCCAGTCTCCACCATACAGGCCTCGCTGATGACCGCCTCCAGACAGCCGTCTTCCGAAATCCCGGAATCCGAATACATTTCCCCGGATTTCAGGCTCACATGCCGGTCCAGCTCCGTCATATAGGAAATACGGAGTTTGAAACTGTCCACGTCGTCCCGGTTCATCTCCGACACGGCTTCCTGCTCGCCTACGGCGTAATATTGGATCACCGCCCGCTCCGTCACGCCCAGACGCTCATGGATCTCGTCCATCAGCCCTTCCATACGGCCGATGCTGGTGCCGCCCCGCTCCTTCTTGGACGTCAGCGAAAGCCGGTTTTTGGCCGGCCAGCTGCCGTTCTCCGCCAGATACTGATCAAATTCATCCTGTAGCATACGGTCATAGGCCGCCCCCCGATACATCGGGAAGCTTACCGTCGTCGCGATCAGAAGCGCGATGCCGACGAAAAGAGCCAGTCCCATCCGGCGTTTGTGCCGCAGCTTCTGAAGCATTACTTTAAGCATAGCACCATCCCTTCCGTCAGGCCTTCCGCCGCCCAGTAATACCGGGAATCGCTGCCGCCCGCCACGAAGCTGACCGCCTTTTTCTGCCCGTTTTCATCGATCACCGTCACATAGTTCTGTCCGCGCTGGCTGGTGACCGCAGCCTTGGGCACCAGAAGCACATCTTCCATCTGCCTGGCGGATCCCTCCACCGTAAACCGCATCTGGATATTCCACTCCGAATCGTTTTCAGCGGCGGCCGCCATCTCGCTGACCGCTTCCTCCGGCACGCGCAGAAGCGCGTAGTCCGAGGCAAGCGCGCCGCTTAATGCAGAAGCGGACACATTTGCCACAACGCCTTCGGCGCTCAACTCCCCGCCATTGCGGCTTTCATAGGTGACCGTCAGTTTATTGCCATAGTTCAGAAGCTGACCCTTATTCTCCACGATCACATAGCAGTTGTCCTGCCGGGCGATGACTGCCATCAGCTCGTCGGTCCGCAGCAGATCTTCCTTCTTATGCTCCGCCAGTTCCGTCACGATCCCGTCGTGGGTCGCCACGATCGCTTCCGTATCAAAATCCTCATTCATCGAGGCGATCTCTTCCTTCACACCGGCGATCTCCTCCCGCCGGGCTGCAAGAACGTCCTCGTCCTTCTCGCCGCTGCGGATCAGGTCATTTAAGCGCTCTTCCAGACGTTTCAGCTTCGTCTCGCTGCGCCTTAAGGCCACCTCGTCTTTCTCGACCCGCACCGTGGCGATCACATCGCCTTTCTTTACCGGCTGATAACGGGTCACCTCATAGTTCTGAAAATAGACCGTTCCGTGGCTGACCGGATCCGTCACGCGGTAGGTACACGGATAATAAAATACTCCGCTGCCGGTGAAATCCGCGGCGAAATCTCCCCGCGTCACCGCCGTCTGTTCCGTGCCGGACGCAGTAAGGCTCGTACTCTTTACGAGCACCTGATCCCCCTCCGCAAGTCCCGAACGGATCTCCGTATAGACGTCGTCGCTCATACCGGTGGTCACAGGGGTCTTCACCGACTTCTCCCCGTCCTTCACATAGACATAATGCTGCAGCCCGCTGCGGCTGACCGCGTCGGCCGGAACCGCGAGGACCTCTCGACGGCAGTCTTCAATGACTACGACGACCGCGAAATCGCCCACGGCCACATCGCCGTCATCCTCAATCTCAAACGTGGAGCAGACCGTCTCGCCCAGATTGGTCAGGCGGGTGTACTCCCCCGCGCCCAACGGGATATTGCAGATCTCGCGGCGTTTGCCGCGGATCACCGCGTAGACAGCATCCGCCCCATTTAAGACGGACTGAGAAATGTATTCGCATTTCAGATATTTCCGGGACAGGTCGCCTACGGCAATGACATTACGCTCCGCGCCGATCCGGTCGCCGCCTGTCATCATTCCGTACGCCACCACGTCTCCGGCCATGTCAGACTTCAGCAGGTACTGTTCCTGCTGGTCTTTTCGTTTCTCCAGCTGATCCAGCTGATAGGCGTGATCCAGCTCATAGAGCTGCGTCCGCTGGGTAAGCTTGCGGCGAAGAGTGTCGTTCTGCTGCAGAAGTATCCGGTAGTCGCCTTCGGCGGAATCAGCAGCAGTACCACCTGCCTCAGCTGCATTGCCCGAATTCCCGGCTTCAGCTGCGATTTGCGCGGACTGCGCATCTGGCGCCTGTGTCGCTTGCGCGGCCGACTGGCCTGCCTGTGCCGTCCGTACTGCCTGAGCATCTGCTTGTATACCTTGTGCAGCTTGAACTGCCTGAGCATCTGCCTTGGTCATCTGCATAGCAGTTTGTGCCGCCTGCGTCGCGGCCGCCTGCAATTCCGCGGCTTCCGCGTCTGCCTCAGCGATCTTCTCCAACATATCTTCCCGGTAGCCCGCGAATTCCTCTTCCATCGTCCGGATCTTCTCTTCCAGATCCTCGACGGACTGGTCGATCTGCTCCCTGTTCAATTCCGCAAGCAGACTTCCCTCCTCCACCGTATCTCCCGGATAAGCGCCGAACTCTTCCAGCGTACCGCCGACCGGGAACGCGTATTCCGTCACCTCCGGAACCACGGCCGCCGCGAAGATCTGCGAATCGTAGAGGTTCCGATATGCTGCCGCCTCCCAGGTCTGCGTCAGCTGTACCGGCTCGATCAGTTCGATCCCCGCCTGATCTTCCGTCTTCTGCCCGGAGTACAGATCGGAACGTCCGAAAGCTTCCGCGCTGTCAGACGACGCCGCGCCGCAGCCCGCAAGTTCCAGAACCGCGCACAGAAATACGCACAGCGCCAGCATCGCCGGTGCCGGGCGGCGCAGATATTTCCCTGTGAACTTTTCTCTTCTGTTCCGTCTCGCCGTCATCGATCTATGACCTTCCTTACCCCAAAACTCTTTCCGGTCCTGTTATCGCAGGATAACCGTCTCCCCCTCCGCAAGCCCGGATATGATCTCGGTGCTGTCGTCGCCGTGCAGACCTGTCTCCACCCAGCGGATCTCCCGCATTCCATCTTCGCCCAGGCAATACACGAAAGACTTCCCGTCCGCCGTATGCACCGCCCGCGGCGGCACATGCAGCACGTCCTCGCGTTTATCCGTAACTACGGTAATGGTTCCCGACGTGCCCATTTCCACCGTAACCCCGTATTCCTCGGCAAATGTGAACAGAAGCCTTCCTTCGCTCTCCCAGGTGTCCATCTGCCGCGGCAAGAGCTTGTAATCGCCTCGGGCCGGACCGACGCTGATCCGCAGATCCACCGGCTCGCCTTCATGGAAAATGTCCGCCTGCGTCATGTCCGATACTGTGAACAGGCATTCGGAGCCGTCCACAATCCGCATAACCGGCGTATCTTTTACGGAAGTCGAGCCTTCCAGATTCGAGGCGATCCACGACACCGTGCCGTCAATTCCGGCATAAATCTGGCTGTCCGCCATTTCTTTCTTCAGACTCTCCAGTTCCAGACTGTCCAGCGAGATCGCGTCCGCCAGATCTTCCTGCTCATAGCCGTACCTCTGCTGAACGGCTTCCATCGACGAGGCCGCCGCCTGCGCTTCCGCCTCCGTATGACCGGAGCGGTACTCGTACTGCAGCCGGATCGCTTCGATCTCGCTCTGCTCGTTTTCACGGCTGTGGGCAAGAAGCAGACGGTTTCTGGCGATCTGGTATTCTAACTCTTCGATTCGGTCACCGGCGCCGTTATCTCCCAACCGAGCCAGAACCTGGCCCTTCTCGACCACATCATCCAATGATACGCAGACCTCCGAGACCCGTTTTCCGCTGACCGCGAAGCTGACATCCTGCTCCTCAAGCTGCTTATAGGAACAGGAGACGTCGCGGGTCTTGATCACATCTCCACGCTCCGCAATTGCCAGCGTATAGACGCTTTCCGCCTCCGTCTGGTCTACCACGATCAGTTCTTCCGGCTCCTGTTCCGGCGCGCAGCCGGACAGAAGCGCCGCCTGGACGGTCAATACGGCCAGAAATGAAGCAGCCAGGAAGGCGGATGTGTGCCGCTGAAGCACTCGCAGAGCCGTCTTATGACGACTCTCCGCAAAACCTCTTTTGCTTTTCAGCAGCTTTATCACGTCCACTCTTGCCTGACTCCTTATCTTCGTCTCTTGCACAGATTCGATCCGCAAGCTCTATTTCTATTCACATCCACCAGCCGGTTTTCTTCTGTCCACAGCTATCCGCTGCTTTCTCCTGCCTACGCCTGGCTATCAGTTTTTCTTCCATATCATAACTATCATTCGGGCTGCCGTTTTCGGCCTAACACAGCTATCTCTTCTTCCCGCCCTTCGGCATATGCCCCGATAGCGGTCTTCCTCCCAGCGGTCCGCCCGCCGGTCTTCCGCCGACCGGTCTGCCCATAGGAACAGCGCCTCCCGGAACTCCTCCGGCAGCCGTTCCCCGCAGATCCGCCAGGGTCCTTTCTATCTTCCCGCGGATAAAATCCCGCTCCTTATCCTTCACCAGATAATACAGATAGGATTCCTTCACCAGTTCTTCCGGCAACCCCCGGCCCACCAGCTTGAAATTCACAAATCCTCTCTCCGCGTAGGATTCGATCTCATCCTTCCCGATAAATCCGGCCCGCTTCCGGCATTCCGCAAATGACCGGTTCTCCTGGATGCGGTTCGGGCACCGGAAGGCCGACTCCTTATCAAATTCCAGCTGCATCCGGGATTCCTCCCGGTAATGTTCCGCCCGCATCTTACAGCCCGGCTGGCAGATCTCATCCACCAAAATCTCCACCTTGCCGGCGTAAGGCTCGATCATATTCAGTACTTCCTCATTGTGGTTCAGATCATAGTCCAGCACCACCAGAAAATAGTCCTTCGAAAGCTCATTTTTCAGCGTCTCCGGATCCAGCATCCGCTTGGTAGTGGAAGAGATAATCTTAAATCCGGGATACTCCCGGCGGACATATTCCTCTAACACCTGGGTGTTGGCCAGCACCTGGTTCATTCCGTTGTCCGCCAGCTGCATGATCAGATTGCAGTAGGTATCGTTCACATGCTTCTCCGTCAGCAGGGAATTGGTCCAGGTGAAGCGCACCGGGACGCCCCTGCTGTTATAGATCTGCAGGATTTTCTTTATATCGGTCTTCGTGGCCGTGCCGAACACAGCCCTGCCGCCGTTCCAGATGGCACCCGGAAACGTACCGTAGACGGAACCGATCTTATAGCCGTCCCGGAACCGCTCCGGATAGTCCTTCATCAGATTCAAAAGCACCTGATTCAGCAGCCGGAAATAGCAGAATCCCGGCAGGTGCCAGTATGTTTCTCTCGTCATCATCCGTTCCACATCGCCTTTCTGGGCCTCCCCACCGTGATCACCTTGCTGCTCTGCAGATTGCTGATCAGTTCCAGCCGCCCCTCGTCCCGCCGTTCCGGCTTCATCAGATAGAGACAGTAGGTGTCAATAAGCTGGAACAGGTTGGCCGTCCTTCCCTCGATCTTAAACTCATGGAAGCCCATGGGAATGTATTTCTCCCAGATGGCCTCCGGAGAGATGAATGTACTGTATTTCTGAATCGTATAGATATTATTTTTCTCCCCGTATTCGCAGTTCCAGCCGGGAACCGGCATCTGCCTGTCCGGGGGATTCTTTCGGTTTAAGAGGGTAATGCGGTTCTCCCGGCCGATCGTGCTGTAATGCATCCCCCGCCTGGGACAGTTGGGGATACAGCAGGAATTCACCAGAAGCTCGCATTTGTCCTTGCGGGTGATCTTTTCAAGAAGTTCAAAATGGTTGTTCAAATTGTAGTCCAGGACTACCAGATAGTAATCCTTTGAAAGTTCTTCATTCAGGGCGTCAATGTCCCTTATCTCCTTACAGGTAGAACTGTTGATCTTAAAGCCCGGATATCTCTTCCGGATGTAGTCCTCCAGGAGCGGGGATACTACCAGCACCTGGTTTTTGTCATTGTCGGCCACCCGCATGCAGAAATTGCAGTACGGATCCGACATATCCCGCTCCGTCAGCGACGGATTGGTAAAGGTATAGCGGATCGGGATCCCGCGGGAATTAATGGTTTTCACCACGCTGCGGATGAAATTCCCGTCGCACTGGTCGTCATAGCAGAAGCGCCCGCCTCCCCACAAAGACGTGGGGAATTCCCCGAAAAAGGACGCGATCTCCACGCCTTCCCGGAAATACTCCGGGAACTTCTTCATCATATCCAGGGTCATCATATTCAGCGGAAAATTATATCGAAGCCCCGGAAGATGAAATCTGGCTGTATTTTCCATAAACTGCCTCCTCCTGTCACGCCTTCCGCGCGGTCCGCGCCGCCGGCAATCTCGCTGTCCTTCTTCATCATACCAGTTTTTCCAGCGCCTGTCTATGTATCTTTGCACCGACAGGCACGGCTGCATACCCGGAAAGACGCGGCCGCGCTTCACGGCACCGGGATTCTGGATTTTGCGGTAACTGCAGAGGAAGGGCGGTCACATACGCGCCGCCCTTTCTCCGCTATAAGCTTATTCTGTCATGCCAGACTGCTTATCCTGTTCATACGTCCAGCTTCAGAAAATGCGGTTTCCTGCAGCTGAACTCTAATTTGCCGCCTGGGCTTCTGAAACTCAGCCTTTCGAAACCTGGTCATCCGAAGCCCAGCCTTCCAAAGCTCAGTCATCCGAAACTCAGTTTTCTGAAGCTTGGTCTTCCGAAATTCAGCCTTCCGAAGCTTGGTCATCCGAAACTCAGTCTTACGAAACTCAGCCTTCCGAAACTCAGTCTTACGAAGCTTGGTTTCCCGAAACCCAGCCTTCCGAAGCTCAGTTTTCCGAAACTCAGCCTTCCGAAGCTTCGCCTTCTGCAGCCTCGCCCTCTGCTGCTTCGCCTTCCGCGGCGGTCTCTTCCGCCTCAGCAGCGAGCATCGCATCCAGCTCTTCCTGGCTGATATCGCCGTTGGCCTTCGCAATGTAAGCGTTCCAGGTATTGCGGATCGCCTCAGCCTGCTGTGCCGGCGTATTGTTGTCGTTGATGGACCACAGGAACTGGCTGCCCAGATCCAGGCCGCCGATCAGGCTGTGATAGGTCACGCGGCCGTTCTTTACCAGACGGGCAATGGTCAGATCCACGGATTCCATATCGCGGAAGTTGCTGTAGTAGCTGTTGACCATGCTGGACTC
This sequence comes from uncultured Lachnospiraceae bacterium, assembly GCA_947589095.1. Taxonomy (GTDB): domain Bacteria; phylum Bacillota; class Clostridia; order Lachnospirales; family Lachnospiraceae; genus UBA3402. The sequence continues at coordinate 23,593 of CANQBX010000033.1, forward strand.
ATCCTCGAATCCGGGCGTAGGCTCCGTATACAGATCGTAAACGAAAGCGATCTTCCAGGCTCTGTCCGCGTCATAGCAGCCGGGGATCGAGTAAATATTGTCCTCGTAAATGTTGGTGTAATCGGTAGCGTTCGGTCCCATCGGGAAGCAGACAAAGCCGAAATCGTCTTCCATGGCGCAGAACTTATGGCTGCTGTTTTCCGGATCATAAGCGCCGGCGTTGTAAGCCTGATCCGCCAGGAACACAGCCTCGCCGTTGATGAAGCCTGTATAGCTGTAATCCCAGGCAGCATCCGCCGGATCGGGCTTGCGGTATTTCTTGAGGATTCTCTCCGCCCAGTTCTGAGCGTCCAGAGTCGCCTGGCTCTCCAGCTCGTTCACATACTTGCCGTCCTTCATGCCCACATAGTTGGCGTTGTTGGACCAGGTCGCTTCGTTCTTAAACTGGGTGTTATCCGTGATGATCGGCCAGCGGTCGATCTCGCCGTCGTTATCGGTATCAGCATAAATCTGCTCGCAGATCTCTTCAAATTTATCCCAGGTCCACTCCATGCTCTCCTGCAGGTTATAGATCTCTTCCGGATCGATGCCGGCCTCCTTCAGCAGTCTCTTGTTAAAGAACATTCCGCCGCGGGGCTCAGGCTCCTCGCCTCTCATGCCGTAGATCTTTCCGTTCTTGGTATACAACTCATGAACCTTGCTCCCCCACTTGGGTTCGGAGAAGTCCAGGCAGTCCAGGGTGGACAGATCATACATCAGATCTGCGTCCATAGCCGCCACAAACTCGGCGCCCGCGCGAAGCACGAAGATATAGTTGGTGTCGTCGCCGGCCGTCGCATAGTTTACGAAATCCGTGGGAACGTCAGCCCAGGTGCTGATCGCCTGTCTCTTCACGGTAAAGTTATAGGTCTCCTGGATCCAGTCCAGATATTCCTCTCTCGCCTCGTCCATCGCGTTCTGCGGCTCGGAATCCGTCCAGTACCAGTCGCGGATAATGACCTCCATGCCGTCCAGATCATAGACATTGCCGTTCTCGTCGGTCCGCACCGTGTAGGAACCCAGATCCTCCGGTTCCGCCTCTGTGGTCTCAGCCGCCGTTGTGGTCTCCTCGGAGCCGCCTGCAGCCGCTGTGGTCTCGGGAGCTGCCGTGGTGCCGGGCGCCGCCGTAGTCTCCGCCGCGCCTCCGCCGTTACCGCCGCATCCGGCCATGCTGACTACCATACCTGCAGCCAGGGCAGACGCCATTACCTGGGTCAATTTTCTTCTTCTCATCTTGTTCCTCCTTTTTTAATGAGTATTTTTTTATTTTCGCGGCGCCTTTACAACAGGCATGACAGTGTCGGCGCCGGGAAGATACATTACATTTTTATTCCCGAACTGCTCAGACTCTCTACGAAGCCCTTCTGGACGAAGAGGTAGAGGATGAGCAGGGGGGCGATCACCATCAGGGTGCCGGTGGCGACGATGCAGTTGGTGTAGCCGATGCTGGCGCCGCCCTGGATCTTAAGCACATTCTGGAAATACTGTCCCAACCGGTCCGCGATCCTCGTCAGCTGGATGGAGAGCAGTTCCACATTTCCCAAAAACATCGAGGAATAGAAGCCGTCAGTCCACTGCCATACGAAGGCGAACAGGAAGCAGGATGTCAGGATCGGCTTCGCGTCCGGGAGCATGATGCTGAAAAATGTCCGGAGCGTTCCGCAGCCGTCCACGTAAGCCGCCTCCTCCAGTTCAAACGGAATATTGCGGAAGAACTGGCGGATCAGGAAGATATACAGCCCGTTCTTCAGTCCCATGCAGCCCGCGCTCATCATGTAGTACGGAAGCACCGAACCGCGCAGGTTCAGCGTGGATCCCGTCGTCGCCTTGAAGATTCCCAGGATATCGAAGAACCGGAAATGCAGATGCAGCGAGGTGGCGACGGTCTGCGGCGGGATCACGATCATGAGCAGCACGCAGGCAAACCAGAAATTCTTAAGCGGGAACTTAAAGCGCGCAAAGCCGTAGCCCACCAGCGTGCAGACCGCGATCTGAAGAAACGCGATCGACAGCGAGATGAACAGGGTGTTCATAAACGCCTTCCCGTATCCCATGAAATCCGCGGCCAGCTGGTAATTCGCCGCGGTCACATGCAGCGGCACGTTCACGACCAGCGGGTTATACAGATCGCTCTCCTTCATCAGGCTGATGGACAGCTTGTTCAGGATCGGCTGCAGGATCAGGAAGCACATTCCGAACAGCAGGAAGGCCCGAATGATCCGCACGCAGATGCCCATGACCGTCTTCTTAAGCAGATAGCCTTCGGACATGCGGTTGCGCTCCCAGAAATTGTTGTTCTTCTTAATCTTACCTGCCGCTTTACTCATAGTAATACACCACCTTCGACAAGAATAACGCGCATAGGCCGATCGCCGCGCCGACGATCACAAAATAGATCCAGGCCATTGCGGAGGAGAAACCGTAGTCCAGATACAAAGTCATCTGTTCCGTGATCATCTCCATGACCTCACTGTCGGTCCGCATACAGAAGTCGACGATCGTATAAACCACATTGACTAAAAGCATGGAGCTGATCATCGGGAAGGTGATCTTCCAGAGGCTCTCCCATGCGGTACAGCCCTCAATATCCGCCGCCTCATACATACTCTCGGAGATCGTCTGCAGGGCCGAGAGGAAGATCAGGATCTGGATGCCGGAGGAGATGGCCACGTCGTAAATGCCGTCCACGACCTCGAATACGGTCTCGAAGACCCTGCTTCCCACGCCGCTGGTCACCAGGATGTTCTCGATCGCGGCGGTAATGCTGGTGTCGCTGTTGGCGCTCTGCTGGATCGTCTCCTGCAGGCCGGCCAGCAGCGTATTGTCATATTCCACGCCCAGGATGACGCCGGAGGAAATGATCACCGGCAGGAAGAACACGGCTCGTACAAATGCCCTCCCCCTGAACTTCTGGTTCAGGATCAGCGCCACGAAGAAGCTGAATACCAGAACCGCTATGGTATTGACCACCATCTTCCCCAGCTCCTCCGTCAGGAGCCGGTTGAAATCCGGATCGATCAGAAACGCCTTTTTGTAGTTCTCGATCCCGTTAAAGACCGGCTGAAAGCCGCTTGTGCTGACATTGACCGTACTGAGGCTCATATACAGCGACTGGAACAGAGGTTTCACCATAAAGAGCAGAAAGCCTACAATAAACGGGCTTATGAACAGATAACCGGATATGGCTTTCCGTTTCTGAAGACCTGCCGGTTTTTTCTTCTTCTTCATATTCTTCACCGTTCCTTTCTCCATCCGTTTATTGTCTCACCGCTACGTAATCCCTGGCCGGAACGTTCGTGCCGTCCTCCGCCCGGTAATCTTCATAGCTGTAGTTCACATAGACCTTCGTGCCGTCCTCGTAGGAGGTGCAGGTCACCATATCCGTCAGGTACTTATGATCCGTCATCCTCTGGTTAAAGGTGTGGCCGAGTTCGCTGTTATAGCGGTTATAGATCTCCGCTGCCTTATCTTTCCAGGAATCGTAACCGGCGCCGAAATACTTCGTGTAGTTCGTCGACTGGATCGCGAAGGCGGTCTCCTTCATGAAGGTAAATGCCAGCCCCGCGCCGTATTCCGCCGATTTCAGCAGTTCGTTCTCGTAATCCTGCACCAGGTTCAGAGGCTCGCCGGTGTAATTGGCGAAGCCGTGGACCGCCAGCTGGTAGAACGGCACCATCCGGTCAAGGATCGTGTACTCTGAGCCGCCCAGGTCCATGTTCGTGATCATGTCGGCGTAAGGCATCGCGTAGTCATTTCCCTCGTTGATCATGATGCCCTCTCCCGCCTGCTTCGCCTTCTCGAACTTGCTGACCTGCACGGCCACCTGCTTCTGCCTGGTCTGCAGGTCCGTCTCATCGAAATCGGAGGAGACCTCGCTTCCCATATTCCGGAAGGATACGCCGGCGCCGTTTGCCGCCGCGTAGCCGATCAGGTTATCCGCCATCTTGTCAATGTTCTCATGGCTCAGCAGGTAGTAAGGATCTTCGTAATCCATCTGTCCGAAGGTGATCTTCGAATAATCGTAAAGCTCCACCCTCTCCTGGCTCGCCAGACGCGCCGCGTCCGTAAATACGATGAAGCCGTTCAGGATATTGCTGTTATAGGCGTAGTCGGTGACGCCGTCCAGATAAAGCTCCACGCCGTTATCTTTCGCGTAGCTGATCAGCGACTTCAGCGCTTTCGTGCCGCCCAGCGCGGAGACCGGTTTGATCTTCGTAAACAGCTTCTGCTTTATGCCGCCGTTGGCCCAGCCGGAAAGCTTGACGTACAGATTCCCGAAGCCGGCGTTCTGCAGATTGGAAAGGATCTCCTGCGCCTCCGTAAAGCTGGTGAGTTTGATCGGCTTATCGACCGGGACGCCAAGAACCTGCTCCACCTTATCCACCGCGCCCAACAGTTCGATCGCGGCCGGCGCGCTGCCGTCCGCCAGAGGCGTAAACTGCTCCGGATGCTTCGCGGCCAGATAATCGTGGTAGACATCCGCCAGTTCCACATAGCTGCCGGTATCCGCGAAGCGGTAGCGCTGCACCAGACTTTCATCCGGAAGCTCCTCCTCGTAGACGAACATCATGCCGTTATAGCGGTCGCCCACGTCGTACTGCTCGCGGTGGCTCATGCTGTAGACCGCGTTCACGTAATTATAGCTGTTCGTCTTGCCGCTCACGTCCGCCTGAATGGATGCGTAGGCTGCGCCGTCCTCCAGCATGCAGAGGAAGGAATTGTCTCCCTTGCTGACGCCGAACACGCCGTAATACGCCATCGTGTCATGTACCAGCGCCTTGCGGTTGGTCGCCATATCCCAGCCGTAGAGGTTCGCGTAGTAGTTGCTCTGCGCGATCTTGCCGTTGTTGAAATTGATCAGCGCGCCGCCGCCTTCCGGCACCAGCAGATAGCCCTGCTCATCGACGCCGCCCGCCCCGAAATACGGCAGGATCGTCATCGTGTAGATCGGATAGTCGCTTAAGAACTCGATATCGCCCATGGGGACCTCGACCACCAGGTCGTCGCCCTCCAGCCGGTAGATCATGCTGATATTGAAAACTGCCTGCTTGCGCGTGCTGCCGGCGCTGCCCAGTTCCCTGTCCTCCAGATACTCCTCGTAGGTATAGCCGACCGATTCAAAGATCTGCTGCATCTTATTGCGGATATTCTCCGTCGCGTTCTCGCGGATCACATAGCAGACCTGCGTTTCCAAGATCGGATAGCTGGCCAGAAGTTCATCCTTCTTCTCCTGATCGCGCTTGCTTAAATTGTTGATGTCATATTCCTTATAGTACTGGTTCACCATGACTGCGTCGGATTTGCTCATCAGCGCCTGATAGGCTTCCATCCGCTCCTTCGGGATCACCGGCGGGATAACGAATTCCTTCTCCAGCTTGCCGATGGTGTAGTTGACGCGGATGGAGTCGGCCGACGGCTCAATCTCGTAGATCTGGTTCTCCATACTGTAATCATAGTTGTTAAAGATCGTATCGACGCCGTTCGTTGTACTGTAGACCATCATCAGCGTGGACTGCAGGTTTCCCTTCTCCAGCGTCAGCGCCTTCGGGTCGTCGGCCGCGTCCGGCGGATTCGAATACCAGACCATGCCCGTATCCTTCACCGTCAGCGAAAACTGGGTCGTCGCCGAATCCATCACGAACTTCAGCCGGTCATTCTCCAGTACGATCTCCTGTTCTTCGCCCTCATAGGCGTTGGCCCGGATGATCTCTTCCTCCTCCGGCGTCTCCTGGTAGAGCATGATATACGCGAAGAGGCCACCAATGACTAAGAGGATCAGGAAGGGACCGATCAGGCTTTTCAGCCGGCTTACAACGGCTTCCTTCAGCTCTGCATTCTTGACTGCTTTGTCTTTCTTCATGGTTCTCCCCTCCCCGTCACATTCGGAACAAGATTTCCCGTCCGATGGAAATGAAATACACGACGCCGGAACTGATCATGCTGAAGAACAAAAGCAGGATGAACACCATCACCAGCATGGCGACGATCGTAGCGAACGAAAACCCGATGGTCTTCGCCAATGTGTACTCATGGATCTCCATCATCGCGCATATGAACAAAGCCACCGCCCATACCAGGGAAAGCGTACTTAACACCGTGTAGAACTCCGCCTCTTCCACCGTGACCATATTGCTGAAAACGATCAGCGGAAACTGGACCAGCGGGTAAGGCGTCATCGCGTAGCAGGACGCCATATAGATCTGCGACAGCCGCCCTTTTCCGTCGAACAGCGTCGTCAGGCCCCAGTTTCCTACGCACCACAGGGCCAGCGGGAACAGGATGCTGGCGATGTAGAGGAAAATATTGATGCGGTCCCAGTTCACCCGCACAAAGATGAAGCTGGTAAACTGAAGCTGCATGATCCGCGCCAGCACCGTCAGAAACAGGATCGTGTTGGCCGCCGCGATCGACCCGCGCTTCTCATGGGTCAGGTCCCAGAACCCGTCCAGAGGATGGGTACAGCAGTACAATGCGAAGCGCAGCGTTGACAGATAATGATTCGAATGGATTTTCTCTTTCAGCGTCGCTATCATGACTGCCTCCCTTTCTTTAACTCGAAGTAATCCGAAGTGTCGATCTCGTGCTTAATCTTCCGGATCCGTCCGACCAGAAGCGGTACGCACAGAACCGCGAACAACAACAGGAAGATGATCAGGATATGTTCCTCCACCCACTGCTTGCGGTACTGCTTGAACGCCTTGGAATAGTTGTCTTCGTCGTATTTTAACTTGAAGTAGTCCATGGCTTCCTTATACCGTCCCTGCCGCAGAAGCGAGCGGCCGATGCCGATGTAGGCCAGGTCGCAGTTGCCGTTTAAGTCCATGACCTTCTGCCAGGACTCGCCGGACTCCGTATAGTATCCGTCCTGGAACTGCTCGATGGCCTGATAGATCAGGCTGCCGTACTCCGTGGGCGTGAACAGGGTCAGGCTGGCGTCGATGGAATCCAGTACCAGCAGATCGTGTCCCATATGTTCGAGTGCCGCCGGCTGGCGGAAATAGCCGTCCATATTGCCGGCGCCGCCGAAGGCGTAGAGCATCCGGCCCTGATCGTCGTAGGCGAAAAGCCGGCCTCTGGTCTTATCCAGACCCACGTAGACCTTGTTATCCAGTGCCGTGATATCCACGAAGAGCGACGGACCGTTATAGCCGCCCGCGTCGTCCCACTCGATATCGCCGATCACGTACCAGTCGCCGTTCTCGATCAGGATATCGTTGCCCAGCATATTCAGACGCCGGATGGGATCGGCCGCGCCGGAATCCAGATCGTCCTCATTCACGTTCATCGTGCAGACGAAGACGAAGCCTTCCGGATCGATATAGACATTGTCATACTCCGTGGGCACGAAGGATTCCATCTGCGCCCTCTGTTCCTGGGTCGCCAGCCTCTTCCAGATGTAGTCCGTCCAGTCGTAGATGACCTTGGTGGCTCCCACGAATCCGGAGAACTGGCCGTCATTTTCAAATTTGATCAGGCCCTGGTTCACATTGGTGGCGATGCAGTAGACGCGCCCCGCCGTATCCACGGAAAGCTTGGTCGGCGTAAAGACGTCCTTGTTGCTGAAGTTGGAATCGTCCGGCTTCGTGAATTCCATGATGTAGTTCAGATCCATATCCAGCTTCAGGATCCTCTGGTTGCCGCCGTCGCAGATGAACATGTAGCCGTCGTCCGTCACATCCACATCCGTGGGGCCGGAAAATGTATTCGGCTCCGCCCCGTTGAAACTGTCTATTACACGGGACAGCTCGATCGTATCCTGGTTCACGCGCTTCAGTTCCAGGATCCGGTTGTTGCCGGTATCGCAGATGTAGATCATATCGCCGATCACGTTCAGTCCCTGAGGGCTCTGAAGCCTTCCCTCAAGTCCCATATCCACGGCGGTATACACCTTTTCAACCGTATAAGCGTCGGGAGAATACTGCACATCCCCCCAGTAATCGTAATTGTAGGTATAGCCCTCGTCCGCAAGCGCCGTCATGGCGGAGGCCAGGGTGAGAAGCATACCGATCAGTAACGCGCCAAATCGTCTTGTCTTCTTCATCTTCCACCTCCGTCATTCCTTCAGTCCGGAGCTGGCCATGGTCTCCAGGGTCTGGCTCTCGGAAAGAATGAAGGTTATGATCGGTACGATCATAACGACCACAGTGACAGCCGCCGCCTGCCCGGTACGGGCGATACCGCCGCTCTGGATCTGCTGCAGCGCGTAGACCAGGGTCTTCTTCTCCTCGGAGTAGATGAAGGTCGCCGCCCGGTTGTTCCACAGGCTCTGCACGGAGAAGATGATCAGGGTCAGCCACGCGGGCTTGACGTTCGGCATAACGATCGTAATGAAAATCTTCCACAGGCTGGCGCCGTCGATCTGCGCCGCCTCGATCAGCGACATCGGAAGTCCCTCCATGAACTGCTTCATCAGGAAGAGTCCGATCGGCGCCGCGAAGGCCGGAACGATGATTGCCCAGTAGGTATCCACCCAGCCAAGGGCGTTGATGATCAGGTAGTTGGGGATCGCCGTTACATAGCCGTTGAACATCAGGGCCACGACGACCACATTGAAAAATGTCTTCCCGCCCGGGAAATCGTACTTGGCCAGCACGAAGGCTCCCATGGAACAGATGATCAGATGGCCGGCCGTACCGACTACCGTGATAAATACGGTGTTGAACGCGTACCTGGAGAAGGTCACCCAGGACTTGCCCATCGTCACGAACAGATCCGAGAAGTTGTCGAGCGTCGGGTTCTGCGCGAACAGCTTCGGCGGGAACATAAACAGCTCATCCAGGGGCTTTAAGGCGCTGTTGACCGCGAACACCAGCGGGAATACCATGGCCAGCGCGACCAGCACCAGGAACAGGTAGACAAAGAAATCTCCCCAGATCGAACGGTTCGGTTTTCTGCGCTTTAATACTTTCTTATGTACCTGCTGTTTTGTCTCTTTGATCTCTTTATTCTTCTTCGCCATGTCACGTTCCCACCCTTCTTAACAGTCCCTGTACGGCCTTCTTGCAAAGGATCATCACCAGAAATAACAGCGTCGCGATGGCTGAAGCGTAGCCCATCTCGAACCGGGAGTAACCGTAGTCAAACAGGTGGGTCACGACGGTACGGGCCGCGTAATCCGTGCTGGGGTAGCCGCACAGCGCCATGGTCACGTCGCAGACGCCGAAGGCCTGAGTGATCGCCATGACCGCGCCGAACAGAAGCATGGGCTTCATGTTGGGCAGGGTGATGTACCACAGCTCCTGCCAGCGGTTCTTCACGCCGTCCATGTAGCCCGCCTCGAACTGGGAGGAATCCACGCCCTGAAGGCCGGCCACGAAGGAAAGGAACCCGGTGCCGAGGCTCATCCAGAGGATGACGATCATACAGATCGGAAGCATATATTTGGGATCCACCAGCCACAGGATCGGGGCGTCGATGATGCCCGCGTTCATCAGGAAGGCGTTGACGTATCCGTAAGCGTCTCCACGGAAGAAAATGGAGAAGATCATGAACACGTTGCCTGCGATGGACGGCGCGTAGAACACGACGACCGCGATGGCCCGCAGGTAGCGGGGCAGTTCATTGATCAGCCAGGCGAACAGGAAGGACAGGATGTATCCCAACGGCCCGGTGATCACGGCGATCATGAAGGTGTTCTTCACGCCTGTCAGGAAGATATCGTCCTGAAGGATCAGGCTGATGTAGTTCTGAAGGCCCACGAAGCGGGGCGGCTCCAGGATATTGTAGTAGGTAAAGCTGAAGAAGATGGAGGTCCCTACCGGCAGGATATAAAACATAAAGAACAGGATCGCGTACGGGGCCAGGAAGAAATAGCACATCTTACTCTTCTTTGCTTTTTTCAGCGCCACCTGCAGATTATGGCGGCGAAGCTCGAAATATTTTCTGATATACTCTGTCATGTTTCCTCTCCTTCCCTTCCTATTCTAACGGCAGGCCGAACTCGTTCCGCTTCTTGACGATCTCTTCATCAATGGTAATCGCGTAATCCAGGATCGTCTCCCTGGGATCCTCCTTCTCATTGATGACCTTGCGGATGGCGTTGGTGATGTGGCGTCCCGTATAGTATCCGCCGGGCACCTCCCGGATGCCCTTTGTCTGCGCCCACTGCTCTGTCAGGACTTCGATGTCATCCGCGCTCCAGGACAGCTGGTTGAACGCGTCGTAATTGGCGGTGGCGTACCGGGCGGAGGATCCGAGCAATGCCTCCAGTTCCCGTCCGAAGCGGACCTGGGTGTCGGCGTCTGCCCACCATTTCATAAACTCCCAGGAGTTATTGCGCAGCGCGTCGTTCTCCGTCTTGATCATCATTGTCGCGCTGCCGGTGATGAAATCCGACCGGTCGATGTAGGTGCTTCCGTCCGCGGCCGTCTTCTCCGTACCCGGTATCAGCGTGAAGTCCCAGAGTCCCCGGATCTCCGGAGCGGAAACCGTCAGCGTGTTGTAGATCGTATAGTTGGTGATGCCGATGGGCATCTCGCCGGAACGGAACCGGCTGACGAAATCGTAGATCGTCGGAATGCCGTAATCCGTGAAATACTTGGTGTATTCCGCGAAAGCTTCCACCGCGCTGTCGTCATTTACCGTAGTTTTCGTTCCCGCTTCATTATAAAGATCCCCGCCGTTCTGGAACAGAAGGCTGAAATACATGGTCAGATCCGGCGTATTGGACGCGACGCTGGTGCTGGCGCTGGCAGAGCCGCTGCTGCCCGCCGCCGTGGGGATGCCCACGCTTAAGTTGTTGCCCTGGATCGTCGGAAGCATCTCGATCAGCTCCTGCCAGGTCTGAGGCGGTTCCAGTCCCAGTTCCTGAAGCACATCCTCGCGGTAGAACATGACGTTGAACTGCTGGGTCTCCGGGATTGCGTAGATCTGATCGTCCAGACGGTACTGCTCATAGGAGCTCTCCGTATAGGAAGAAAGCACGTCTTTCAGATCGGGGAACTGGCTCAGATCCTCCACCGCTCCGCGCAGCGCGTAATTGACAGGCTGGTCGGCGCCTACGGAAAGCACCACGTTGGGGCCCCTTCCGGCCACGACGGCGCTTAAGAGCGCGTCCGCCGCCACGATCTCCACGTTGACCTTAATACCGGTCTCGGGAGTGAAGGTATCGTCCACCATGGTCTTAAGGATGGTGCCCTGGTCACGTCCGGTCAGGACCCACACCTTGACCACTTCGTCGCCGTCCGCGTACACATCGCCGACCGCGTCGTAGTCTACGATGAAGGAAGCGCCGAAGGATTTGATCTCATGCAGAGCCTGCATCAGGAAATTGGCCTTATCCTTCTCCACCTTCCCTTCCGTGCCGCTGACCACCAGATAGTCGATATCCAGCTTGGTCTCGCTCATGGAAAGGAGCGCGGTGCCGAGGGCGGTGATATTGTCCTTAAATGTCGTAAATTCCACCGTGATCTTGTTGGGCTGCTCCACAAACCGCTCCAACTGCTGGGCCAGAGTCTGGGCCGTGGCGATCCGATCCGCCTTCTGTCCGGAATAGGCCACCATATCGTCCACGATCTTATAAAGACGCTTGGACTCCAATGACATGGCGTCGATGATCTCCGGATAGACCTGATGGATGTTATAGTCGCGGTACTGGTCCGGATTGGCGCCCGTGTAGATCAGGATCCGGCGGTAGATCTGGTTCAGACGGAAGGTGGAATCCTCCAGCGCCTCCAGGATGCTGCCCATGCTGCCCAGGGTCGCTTCCAGGCGGATCGTATGCTCTCCCGCGTCCAGATAGATATCGTAGGGTACGCCCGCATCGTCCGCCAGGGTCAGGCAGTCCCAGTCGTTCGCGTACTCGAAGGAGACTTCTTTCAGTTCCTCAAAGGGAACCTCTCCGTCTATGTACACCATGCGGCTGGACACGCTGCCGCGCGCGTAATTCTGACGGCCCTTGATCGTGATATTGTAATATCCGTTCTCCGGAACCGTGAATTTCCACTCGATCCACTGTCCGGCGCTGCTCCAGGCCTCGCCGCCCACATAGTTGAGCACGGTCCGCATCACGGTGTTCGGCTCCGTCGTAGGGGAAGAACGGTCGTATTTGGCGTAAAGGGAAGATTCAGAACGGAAGGTAGACGTCTCGCCCTGGACCTTCTCCACATAGCCGAGGCCTTCTCCGGAAGCTGCCCTGCCGGCGTTGGCCGCCTTATACTGCTCGTAGGTAATGGGCTGCTCCACGGCCGCCAGCGTCAGCCTGCGCAGTACCACGGGCTCATTCTCGGCTTTCAGGGTCAGGGTGTTGTCTCCCTTCTCAAAATAGAACCGGTAGGGTTCGGTCACATAGCCCATATCGTCGCGGCAGTAAGCGCTCTGCCACTCATACTCTTCCACCTGGGTTGGGCGGATCTCATTGCCCTGATTATCCACCTTCACCGGGCCGCCGTCCTTCCAGATCCGCAGGAAGGTAACGTTGGCGGCTTTCTCAAAGGGAAGCTCATCATTGATATACACGGAACGCTCGATCGGAACGCCTCTGGACTCCACCGTCATGTACTCCAGATAAAGGTTATAGAAACCGGCTTCCGGCACGTTCACATTCCAGGTCACCGTGGAGGCTGGGCCCGTATACAGGACCTGGGCTTCTCCCGCGTAGTCCGTCTGCACTTCCACGTCCTCGCCGGATACATAGCCCGCCAGATCCACGTCCACGCTCTGGGACGGGACCGCCGCGTCCGGATGCGCCTGCAGATAGAGGGTATAGGTTCCCTCCCTTACGGCTCCTTCCACGTCGGTGGTCAGATCGTATCCCTCGTATTTCTCATGGAAATCCACTTCCCGAAAGAGACCTGGAATCAGGATAAGTCCAAGGACCACGACTATGACGCCAGCTGCAATAAGCAACTTTTTAACAGAATCTTTCATAATCACCTCCATGGTTTATTGACCCAATTGAACAGTTTGAACAACCTGCAGCGCATGCAGGTCCCTTCAATTGTAGAATATGTTTTATTTTATCATACTGCTTTCTGTCAAACTACTCGATTATTGCTAAACTCTCCCCACATCTTGCTCATTTTCGCGAAAAAACGCATATTCATGCAGCTTTGGAGGCGATTATGCAGGGAAAAAATGATATAAATTAAAAAAGCACAGACCGTGTGATCTGTGCCTTCCTGTGTCATTTTTTCTATCTGTCTTATTTGCGCCTGCGGAGATTACGGATTATAAACGCTCCGAACAATACGTAAATAAGAAGCGAGAGTATCGTCCCCGCGAGCTGGCCGACCCGCGCGGCTTCCTCTTCCGTGTCAACGATATTATCCGCTTCCGGCGCTTCGGACGCAGCCGGGGGTTCTGCCGTCTCGCCCGCCGCCGTCAAGGTCTCTATCCCGGCTTCCGTCTCAGCCTCTGTCTCTGCCTCTGTTTCTTCCTCAGCCACGGTCTCTGCCTCGGTTTCTGCCTCCGCCTCAACCTCCTTCAGCTTCCCTTCCGAAGTCAGCCGCGACGCGTCCGCGAAGACCCAGAACGAAGGCTTGGGCTCGTAATTATCATCGAACAGAAGCGGGCACTGGGGCTTGACCTTGCTGCTTCCGCCGCCCACGGTGGAACGTCCCTGCAGCCATGAATATTTGTCCACCACGCCCCAGAACGTGATGCCGCCCACGGTTACGCCGGGCTTGTCCGCCGCCTTCTTAAGCAAGTTGTAGAGCAGGCGGTAGCGGGCCGCGTGGCGGGCGTATTCGTCTTCTCTCGTGGCGTCCGTGCCGTCATAGCTGTCGCTGGACTGCAGATCAAACTCCGTGATCTGCACCTTACCCACGACTTCGCAGTAGGTCTCGATCGCCAGGGAGAAGGCGTCGAACGCGGGATCTGTAAGGCTGTAATGTCCCTGCATCCCCATAGCGTCGATCCGGGTGCCCTCTCCCGGCGCGCCTTCCTCCGCCTTCACCGCCTTCAGAAGTTCCTTGATCCCCACCCGCTTGATATCATTGCACTCGCCGTAATCGTTATAGTACAGTTCCACCGAGGCCGGCGCGTACTGGTTGGCGTAGCGGAACGCGTTGATAATATACTCGTTGCTCTGGTACACATGCCACCAGCTGGAATTGCTGCCGTGGGTATCCTGGGACAGATCCTCGTTCGGATCCTCCGCGTCGGTCCGGTAAGTATTGCCGCTGACAGCCTCGTTCACCACGTCCCAGCCGTAGAACATCCCTGCATAAGGGCTGTCTTCTCCCGTGAAATGCGTCAGCACCGTCTTAATGTACCATTTCTGGCGCTTATCCATGGTCTCCTTGTCCACATAAGGCTTCGTCTTGTCGTAATCCTCGTGGAAGAACCACTCCGGCGTCTGGCTGTGCCATACCAGCACATGGCCCCGCACCAGGATCGTCCGGTCCGGATTCTCATCGTTCCAGGCCTTCACCTTGTCAAGCATCCGCTCCACCCGGCTGAAATCCATCACCGGCACCGTGATCATTTCTCCGTCCAGTTCCTCCTCCTTCGTGCCGGGACATCTGCCGTTGCTGTAGCCGAACAGCGCGTCCGGCTTCAGCTCGTTGCCGAAGGTAACGGTGCTGAAATGAGTGGTCACCAGATCCCACAGCTTCGGATCGTTCATCTCCCCTTCCGTGATCCCCGCTCCGAAGATCGGGCAAAGCTCCTCTCCTACCACGTCCCGCAGGATCGGGAGCGTTCCGCCGTCATTCTGGCTCATCTCCGCCGCCTCCGCTTTCTTTATAAATGGATTGCCTGCCATGACGCCGCAGGCGGTCACGACCGCCAGCGCGCCGGCGCATATTCTGTAACTCCGTTTTGCGTTTTTTCTGCGCATGTCCCCTCATCCTCCTCTTCATTTATAAAACTCCGACATTCCTGCCGGCAACCGCTCCAACCACAGATACTGCCCTACTCCAGCCAAAACGACCGCAGATGCAGATTCCCGCCGCCCCGGTATGTCAGGTAAATGGCCTGCACGCCGTCCGGCACCTTCACAGGGACGCCGTATTCCTCCCATACATTGGAGTTCACCACCGGGATCTCCGCCAGAACCTGGCCGTCCCAGGCGGTCCGCACCTCGAATGTGCCGTCCCCATAGCCTCTGACCGCGATCCCGATCTCCTTCACGCCCCGGCAGTCGAAATATTTGAATCCCATCGTCGCCGAGTTCTGGATATTGCCGATATAGCCCGGCTCCTCGTCCCCGTCCCGGCCGTCCTGCATCACCTTCGGGAAGCGGTCGCCGCCTACATAGGCGGACGGCGTGTCCGTAAACAGGTTGCAGACGATATAGGCCGGATATTCTCCCTTTCCTTCAAGAGGGCCTCCGTTCAGTCCGCAGGAGGTGACCTCCGCCTGCGGGATGCTTCCGTCCGGAAGGATCGTCAGCTTCTCCGCGCAGCCCTGCCGGCTGTACCAGGTGCCGTTGGTGTGGCGGTGATAGAAAATATACCACTCGCCGCCGATCTCCACCATGCTTCCATGGTTATTGGCCCCGTAAGCCGCCGGCATGTCAGCCGGTTTGTAGCTGTCAATATACAGGTCGCAGTTGCTGACCAGCACGCCGCCGTAGGTGAAGCCGCGGGTCGGTTCTTTGCTGACCGCATAGCACAGCTCGTGCATCACGACCGAAGAATAGATGAAATAATAGGTATCTCCCCGCTTCCGGATCGACGGCGCCTCGAAGAATTCATGGCCCTCAAACCCGGTGCCCGCGCCGTACTCGCATCCGGGCGCCACAAATACCGGCGCTTCCGCGACCGTCACCATGTCCGGCTTCAGCACCGTGACCATGGCGCCAGTCCTGGACTTGTCTCCCCGCCCGCAGAAGCCGGTATACAGATAGGTCTTCTCCCCTTCCGTCAGCACGCCGGGATCGAACTGAGGCTCGTCGCCTTCCCGCTCACCGAGGCGCGTTCCATCCTCATAATGGACGTACCCGCAGAACTCATACCGGCCCGCCGGCGTGTCGCAGACCGCCACGGAAACGACCGATACCTTGTCCAGCACATAGTACAGATAATACCTGCCGTCAGGCCCAATCGTCACATCCGGCGCGTACAGGCACATTTTCCCGTCCTTATTCAGCGGGTCCTCATTGCGCGGATAGATCACGCCCTCATATCTCCAGTCTGAAAGGTCGTTCACCGGCGCGGACCAGCAGACGTAATCTCCCATGCAGAACACATATCCGTTGTAGAAATCGTGGGAGCCGTACACATAGACCCGGTCTCCGAAGACATAAGGCTCTCCGTCCGGTATATATTCCCAGGACGGAAGATACGGGTTAAATGCCTGTTTCTTCTTCATTGCCATTCTCTCCTTTTTTCTTCCCGCCACGCGGGGCGGAACAGATCATTTACTCAAACTTCCCATATTAAAAATGGGGTTCGCACCTTGAAAAATCAATACTTTAGCTCATAAAAAAGCATCA
>CANQBX010000034.1 GCA_947589095.1 uncultured Lachnospiraceae bacterium
GCGGCAGGAGGCCAGGAAGGCGAAGAACTACGCGCTGGCCGACGAGATCCGCGGGAAGCTGTCCGATATGGGCATTATTCTGGAGGATACCAGAGAGGGCGTGAAATGGAAACGCGCGTAGGCGATGGCCGGACGGCGGGGGCGGGAGCCGCTGCCGGTGAGGCAATCGTCAGTGAAGCTGCCGGCGGCAATGCAGGCGACGGTAAGACGGGGCCAGCCGTTCAGGAACCTGCGGCGCTTCCGGCTCATTTCAAGAAGATATTCCGCCTCCATGCGGTGGACGCGGCAGTCTATTCGCCGCTGGCGCTCGCCTATATCGGCGACGCGGTCTACGAGGTGATGATCCGCACCCGCGTCGTGAACCTGGGCAATATGCAGGTCAGCAAGATGCACCGCCACGACGCGAATCTGGTAAAGGCGGAGACCCAGGCGCGGATGATCCGGCTTCTGGAGCCGGAGCTGACGGAGGAGGAGGACGCCGTCTATAAGCGGGGCCGCAACGCCAAATCCGCTTCCGGCGCCAAGAACGCGTCGGTCATCGATTACCGCACGGCTACCGGCTTCGAGGCGCTGGTGGGCTATCTGTACCTGACGGAGCGGCTGGACCGGCTGGCGCAGCTGGTGGGCCTTGGGCTTGAGAGAATAGGAGAATTTGACGGAGAATGAGCGGATACAGAGATGAGAAAAACGGTGCCGGTCCGCAGGTCCGTTCCGGGGAGCCGGAGAACGGGTCGGTGCTGATCGAGGGCCGCAACGCGGTGCTGGAGGCGTTCCGCTCCGGTAAGACCGTAGACCGGCTGTATGTGCTGGACGGCTGTAAGGACGGCCCGGTGCAGACGATCCTGCGGGAGGCCAGAAAGCAGCCGGACCTGATCCTGAATTTTGTTAAGAAGGAGCGGCTGGATCAGTTGTCGGAGACCGGCCGTCACCAGGGCGTGATCGCCCAGACGGCGGCTTACGAATACGCCACGGTGGAGGATATCCTGGAGAACGCCGGGAAGAAGGGGGAGCCGCCGTTTTTGATCCTTCTGGACGGGATCGAGGATCCCCATAACCTGGGCGCCATCATCCGTACGGCCAATCAGGCCGGGGCCCACGGGGTCATTATCCCGAAGCGGCGGGCGGTAGGCCTGACGGCCACGGTTGCGAAGACCTCGGCAGGGGCGCTGAATTATACGCCGGTAGCCAGGGTGACGAATCTGACGGCCACGATCGAGCAGCTGAAGAAGCAGGGGCTTTGGTTCGTCTGCGCCGATATGGCGGGCGAGATCATGTATGATCTGAACCTGACCGGTCCCATCGGACTGGTGGTGGGCGGCGAGGGCGACGGCGTCGGCAAGCTGGTGAAGGAGAACTGCGATATGGCCGCGCGGATCCCGATGAAGGGAGATATCGACTCGCTGAACGCGTCTGTGGCGGCGGGAATCCTTGCCTATGAGATCGTGCGCCAGAGAATGAATCGGAAATGAACGCAGAATAAACGGCGGGATGCAGATAAATGACCGAATGCAAATAAATGACCGAATGTAAAGGAATGACAGAAATCGGCCGGGCCGCGCGATCTGCGCGGCCTGGACGCGTTACGTTGATATGCGTAAAAGAACGCTGGCGGTATGTTAGAGAAACTGCCATTACGAAGGATATCTTGCGGCAGCAGAAGAAAACCAGGCAGCGTACGGTTATATTTTTATAAAAGGACAGAGATACTAAGGAGAGGATAGAAAGGAGGCCAATCATGACAAGGTCGGAAAGACGGAAAGTAGTGCTGGTGGGCACCGGCATGGTGGGCATGAGCTATGCCTACTGCCTGCTGAATCAGAATGTATGCGAGGAACTGGTACTCATTGATATCGACAAGAAGAGGGCCGAGGGCGAGGCCATGGATCTGAACCACGGTCTGGCGTTTGCAAGCGGTAGCATGCGCATCTATGCGGGCGGGTACCGGGACTGCCAGGACGCGGATATCGTAGCGATCTGCGCCGGCGTGGCCCAGCAGCCCGGGGAGACCCGTCTGGATCTTCTGAAGCGCAATGAGAAGGTGTTCAAATCGATC
Organism: uncultured Lachnospiraceae bacterium; assembly: GCA_947589095.1. Taxonomy (GTDB): domain Bacteria; phylum Bacillota; class Clostridia; order Lachnospirales; family Lachnospiraceae; genus UBA3402. The sequence goes on from CANQBX010000034.1 coordinate 2,054, forward strand.
GTGGATCCGGTGACCGCTTCCGGCTTCAACGGGATCTTTCTTGTGGCGACGAACCCGGTGGATATCATGACAAGGATCACCTACGCGCTGTCCGGCTTCAATCCCCGCCGGGTACTGGGAAGCGGCACGGCCCTGGATACGGCCCGGCTCCGCTATCTGCTGGGTGAATATCTGAATGTGGATCCCCGCAACGTCCACGCCTATGTGATCGGGGAGCACGGCGACAGCGAATTCGTGCCGTGGAGCCAGGCGTTTCTGGCGACGAAGCCGATCATCGATCTGTGCGACAGCAGCGAGGACGTCTGCATGGACCGGCTCAGTGAGATCGCGACGGAGGTCCAGGGTGCGGCCTATAAGATCATCGAGGCTAAGAAAGCCACTTACTACGGCATCGGCATGGCCATGACCCGGATCACGAAAGCGATCCTGGGCGACGAGAACAGCGTGCTGACGGTCTCCGCCATGCTGCGCGGCGAATACGGCCAGACCGATGTGTTCGCGGGCGTTCCCTGCATCATCAACCGCAACGGTATCCAGCGTGTTCTGGAGATATCGCTGAATGAGGAGGAGCAGAAGAAGTTCGAGGATTCCTGCCGGATCCTCCGCGACAGCTACGACCAGATGCGGTGAGCCGGCGGGCCGAAACGCGGCGCCGGCGGCTCAATCGTAAGGAAAAAGCGTAAATGGGTGCCGTGCGCGCACCAGCCGCATATTGACATATGCCCCACGCCGGTGGTAAAATACTATAATTAAAATACTGTCTAGAAGGTGGTAGGTATGTCAGCCAGAGTATGGAAATATATACTCACAATGGCCGCCGTCATGGGACTTATTGTGGGCAGTATTGGAATAAACGCGCAGGACGCGCGCGCGGAAGAGCTGGAGAAGCGCGCCTACAAGGTCGGGTATGTCCAGGACCGGGAGCCGGTGTCCTATATGAATGAGGACGGCGAACTGGGGGGCATTACCCGCTACATATTGGATCGGATCTCGGAACTGAGCGGCGTGGAATTTGAATATGTGGCTCTTCCGAATGGTGCGGTCACTTATGATTATCTGCTGGGCGAAGGCTTCGATCTGGTTACCAGCGTGGAATACAACGAGGAGAACAAGAACGCCAGGGGAATCCTGATCAGCGATCCCTATCTGTCCGGGCAGAAAGTGATCGTAGCCAGGGAGGGAGTCGAATTTTCTTTCAACGCGGATCTGAAGGTGGCTGTCTCGACCGGTTCCCAAACTCTTAAAAAGGTGCTCGCCCGTATTTTCCCTAATTTTGAACTGGTCGACTATGATTCGGTAGAGGATTGCCTGGATGCCATGAAGCGGGGTGAGGCGGATCTGCTGATCCAGAACCAGTATGTAGCCGAATACTGGCTGTACAGGCCTTCCTACGAGAGCCTGAAGGTGGTTCCGATCATGGGACTGGATGACAAGCTCTGCTTCTCGGCGGTGGTGCCGTTAGAGCATACGGACGATTCGCCGGAATGGCAGCAGAAGGAGCTGCTGATCGAGAAGATCGACGAGGCCATCTCCCAAATGACCGAGGACGAGAGGGCCATGTATATCATCGAGGGTACGATGGAGAGCCCTTATCGGTTTACTACCGGCGATCTGCTGTACCGTTACCGCTACGCGGCTATGGTACTGGCGGTGGCATTTGTGCTGATTATCGTGCTGGTCTGTCTGCTGCTGCGTGCCCGGATCCGTTCGATGGAGGACCGGGCGGATGCCAGAGCCAAGGGACAGTTCCTTTCCACCATGAGTCACGAGATCCGTACGCCGCTTAACGGTCTGGTCGGTTTAAATTACCTGATGACCCAGAATATGGATGATCATGCGAAGATAGAGGGGTATCTTAAGCAGTCCACAGCCACGGTCAAGTATCTGATGTCCCTGGTCAATGATATTCTGGATATGTCCAGGATTCAGGAAGAGACCATGGAGCTGGGCTCCAGCCAGGTAAATCTGCGCCTTCTGGCGTCAACGGCCGCGTCGCTTGTCCGGGGCGGCATGGGTGAGAAGGGGATCCATTTCCGGGTCGACGTGGAGCTGCCCTATCCGGGAGTCTTGGGAGACCAGGTCCGTATCGAGCAGATCCTTCTGAACATTCTGGACAACACGAGAAAATTTACTCCGATCGGCGGAAATGTGGATTTCACCGCCAGGCAGGAGCTTCGGGATAATGAAACGGTGCTTACCGTATTTACGGTTCGGGACAATGGCACCGGCATGAGCGAGGAATTTCAGAAGCATATCTTCGACACGTTCACCCGGGAAATGGAGACCGTGTCCAAAGGCAATCAGGGCACCGGTCTCGGTATGGCGATCAGTCACAGTCTGGCGAAGCTGATGGGTGGCGACCTGACCGTTACGAGCCATAAGGGAGAGGGCAGCGAGTTCACATTCTCCTTCCCGGCGCCGCTTGCCATCGCCGATGAGGAAAGTACCGAGTGGGAAAAGAAAGCGGAGCAGGAAGCGGAGGCACAGACCGGTACAGCGGGGAACAGGTATGAAGAAACGCCGGAGACGGACATGGCGGAACATCCGCTTCATGTTCTGGTAGCCGAGGATAATGAACTGAACGCGGAGATCCTTATGGAACTTCTGGAGGATGCAGGCGCAGCCGCCGATCTGGCTGTGAACGGGCGGGAAGCGGTGGAGAAATTCTCGCATTCCGCGGTCGGAACTTACGGCCTGATCCTGATGGATCTGCTGATGCCGGAAATGGACGGCTTTATGGCGGCCAGGGCGATCCGGGCCATGAAGCGGCCGGATGCCGCGAAGGTGAAGATATTCGCCTGCACGGCCAACTCCTACCAGGAAGATAAAGATAAGGCCATAGAGAGCGGCATGGATGATTTCATTACGAAGCCCATCGATATCGGGGGACTGTTCAGAAAGCTTGAAGAACTGGGCTGAGCGCGGATAAAGCGGCTCAGCCCTTTTTGTGTGGAATTTGGCCGTATCAGTCTTCGACGGTCAGTACCCGGAAGTTCAGATCGGACCAGCTGCTTCCGATCAGGTAGGAGGTGTAGTTCCTGCCCGCGGCGATATCCACCGAGTAGGAGACCAGCGGATCGCCGGAGAGAGAGGCGTTATTGGACGCGCCGATGATCAGGATCGGAAGCTCCCGGATGATCGAAAAGTTCGTGGAGTTGGTAATATAGAACTGGTAGCTGCCGGCAATGGCCTGCTTGTAGGGCGTGACGTCCTGGAAGCCGACATTTTTGAAGACAGCGTCATGGCTGTAGAGGAACACGTCGAAGGACGAGCCGCTGTAAGCCATGTTGGCTACGCGGTAGCAGCCGGTATTGTAGCTTAGGTTGCTGCAGCCTGTGTCGTCCACCTGGACCAGGTTCACGCCGCCCGCCGCGGAATCCGCGAGGACCAGGGTGTATTTCTGGCCGGCCGAGAACGGCAGGCTCTGCTGGACCACCAGAGCCTGAAGTCCGGTGGTGCGCCGCACGGATACCGTGTGGAAGCCGTCGGCGATGGGCCGGTAGGCGGAGATTGTACCAAAACCGATGTTAGTCGCATAGATTGTATTATCGAAGGTAACGCTGACGCTTGTGTTGGTGGTGGAGGCGTTCAGGAAACGGACCTGGCCGAGGGCGGAGGAGCTGCCGGAATTTCCCGAGCCGGAGCCGCTGCCCGAGCCGGAATTGCTGCCGGAGCCGCCGCAGGACACGCATCCTCCGCAGCTGGGGCAGGTGGGGAACCACGGGAATACAGGCCAGATGGTGGTGCCGCCGGAATTGCCGCTGGAATTGCCGCCGGAGCTGCCGGAACCGGAACCGCTGCCGGAGCTGCCGCCGGACGTATTGCCTCCCGGCCATACCGGAGAGCCGCCTTCCGGAGCGATCGGATGGGTCAGACCGTAGTCATTGTCGGAGCTGCCGCCGGATGTGCTGCCGCCGGGCCAGACGGGGGAACCGCCGGAAGGCGCTACGGGGGTGGTGAGACCCTGACTGGAATCGGTACCGCCGCCGGTGGACGGGCCGGGAAAGACCGGAAGACCGCCTTCCGGAGCTACCGGCGTGGTCAGGCCGTAGTCGCCTTCCGAGGCGGAGCGGATCATGGAATTATTGGTCATGCGGGCGTTCATCCCCGCGTCGGCAGCGCTGACAGGCGTCATCGGCATGGAGTTTTCGCAGGCCATGGCGGATACGCCCGAACTGTCCGAGGGTGAGGTGGAATTACTGGAAACCATAGATGTACCTCAATGCTGTTTTACTCTAATGTATGAGCGCGGGCATGTACCGGTGAACTGTTTCTGCGGGATCGGGAATTGCTTTTCGCGATAAGCAAAAAAAGTGGGAAACCATGGATTTCTCCGGTTTCCCACACTTTACGAAAAGAGCTGGCGACGGGACTCGGACCCGTGACCTCCTCACTACCAAAAACATATAACGCTTTTTCTAACTCGTCATGTAGTTGGCTGTCTCGCCGGAATACGCTGTATCTAAGCGACTTTCCTTGTCTGTCTCGTCTCCGCTTTTGATGGTGCATTGTAACTTTAGAAACACGTTGGCAACACAAAAACAACTTGTTTCTGCTCTTGTTGCTCACGCAATATATGATAAAGTTTTATCTGCACCCTGTCAAGGATTTCTTTCTATGGATCTATAAAAGCCCCGACCGTTTAGGTCAGGGCAATTTTTTATTTCTCTGCTATCTTCTTTAGCAAGCGTATGATTTCTTCATTCTGCCGCATAAGGATAAAATTCTGTTCCACCTGTGCCCTTGCCAATTCAAGCGAGAAAGTTTCATTTGCGCTGCCAGTCAACAGACTGCCGAATGAATACATCTTGGAACCTGCCAGACTTCCGGCGATCTCTTTTGCCGAATTGATATTCCTGCGTCTTATGTCAGCCTCGGTGTAGCTATCGAAGTCCAGTCCAAACTTCTCCATAGCCGCTCTGTCTTTTGCCTCCTGCTTTGCCTGCTTCTCAGCCGCTTTGTCCTCTGCATTTTTTCCAAACATTGCCAATCCTCCTTAGAATAATGATTTCATTCAATCACAATCTACCCACATAAGGAAATCGAGCTTTTTCGCGTCTGTAAAGCCAGTATGGGGATATTTGTCATTGAACAACCTAAGTATTGTCTGCCCCTTACTAGAATCCAGATATTCATAGAACCTACTGCAAAACTCGTGATATGCCTTAATGATTTCTATACGTCGGGTAGGTATTCCCGCTCCATAGCCGGGCAGTCTCATTCTGAAATGCTCCACCGCTACGTTATTATCCCATATCGGTCTGTTAGGATTGATAACGTGTATCAGCTTGCTTGAGAAAGATATTTCAAACCGCCCCTCGGCTTGGTTCAGATAGTCCAGCGTTTCCTCGAAAGTTGTACCTGCATCTTTCTTTTCTTCAAGATATGCGTAGAACATTTCGTAATACTGGCTTTTTCTGGAACGCATGACAAAAAAATCATTAAACATACGTTGGAAATCTCTGTCAGCAGATACATCTGTCCAGTAGAGGGCGTCCATTATTTTCTTATATTTCCTCATGCCGGTCAACAGCTTATCGCTATTAGACAGTATGCTTTCGGCAGTTTGTACGCTTATCATGGTATCTAACCAACTCCCTGTACGATTTTTGTACGGTATTACCACTAGACACCATGTTATCACAACTCAATGCAAAAGTCTATTGTATTTTCACATCTAATTCCAACGCATTTTGTGTTATAGATTCAGAATAACGACACACTCTATAATGTACTCAAAAGGTATGGAGGAATTGAGACTTATGGACAAATTTGTTGTCGTTCCGAAGGAGGACAAGGCTGTTACCATGACTATCCGGATTGACCGAGCCTTGCAGGAGAAGTATAACGAGCTTTCCGCACGCACCAACCGTTCCCGAAACGAGCTGATTGGAATGGCTCTGCAATATGCCCTCGATCACATGGAGATTAAAGATGAATAGCAATAAACAAGAGCCGTTGGATCACTGTCCGCTGGCTCTCGTTTTGTTTATGCCCTCTGTCTCATGTTTTCTCGAATAAAATCATTTAACTTGTTTGCCGCCTCTGTATTCTGTTCTTCAAAGGAATGAGCGTATATATCCATTGTCGTTGAACTCTTTGCATGACCCAACACTTTGCTAATATCAATAATGTTTACGTCCAGATAATTCAGCAGAGTAGCACAGGAATGTCTTAACCCATGCAAAGGGATAACTGGAAGTGGCTCATAGCCTTGTTTCGCCGCTTCTTCTGGATTTTCCCTTACCCAATCGTTATACCGCTTCAAATGCCTTTTGAAACTCTGATACGGGGTAGAACGCCCCATCAGCTTACCATCGTCCTGAATAAACAGGTTCCCGTCTCCTTTCCATGCAGTACCGACGCTAAATCGATATACACTATATTCTCTCTTGTACTGCTTCAGTAACGGTATTATTTCATCTGGAAAACCTACCGTCCGTATGGAAGTAGCTGTTTTCGGCTTCTTGATTGCAACTCCGTCTTCAGCCTTGCCTACCGACTTTGAAATCTTGATTTTCCTGTTTTCAAAATCAATATCGCTCCAATGTAGCGCCAATGTCTCCCCTTTGCGAAAACCGCAATATAATGACAATGTATAGAATACCTTTAACTGCAACGGTAATGTATGCGGCTCTGTATAGTCTGCCACAAAATACGGTCTGCCCGTATCATCTACCCTCTGATGTCCTCTTACAATCGTCTCAAACGTCATATCCAATGACCGCAGAAACATTAAAGATTGTTGAGGAGTATAGTATTTCAGAGTGCTTTCCTCGTCATTATGCTTTGGCACTTTGGCATCTCGGCAAGGGTTGACTTGTATCATCTGCCACCTAACCGCAGTACGGAACATTCCGCTTAAAACATTTGCCACCTTGCGGATGGAACCATTTGCGTAATCATCAACCAGAGTTTTATAAAATGCTTCAATGATAGGCGGCTTTATTCTGGCAACCTTATATCTCCCCAAATACGGAACGATTTTCAGATTAACAATTCGCACATACGATTCATACGTTGAATATGCAAGTTCCTCTTTTCTTGACTCCAACCATTTTTCCGCATAGTCCTCGAATGACATTTCTTCGCCCTCGAAACTCTCGCCATGCTTTAACTTATCCTCATAATCTAGGGCATACTTCTGGACTTCCTTTTCCTGCTGTTTTGGGGTAGCACTCTGGTTTGGTCTGTATGTAATAACCTTGACTTTTTTCTTGCCGGTGTTGTCATACCCCAGAGCAATATCTATCCGATAGACGACCTCGCCATTCTTTTTCTCTTTTCTTTTAATGGAAGCCATTATTCCACCTCTTTCTTTAACATGCCCTTGTACCGATAGAAAGTGGCTTTCGTCATTCCCAACTCTCGCAACAGTTCGAAGGGCTTTTTCTCTCCACGCTCCACCGCTTGGTACTGTTTGGCAAAATCATTTATATCCATTACCCGGGGGCGTCCGTAATCGCTCCATTCCCCTCTGGCTTTCTTCGCCTCAATACCTTCACGCTGACGCTTTTCTTTTTTCTCCATTTCAGCCTGAGCCATACTCGCATACAACTCAATCATCATATTATTGATTGTCTCTAACATCATCTTAGCCATAGAGTTTTCCATGTCCTCGATTGGAAGTAGAGTAGTAGGAAGTTCCAACACCATGACACGAATACCATTATCCGTAAAGAACCGTAATTCCTCTAGGGTAGCTTTCTTGTTTCTGCCAAGCCTGTCAAGTTCCGTTACAATCAATGTATCGCCGCTTTCGAGGATTTCTTCTTTTAACATCTGGTAACGTGGACGATTGAAATTCTTCCCTGTCTGCTGGTCTGTATAAACCTTGTCCTTATACAGATTCATGCCATGCTCTGCACAGTATTTTTTGATTTCAGCTATCCCTCTGTCAAGGTGCTGATCCGTTGTACTTGTCCTATGGTATGCAACCACTTTCATCTTGATACTCCTTATCACTCTTTAACATAGCCTTTACACTTTTTGCCACCTAGCAAAATCTCATTCGGTTTTCCGCCCTGTTCCCAAGGATAGTATTCACACTTCCCCACATTACCGGGAAAACCGCATGTGTCGTCAAACCTTAACAAACAATCCTTGCAAATCAAATCTGCATTAGTTGTTGGTATGATTGCTTTCGCTTCACTTTCAATCCGTTTCTTAAAATCACTGTTCATCAGAACACTCTCAACCTTTCTTAGCACTTAATCTTAATATAGTTTACTCCGTCCAGACTGTCTAATCCGTTTTCGAAAATACTGTCTGTCATCTGGACGAAGTATAGGGCAGTAGCATTTTCCAACATTTCATCTGTAAACATCTCATAGGGAACCAGCTTCTCTGAACAAAGGTCTACAAACATACATCCGTATCCTTTATTCTCCATGTCCTCAATTTTGCTTTCTAGCAACTCACATCTTGTCATGGCTCATTTCTCCTTTCTCTAAAGACTGTCGAACACTTGTTCTGTTCTGACTATATCGTCACCAATAAGTCTTAAAAAGTCAACAGCCAGTTTCAAGAATTATCAAAAATTGTTCTGCATAGATTTTAAGCACTTTTCCACTTCGTTTTGGGAAGTATTAAAAAGCATACTTTTTAAGCACGCCCTTCGCCATTCAGATAATCAACAAACTTGTCATAGTTGATTAAATACTTCTTTCCAGTACGGATATGTACGATTTCATTCTGCATACACAGTTTCCGAAGGAACGTATAAGACAGCCCTGTCAGTTCCATCATTTCTTTAATCGTCTTCATTCTTGGTAATGCCCTCGGCTCTGTATCGTCTGGTATTCCATCATTTTTAATTACCGCAAAATTCGGTCTGCATACTTTCTCCATTTTGATTGCTCCCTTTCTCGTAGGGACACAATACAAATTCTTCTGAATAACTGTACCGTTGTCCATTATTATTTTAATTTCCTTCTTGGACAACTTCGGGTTAATCTCTAGCAACCGATTTTATTATTTTCTCAATTTGATATATCTATTGGGGATTGATTATCCCCACATAGAAGTCTTTTTAATATCATTAAGCTGTTTCTGCAATATACGAAGATGAAACCCTTGTAAATATACATCGGCGCGAGCCTTTTCCGCAATAGAACGCTCTTGTTCCATTATCCGTTCAAATGCTTTCTGGCTTTCGGACTTAGAACCCTCAAAGGCACGCTGTTTCTGACTCTCACTCACCATATCGGCATAAGCCGGAATTTTCATCAATTCCAAGACTGCCTTGCTGCCAATTACGGAATTGGTAGACTGTCCGATAATATCTGCAATCTTCCCGGCATTGGCTGCATTTTGTTCTTTCGGCAAACGGGAGATTAGTTGCAGTACCATATTATTTACTGCTTGCCGATCGTCCTTTTCTCCCTCAAAATCATAAACGGAATTGTTGATTCTTTCGAGCCGCTCCGTAATGCGTGAAAATGTAACTCCATTGTCATCAATCATATTTTGAATTTTGTTCACGCATTTTTCATACAGACGTTCGGTGGAATACTTGTCTACATTATGATATGTCGTATAAAACTCTTTTACCAACGGAACAATCGGCCGCATATCCTCAACTGCAACCGCCTTGTTAATCTGCATAACCAAATCGTTATGCTGTTCAACGAATCCTATATCAGCCATTTTTATATCCTCCTTTTTCTGGGAATTTTATTCCCAATCCTCGTCTTCATTATCTTGCCTATAAGGTACTACGTTAATTACAACCGATTCAAACTGGTCTGTACCGTCAAGCAGAAACACTGCATTTGAACCATACGCCTTATCAATCAGATACTTACACGCATTGAAGCGGTCTTTATGGCATTTACTATTGGCAATCTCGATTATGCTCTGCAAGGCGGTGACAGTAGAAGATTTAAGCAAACTCTTGAATAGATCCTTTTCGGCTTTTTCTTCTTCCGTCTGTTTCGGTCTGCCTTTCGGATTTCCAGATTGCCCTTTTGCAAATCCCATATCAATCACGCTCCCTATTTCTCATACATTGTTATTGCTACATTACGCTTGCTCGGTGTCCATTGCCTAATGATTTCACGCTTTACAGCGGGTATGCTTAACTCTTTCAAGATTTCCTGCCGTTCCGATATTTCAGACTGCAACTGTTCAATCACAGTCCTATATGCTTCTTTACCGTTAGCAGGAGTACCGTTTATTTTAGCGTCATAGCTTAATACCCCAACATTCACACCGACACCCCTTTCAATCCTACATTGTTATTTCGTTGTTACAATTTCTCTGTTTTGGTCCAATATCTTATAGGACCGATACCGTTTTTGCAAAAACGCTATTACCATACCGCAAACCATTGCTTACACCACAGGAAAACCTATAAAAGCACATTGCTTTTCTGCTTTGGGCTCATTCCTAAAAACAGCGGATAGGTCAATTTTTCGTTTATCCTGCTGATGTGTGAAATGTCTTTATCGTCTTTAATACTCCTACCGGCAACCCCAAACCTTTCTTACGATATTGGTAAATCACCTGCTTTGAAATATCATTCGCATTCCGAATTTTATACCAGTCCTTCAAGGCTTTCCGCAAAATATCATCATCTACAATCAATTCTCGGTGCCGCATTACTGTATCACTTATTTCGTGTCCGGAATCACTTGTGGTCAGGCTTTCAACTAATTTCTTTTTGCAATCTGTCAAATATGGCCTGACGTATGTACCAATAATATCTTGTATCAACGCCCGTTTGTACTCTTTGCAGAGAGTTTCTATTGCCTGTGTAGACAAAATATCTCTCAATGTCCTTTTTTCTCCATACATACGTTTCAATGATCTGTCAATAAACACACATTCAATGCGGAGCAGATTACTTTCTACTGCAAGATTTCCTTTTTCCCTCTGTTCGTCCGTTTTATCATAAATCTTCAAACGATATTCTTTCGGTTTCGTAAATTGGACGCCAGTATTAACTTTTTCGCATTTAGAACACCTTTTCCGCTTCCTAAACATAACTGTCCTATCCAGACACATATCTAACAGATGGATAACGTCCGAGGGAGTAGCACCACCAACACAGGGTAAGGTTATATTGCACTCTAGCGCAGTAACTTTCATATTGTTTATAAATTCGTCTGAATACTTATCCTGCAAATGCTCTTGCAAATAGGAGTGTATAAACTCTGTAACCTTGTTTCGGACTAATTCCAGTTTGATAGTATCTGCAATACCAAACGGTTTAATATTGTTCAGCCTGATAGAATGAACAGCATTTACATAAGCCCTTATTTTCCCTCCAACAACGTCAATCTTGACAATCGTGTTGTTCGCCTCATTCTTTAATTCTTTTTCGGGTAAATATAGGTTCTCCATACCCGCAAGGCCGAGAGTATATTCAAGGTTCATTCCGTCCATGCCTTGACAGGCTTTCTTTTTGCTCAGTGTTACACCGCACACATCTATACCTCCAAATTATTTTTGAACGCAAAAAAAGAGCCAATGTCTTCTCGACACTCGCTCTACTAAGCACTTAATATTTTTGACACTTTTTCTGCTTATTCTTTATTATACGACCTTTCTTTATTAAAGGCAACAGGTTTTTGAAATATTTTTTATATTTTTTTCTGGCTTTTGCCAGCTTTGTTTTTCTTTCCTAAAATTCAAATACGGTTCTAAGCCCCTAGAAGCCGCCTAGAATCGATTTTAATATAAATCTGGAAATTTCATGCAGAAAAGGATATAAAAAGAAAATAACCGCCTTTCCGCAGGTAATATCCATGAATAGAAAAGGAGCCTTATATTTGGCTGTCAGTCTCCGAATAGCGTTCAAATTTGTCTGGCAACAAAATGGTCACAAATTTGGATTTCCTAAAAGTAGCAACACAACGCTATACAAAAATCCTCGTCCAAAAAAGAGAATGTTATCCGTTCGTCTTTCTCCCAGAAAGAAATAAAGACCTTTCGAGGATAATTCCTCAAAAAGCCTTTATTCTCGCCAGTTTCGAGAGCTACCTAGCGGACTTGAACCGCCGACCTCATCCTTACCAAGGATGCGCGCTACCGACTGCGCCAAGGTAGCTTGGAAACATAAAACTCTGGAGCTGCTAGCCAGATTCGAACTGGCGACCTCATCCCTACCAATGAGGTGCGCTACCGCCTGTGCCACGCCAGCCTTTTACGGCTCCTCAACGAGCCGTATGTTATATTAGCACGAGATTTTCTATTTGTCAACCGGTGATTCAAAAAATTCTCTGGAGCGGCCGCGTGTGATAATTGTACAGTCTTTCCTCCGGCCGCGCCGAAATTTTGTGCCGGATACCTCTTTCCAATCATAGCGAAATGTGTTATGATAGCCTATTATTGGAAAGAATGTCATGACAGATCGCTGGAGGAGATTATGGAAAAACCGGTTGAGATGACTGCGGAAGCAGCGGAAACGGCGGAAAATTCAAAGAATTTTATCGAGCAGGAGATCGAGAAGGATTTAGCGGAGGGCGTCTACGACCATGTGCAGACCCGTTTTCCGCCGGAGCCCAACGGCTACCTGCATATCGGACACGCCAAGTCGATCCTTCTGAATTACGGCCTGGCGAAGAAATACGGCGGCAAGTTCAATTTCCGTTTCGACGACACCAACCCGACGAAGGAGAAGACCGAGTTCGTCGAGTCCATCATCGAGGATGTAAAGTGGCTGGGCGCCGACTTCGAGGACAGGCTGTTTTTCGCGTCGGATTATTTCGAGACCATGTACGAGTGCGCGGTGCTGCTCATCAAGAAGGGAAAGGCGTTCGTCTGCGACTTAAGCGCCGATGAGATCAAGGCGTACCGGGGCGATTTCACGACGCCGGGCAAAGAGAGCCCCTACCGGAACCGCAGCGTGGAGGAGAATCTGAAGCTTTTTGAGGAGATGAAGGAGGGCCGATACGCCGACGGCGAGAAGGTGCTGCGCGCCAAGATCGATATGGCGAGCCCGAATATTAATATGAGGGATCCGGTCATTTACCGGGTGGCCCATATGACCCACCATAATACCGGGGACAAATGGTGCATCTATCCGATGTACGATTTCGCCCACCCGATCGAGGACGCGGTGGAGCATATCACCCATTCCATCTGCACGCTGGAATTCGAGGACCACAGGCCGCTCTACGACTGGGTGGTGCGGGAGTGCGAGTTTGAGAATCCGCCCCGGCAGATCGAATTCGCCAAGCTGTACCTGACGAATGTAGTTACCGGTAAGCGCTATATCAAGAAGCTGGTGGAGGACGGCATCGTGGACGGCTGGGACGATCCGCGGCTGGTATCCATCGCAGCCTTAAGACGCCGCGGCTATACGCCGGAGTCCATCCAGAAGTTTGTGGAGCTGGTAGGCGTGGCCAAAGCCAACAGTTCCGTGGATTACGCCCTTTTGGAGTACTGTATCCGGGAGGATCTGAAGCTGAAGAAGCCCCGCATGATGGCGGTCCTGGATCCGGTGAAGCTGGTCATTGACAATTATCCGGAGGGCCGGACCGAGATGCTGACCGTCCCGAACAATACGGAGAACGAGGAACTGGGCTTTCGCCAGGTTCCGTTCTCCCGCGAGCTTTATATCGAACGGGAGGATTTCATGGAGGAGCCGCCGAAGAAATATTTCCGGCTGTTCCCGGGCAATGAGGTGCGTCTCTTCGGTGCGTATTTCGTCACCTGCACCGGCTGCGAGAAGGACGCGGATGGCAATGTGACCGTGGTTCACGCGACCTACGATCCGGAGACGAAGAGCGGTTCGGGCTTTAACGCGCGGAAGGTGAAGGGTACGATCCACTGGGTTTCCGCGGAGACGGCGGAGAAGGTGGAATGCCGTCTCTATGAGAATATCGTGGACGAGGAGAAAGGGAAGCTGAACGAGGACGGTACGCTGAATCTGAATCCCAATTCCCTGACGGTGCTGAAGAACTGCTATGTGGAACCGGCGCTGAAGGGCGCGAAGGCATACGACAGCTTCCAGTTTATGCGCAGCGGCTATTTCTGCGTGGACAGTAAGGACAGCAGGCCGGACGCTCCGGTATTCAACCGGATCGTGTCGCTTAAGAGTTCCTTCAGGCTGGATAAATAAGCGGAGTATCATTCACGCTGCATGTACGAGGGCTGAAACGCGGAGAATTGCGTCTTCAGCCCTTTTTATGCGGAAGGTTGAGGGGGGAGATGCATTGAAGTTGCGGTTAAATCGAAAGGCGCTGTTAACAACGCTGACCGGCGCCCTGTGCCTGACGGCGGGGCTGGCGGCGGGAATCGGGCTGTCCGGGCGGTATCACCATGAACAGATTGCCCGTCAGGAGGCGTATCACAGCCTGCAGGATGATCTGAATGAGAGCGTTCAGGAGTCCAGCGCCCATGCGCTGGCGGAGTCGGCGGCGGAATCCGCCGCCGAGGAGGTGCGCAGGGAGATGGAAGAGAGTCTGGCGGCGGAGGCACTTCCGCCGGAGCTGACGCGGGATCAGAAGGATCTTCTCGACCTTCTGGCTGAATATATAGGCGGGGGCGAGTATGAAAAGGCCGCCCGGCTGATGCTTTCCCAGTCGGAGGCATTGTCGGAGCTGTATTATGTGACGATGGAGGAGAAACGGTATCTCTACCGGGACGGCGTGCTGACGAAGGAGATCGGGGGAGAGGGTCTGGTTCTGGCGCGTTCTTCCCTTTTGTTTCTCGGAGAATTCTCCGGGGGCCGTCCCGAAGGAAAATGCGTTGCGTTCCAGGCCGTCGAGATAGACGGCGCCCGTTACGACTATGCTTCCGGAGAATGGAAGGCCGGACGGATGAACGGAGAAGGGGAGGAGGGCTATTGCCGTTATGAAGGCGCCGGAGAGGAGAATCGCAGCCTGACTCGGAGCGGAACCTTCCGGGATGACCGGATGAACGGGCAGATGCTTCTGACTACCGTGAACGCGCAGGGGGAGGAAGCCGGCTGGACTATGCAGGCGGAAAACGGCGTTCTTGTTATCGACGGCGCGTGGCAGTACGACAGCTCCCAGGACTCTTACCTGCTTCCGTCTGACGGAGACGCGTCCCACGCCTATACGGTTCCGGCAGACAGTGTTTCGGAGCCTTATTTCCAGAATCTTCTGACGTGGGAATAAGCCGCGGAGCAGTCCTCCGCGGCATGAAAAAGGCACTGCGGAAGCGGCGGTTCAAATCCGCTTTCGCAGTGCCTTATCTGTCTGGGATGGCTTATTCCTGATCCTCTTCAATGGTGGCGCTTTCGGCCGCCTTCTTCGTATCGGCGTCTTCTGCGGCATTCCCGAACAAATCGAATTCGCCGGCATCCTCGAATACCTCAGCGGCGTCCGCGGCAGTTTCGGAAACCGCGTCTGCCGCCTCCGCCACAGCGTTCTTAACCGCGTCGGCGGTATCGTCTGCCGCTTCCGCCACAGCGTCTTTAACCGCGTCGACGGCATCGTCAGCCGCGTCAGCCGCCGCATCGGCGGCGTCTTCTGCCATGACGGCCGCGGTCTCCGCCTTCTCCTGTACGGAATCGGCGGCGTCCTTTCCGGCGTTTTTCGCCTTCTCCGCTGCGTTCTTCACGGTTTCCTTTACCGCTTTGGCGGCGCTTTTCGCCTTCTCTTTGGCCTGTCCCGTCACTTCCTTCAGCGTCTCCTTCGCCTCTTCGACCTTCGGAGGCAGGGTCACATAATTTCTCGCGGGAGCTTCCTCACCGAGCTCCTCCTCTTCTTCGCCTTCGAAATCATGAAAATCCTCATCCAGCTCCCGGCTGAAGGACCTGTACTTCAGATAATAAGAAACCGCCGCGGCAGCCGCGCCGGCAACCGCCGCCAGTGCGATCAATCTGCCGAAACTCTTTTTTGCCATAATAGATACCCCTTTCCGCATGAACACTATTTTTCCTTATTGTAATACCATTATTCCAAAAATGGAAGGGATATATTAAGAAAAATTTTATTAAATGTGTTTGCGCGCGGTTGCATTTCCCAATAACCTGTGACAAAATAAAAATGACAGGCGCAAAGGGGGACTTATCATGATTCTGATTCGTGGAACCGGCGTGTCCGGCGGCATCGCGGCCGGACGGCTCAGATTCTTTGGAAGACCGGAAAAGGATGTGCCGCGCTATACGGCGGAAGACGGCGATAAAGAATGGAAGCGTTTTGACAGTGCCCGCCGGGAGGCGGCCCGGCAGATCCGCGAGCTGGCGGATCAGGCGCAGAAGACGGCGGATGGGCGCCCGGACGGGGAAGCGGCGCAGATCCTTGCGGCGCATGAGATCATGACGATGGATCCGGAATATGAAAAAGAGGTCGGAGAACGTATCCGAAGGGAGCATATGAACGCGGAAGCGGCGGTTATGGACGCGGCCGGGGAGACTGCGTCCAGGATCGCGGCGGCGGACGATTATATAGGGGCCCGGGCCGCGGATGTCGAGGACGTGGCGCGCAGGATCGTGGAAGCCATGGGCGGGGCGGAGGCCCGGACGGAGGTTCCTTCGGATGCGGAGCTCCCGTTTATTCTGGCGGCGGACGATCTGGCGCCCAGCGAGACGCTTCGCCTCGACCGTAAGCGGGTTCTGGGATTTATCACCGCCGGCGGCTCTCCCGCGGGCCATACGGCGATCCTGGCGCGTACCATGGGAATCCCGGCCGTCGTCGGAACAGGCGGACAGCTGAAGCCGGAATATGAAGGGCTGGAGATCCTGCTGGATGGGGATACCGGGGAGATCGCGGTCGCGCCGGATGAGGAGACGCGGACCCGCTTCCTGATGAAAAAGGACAGGCAGCGGGAGGAGGCGGAGAGGCTGGAGGCGCTGAAAGGAGAGAAAGCGGAGACGAAGGACGGCCGGTCTGTCCGACTCTGCTGTAATATCAGTTTCCCGGCGGATATTCCCGCGGTGTTGGACAGCGGCGCGGACGGCGTCGGCCTGTTCCGCAGCGAATGCCTGTTCCTGGGAAGGGAGAGCGGGCCGGAGGAGGAGGAGCAGTTTGAGGCGTACCGGCAGGTGCTCTCCGCCATGGAAGGCCGCCCTGTTATTATACGTACGCTCGATGTGGGATCGGATAAGCAGGCGGATTATCTGGGACTTGCCCCGGAGGCGAATCCGGCGCTGGGGAACCGCGGGATCCGGTTCAGCCTCAGCCGTCCGGAACTGTTTAAAATCCAGCTTCGGGCGCTGGCCCGTGCTTCCGCATACGGCAGCTTAAGGATTCTGTTCCCGATGGTAACCTCCGTATGGGAGGTTACGGAGGCGAAGCAGGTCTGGCGGCAGGCGCAGGAGGAGCTGCGCGGCGAAGGTATTTCGTTCGATCCGAAGACGCCTGTCGGGATCATGGTCGAGACGCCGGCTGCGGCGCTTCTAAGCGGCCGGCTGGCGGAGGAAGCGGATTTTTTCAGTATCGGTACCAATGACCTGACCCAGTATACCCTGGCCTGCGACCGGCAGGGCTGCGCCGGTGTCCCGTCTGCGTATACGGCGGGAGCGCCGGCTGCGCGCGAAGGGGCGGCGGGAGCATCGGCTGTGTACGAAGGGGAGGCGGGAGTACCGGCTGCGCGCGAAAGGGCTGCGGAGGCATCGGCTGTGTACGAAGAGGCGGCGGGAGTGCCGGCTGCGTACGAAGAGGCGGCGGGAGCCGCGAATGTGCCGTCCGGCGTGCGTGAATCTGCGGGAAACGCGCCGGGTCCCGCGCATCCGCCTGTCTGCGACCCGCATCATCCGGCGGTTCTGCGTCTTCTTGAAATGACGGTTAAGAACGCCCGTGCCGCCGGGATCCCGGTGGGAATCTGCGGAGAGCTGGCCGCGGATCCGGCGATGACGGAGTATTTCCTTTCCATCGGCGTCGAGGAACTCAGCGTTCCGCCGCGGGATATTCCGGCGCTTCGGGGAAGGATCCGGGCGCTTTAAGATGTCACAAATTTTTCACAAAAAATTAGCACTCGACCCTTGACACTGCTAACAAAGCGTGATATAACATATTCTGGAAATGAAAGAAGCCTATCGAAATTCATTTTTTCATCAAGGAGGAATAAACATATGAAGCTGACACCATTATTTGACAGAGTTGTCTTAAAGCAGCTGGTGGCGGAAGAGACCACCAAGTCGGGGATCGTTCTTCCCGGCCAGGCCAAGGAGAAGCCGCAGCAGGCGGAGGTGATCGCCGTAGGTCCCGGCGGAGTCGTGGACGGCAAGGAAGTCACCATGCAGGTGAAGGTAGGAGATAAGGTGATCTACTCCAAGTATTCCGGCACGGAAGTGGAAGTAGAGGATGAGAAGTACGTGGTTGTGAAGCAGAACGATATTCTGGCTGTGATCGAGTAAGTATAATAAGACTGGAGGAATGTAATTATGGCAAAGGAAATCAAATTCGGTGTAGACGCGAGAAAAGCCCTGGAGTCCGGCGTGAACCAGCTGGCAGATACGGTACGTGTGACTTTAGGTCCCAAGGGACGCAACGTTGTCCTGGATAAGTCCTTCGGCGCGCCGCTCATTACCAACGACGGTGTGACCATCGCCAAGGAGATCGAACTGGCGGACTCATTTGAGAACATGGGCGCCCAGCTGGTGAAGGAAGTTGCCACGAAGACCAACGATGTGGCCGGCGACGGTACCACGACGGCGACGGTTCTGGCACAGGCCATGATCAATGAAGGCATGAAGAACCTGGCGGCAGGCGCCAACCCGATCGTCCTGCGCAAGGGCATGAAGAAGGCCACGGACGCGGCGGTAGAAGCGATTGCTTCCATGAGCCAGCCGATCAACGGCAAGGCCCAGATCGCCCGCGTTGCGGCGATCTCCGCTTCCAGCGACGAGGTCGGCGAGATGGTGGCGGACGCCATGGAGAAGGTCTCCAACGACGGCGTTATCACCATTGAAGAGTCCAAGACCATGAAGACCGAGCTGGATCTGGTGGAAGGCATGCAGTTCGACCGCGGCTATGTGTCCGCTTATATGTGCACCGATATGGATAAGATGGAGGCTGTCCTTGACAATCCCTACATCCTGATCACTGACAAGAAGATTTCCAATATCCAGGAGATCCTGCCGTTACTGGAGCAGGTGGTCCAGTCCGGCGCAAGACTGCTGATCATTGCCGAGGACGTGGAAGGCGAGGCCCTGACCACCCTGATCGTCAACAAGCTGCGCGGCACCTTCAACGTAGTCGCGGTGAAGGCTCCGGGCTACGGCGACAGAAGGAAAGAGATGCTGCAGGATATCGCGATCCTGACCGGCGGCCAGGTGATCTCCGAGGAGCTTGGTCTGGATCTGAAGGAAGCGACCATGGATCAGCTGGGCCGTGCGAAGTCCGTGAAGGTTCAGAAGGAGAACACCGTTATCGTAGACGGCGAAGGCGACAAGGCGGCCATTTCCGCAAGGATCGCCCAGATCCGCGGACAGATCGAGGAGACTACCTCTGATTTCGACCGTGAGAAGCTGCAGGAAAGACTGGCGAAGCTGGCCGGCGGCGTAGCGGTGATCCGTGTGGGCGCTGCGACTGAGACCGAGATGAAGGAAGCCAAGATGCGCATGGAGGATGCCCTGGCAGCTACGAGAGCGGCTGTGGAGGAAGGCATCATCGCGGGCGGCGGTTCCGCTTATATCCACGCGATCAAGAAGGTGGAGAAGGTTCTGGACGGCATGGACGGCGACGAGAAGACCGGCGCGAAGATTATCCTGAAGGCGCTGGAGTCCCCGCTGTACCACATCGTGGCCAATGCCGGACTGGAAGGCTCCGTCATCGTCAACAAGGTGAAAGAGTCCGAGGTCGGCACCGGCTTCGACGCTTACAACGAAGAATATGTGGATATGATCGCTGCCGGTATCCTGGATCCGGCGAAGGTGACGCGTTGCGCGCTGCAGAATGCGACAAGTGTTGCGTCCACGTTATTGACAACTGAGTCCGTTGTTGCTAATATTAAAGAAGAGACCCCGGCTGCTCCCGCAGGCGCAGGCATGGGGATGATGTAAGCGGCAGGCGGACCCGCAGGATATTAGTAGGATGATGTATCGCTGAGAGCCGGTCGAACCGGCAAGGGCGATATGGAGAATGAAGGTTACGTTGCGGAGGCCGGCCGCTCATGACAGCATGAGGGTCTGTCTCCGCTGTTTTTCGGAATGGTCAGCCGGGGCGGATGCGGCCGAATAACTTAGGAAAGGAATAACGATTATGAATGACGCTTATGTGGAATGGTTGGTAAAGCGCAAGACGCCGGGATACGCGATCCTGGTGAAGGGACTGCTGATCTTGTTGTGTATCGTCAGCTTTTTCGTGATGATGATGCTGCCGCTGGGCTTTATTATCCTGCTTCTGGCTATCGCCGGCGTCTACTTCATCTTCCCGATGATGGATCTGGAATTTGAGTATCTGGCGGTCAACGACCAGCTGAGCATCGACAAGATCATGGGCCAGAGGCGCCGCAAGAGAGTCTGGGAGGGAACGATCGACCAGATCGAGATCCTGGCTCCGGTGGACTCCTATCTTCTGAAGGACGCGGAGAGGAAGGATATGAAGACCCTTGATTTCTCGTCCCGTCAGCCGGGCGCGAAGGTTTACGGCATGGTCGCCCAGAAGGACGGCGTTGCCACGAAGATCCTTCTGGAACCGAATGAGAAGCTTCTGAACCATCTGTGGCAGAGAGGGCCGCGGAAGGTCGTCAAATAAGGATCGCAAGGGCAGCTGCACGCGGCTGTCCTTTTGTGTTTTCATAATGCTTGACAAGTCCGGCAAAGTGGTCTATACTATCTCACTAATAAATATTTAAAAGTCCGGACGGCGGGACGGCACGCCGCCTGAACGGGTACAACTTTTTACATCACGGCAGAAAGAGAGGAGCATTCAATGGGCGCAATTATCGGTGAAGGCATTACCTTTGACGACGTGTTGCTGGTTCCCGCCTACTCGGAGGTCATCCCCAACCAGGTAGACGTGACCACGCATCTGACTAAGAAGATCAAGCTGAACATCCCTCTGATGAGCGCGGGAATGGACACGGTCACGGAGCACCGCATGGCCATCGCCATGGCGCGGCAGGGCGGCATCGGCATCATCCACAAGAACATGTCCATCGAGGCGCAGGCGGAGGAAGTAGACAAAGTAAAGCGCTCGGAGAATGGAGTCATTACGGATCCATTTTTCCTTACCCCGGAACATACGCTGAAGGATGCGGACGAGCTGATGGGCAAGTTCCGCATTTCCGGAGTCCCGATCGTGGAAAACGGCGGCAGACTGGTGGGAATCATCACCAACCGCGACCTGATGTTTGAAGAAGATTTTACAAAGAAGATCAGTGAATGCATGACTTCCGAAAACCTGGTGACCGCGAAGGAAGGCATCACCCTGACGGAGGCGAAGAAGATCCTGGCAAAGGCCAGAGTTGAGAAGCTCCCGATCGTGGACGATGATTTCAACCTGAAGGGCCTGATCACGATCAAGGACATTGAAAAGCAGATCAAGTACCCGAATTCCGCCAAGGATTCCCAGGGACGCCTGCTGTGCGGCGCCGGCGTGGGCATCACGGCCAATGTGCTGGAGAGAGTGGAAGCGCTGGTGAAGGCCCATGTGGACGTGGTCGTGCTGGATTCGGCCCATGGACATTCGGCCAATGTGCTGCGCTGTGTGAAGATGATCAAGGAGGCCTATCCGGATCTGGACGTGATCGCGGGCAATGTGGCGACCGGCGAGGCGACGAGGGCTCTGATCGAGGCCGGCGCGGACGCGGTGAAGGTAGGCATCGGCCCCGGCTCCATCTGCACCACCCGCGTGGTGGCGGGCATCGGCGTACCGCAGATCACGGCTATCATGGACTGCTACGCGGTGGCGAAGGAGTACGGCATCCCGATCATTGCCGACGGCGGCATTAAGAATTCCGGCGATATCACCAAAGCGATCGCGGCGGGCGGCAATGTCTGCATGATGGGCAGCATGTTCGCGGGATGCGACGAGAGCCCGGGTGCCTTCGAACTGTATCAGGGAAGGAAATATAAAGTATACCGTGGTATGGGTTCCATCGCGGCCATGGAGAACGGCAGCAAGGACCGGTATTTCCAGACCGACGCCAAGAAACTGGTGCCGGAGGGCGTCGAGGGACGTGTGGCCTACAAGGGACTGGTAGAAGATACGGTGTTCCAGATGCTGGGTGGACTTCGCTCCGGTATGGGCTACTGCGGCGCAAAGGATATCAAGACGCTGCAGGATACGGCGCGGTTCGTGAAGATCTCGGCGGCGTCGCTGAAGGAGAGCCATCCGCACGATATCCATATCACGAAGGAAGCGCCGAACTACTCGGTGAATGAGTGAGAATGAATTGTCGCCGACACGCAGCCGGCGGCCGGGTCTGATGGAATGAATTGCAGATCGCGGAGAAACAGATATAAATGCAGGAGACGTGTCCGGGCGGGCACGTCTTTCTTTTGATAAAATATATTGAAAATTATTTCCCGCCAGATGAATTTGTGGTAAAATGTTTCTAACGTTACGAATTCGAGAGGAGGCTTCCGTATGAATTTTGGTATGAGATGTCACGATATCTGCCGTCCCGGCACGGTGACGGAGGTGCTGGACCATGTGGCAGAGAACGGGATCCTGCAGATCCAGCTGGCCATGAGCAAGTCATTTACGGACTATGATTTCAGCTATGGCCATTACTCGCCGGGCATGGCCCACTATGTGCGGAACGAACTGGATAAGAGGGGGATCCATGTGGCAGTCCTGGGCTGCTATATCAATCCGGTGAATCCGGATGAGCTGAAGCGTCAGGCCGAGGTGAACCGCTTCATCGAGCATCTGAAATACGCGAAGATCCTGGGAGCGGATATGGTCGGTACGGAGACCGGCCGTTATGATGTAAACGGCAGGCAGACGCCCTATACCTATACCGAGGGCTGCTACCAGCTGCTCCTCAAGAGCATGCGGGAGATCGTGGCGGCGGCGGAGAAGCTGGGCGTGACCGTGGGCGTGGAGGCAGTCCACAACCATACGCTGTACTGCCCGGAGATGATGCACCGCTTCCTGCGGGACATCGATTCACCGAACGTGGACGCGCTTTTGGATCCGGTGAACCTGATCAACGGCGAGAATTACAAGGATCAGGATCGTATCATTGAGAAGGCGTTCCAGCTTTACGGAGACCGGATCACGATGCTGCATATCAAGGATTTTGTCATCGAGGACGGCCAGCCGAAGACCGTCGATGTAGGCGAGGGCTGGTTCCATTATGAGACGGTGCTTAAGTGGGTGAAGAAGGAGAAGCCGCAGATCGCGATGCTTCTGGAGAATTCGGCTCCGTCCCACTGCCATAAGGATATAGAGCATCTGGAGAAGATCGCGGCGGCGCTATAATCGCGGGTGCGCTGCAGCCGGCGCGCTGCTTTGCATGGAGAAGCTATGGAGGAAAGAGACTTCCGGAAAAAGGTCGGCTGGTTCCAGTTTATCTGCTGTCTTCTGGTGATCTGGAATCATGCCGGCAATGCGGAACTGTTTCTGGGGGAATCGGCCGCGGGCCATCCCCTGTGGACGTTCCAGTATGGGGCGGCTCTCGAGTTTGCGCGGGCGAGCATCCCCTGTTTTCTGATGCTTTCCGCGTATCTTTTCTACCGCAATTTTACCTGGCAGGATCTGGTCGGCAAATGGAAACGGCGCGTCACCAGTCTGCTGGTTCCCTATCTGGTCTGGAATCTGATTTACTATTTCGGGTATTTTGTCGCGAGCTATATTCCGTATCTGTCCGATATCGTAAACCGGGAGCGGATTCCGTTTTCCCTGGCGGGACTGATCCGGGCGGCTGTTCTCTATGAGGCGAATCCGGTATTCTGGTTCATGTTCCAGCTGCTTCTGCTGACCGTGCTGGCGCCGGTCCTGTATCTGGCCATGGAACATGCCGCGACCGGCATTCTCTGGCTGGGGCTGCTGGTCTGGGGGATCGTAAGCGGCGTGCAGCTCCCGTGGCTGAACCTGGACGCGCTCACCTATTACAGCGTCGCCGCCTTCGCGGCCCTGCACTGCAGAAAATTTGCGGAAAGCGGCTGGGACGGATACCGCGGTGTCCTGGGGATGGAGCTGGTGCTGCTCGGCGCGGTCTGCGCGGCGGATTACTATCTGCGCGCCGAGACGCCGTTCATTGTCTTCAGCCGCTGCCTGGTGCCTGTGGGCATGTGGCTTCTGGTAAATGAGCGGCAGCTCGCGGAGAGAAAGCCGTTTATGGAATGCACCTTTTTCGTCTATGCTTTCCATTTCGCGCCGGTACGCCTGGCCGGTAAGCTGGCGGCGGGGGTATTCCCCGGCAATGGATTCGTGGCTGCGGCGCTGTATCTGGCGATGCCGGCCATCGCCTACGCGGTGTGCTGGCAGGCGGCGAAGCTTCTCAGACGCTTCGCGCCGCGGATCTGGCGGGTGCTGAGCGGAGGACGCGGCGCGGGAACGGCCCGTCCGGTTTCGGAAACCGGCGCGTAGCAGGAATACAGGAAGCGTGCCGCCGGCACACTTCCTGCATGGAAATACAAGCAAGGCGTCACTGGCGCCTTGCCCGCATGGAAATATCAGCGGTTCTTGTGAGGAAGCCGTCCCCGCAGGAACCGCTTTTTCAGTTCGCTGAAGCTGAACGGGATCAGCGGGTAGATATAGCTCTTTCCGGACAGCGTCCGGTTGAAGACGACCGCGCAGACGGAGAAGGCCATTCCCGCGATATAGCCCCACAGGTCAAAAGCGGCCGTCAGGATCAGGATGATGACCCGCATAAACTTCAGGGCGTAACCCAATTCAAAGCTGGCCTGAGAATAGGTTGCAATGGTTACAAAGGCCATATACAGCATGGTCTCGCTGGAAAACCATCCGGAACTGACCGCGTATTCGCCCAGCACGATGCCGGCGATGACGCTCAGGGGCGTAGTCAGCATACTGGGCGTGTTGATAGCCGCCAGACGGAGACCGTCGATGGCGAATTCCAGGATCAGGAGCTGGGCGATCAGCGGCACATAGGGTTCCTCTGACAGCTTGATGAACTGGAGCCAGGTGGGCAGTATATGGGGATTCTGCATCAGCAGAAGCCAGGTCGGCGTCAGGATCAGGGCCAGAAGGGAAGTGGTCATGCGGGAGAGGCGCAGGTAGGTTCCGGTTACCGGCGGGAAATAGTAATCGTCCGCTTCCTCGATGATATCGAAGACCGAGGAGGGCAGGATCATGGCGGAGGGAGAATTATCTACCAGGATCACCACATTGCCTTCCAGGATCGACGCGGCGGCGGTATCCGGCCGCTCCGAGAATTTGAATTTGGGGAACGGATTGAACCATTTCTTCGGATACAGGCACTCTGCCAGACTCTCCTGGTTCATTGTGAGGGCGTCCACCTGTATGTTTCGGATCCTGTCTTTGATCATCGAGAGCATCTGCTCGTCCACCCGGCCCTTCATATAGCAGACGGCGATGTCCGTGTGGGAGCTTTCGCCGGCGGTCAGGATCTCCATGGTCAGCTTGGGATCCCGGATGCGCCGCCGGATCAGGGCCGTATTGAAGATCAGCGTCTCCACGAAGCCGTCCCGGGAACCGCGCATGACCTTATCCTTCTCCGGCTCCGATACGCCTCTGGCCGGATAGGTGCGGCAGTCTACGGTCAGGCATTTGTCATAGCCGTCTATGAAGAAGCAGGAGATACCCATCAGAAGCTGAGTGATCACGTCCTCCTCCCTGTCCAGAAGCCCGATCTCCCCATAGGGAATGTACTGCTTGGAGAATTCGTGGGCATCCGTGGGCATGTCCTCCGGCTTCACGCCCTCCCACACCTGCAGCAGTTTCAGAAGTACGTCGTCCTTTGTAAAGCCGTCCACAAAATACAGGCAGCTCATGCGGCCGCCGATCGTGAGCACCCGGTATACCACGTCAAAATTTGTCTCTACGTCCAGTTTCTCGTTGAACAGCCGGATATTGTCGTCTATTTTCGTCGAAAACGCCATGTATAGCTTTCCTCCATACCGATATTTCACTGCACGCTGTCCGGAAGCCTGCCGCGCAGCGGCCCGAAGCATGTGATGATATGGAAGTATGCGCAGTCCGTTTCCAAAATATCCTGTCCCGGTTATAAACGATTTACGGATTCTTTCCCCGAAAAAAGGGAGGAGCCGGCAACCCTTTCGGGATGCCGGCAGATTATGAAAAAAATTTTATCTAAATGTCTATGAAAGTTGAAACATTCAGTTAATTGCTTAACTATTTATACTATAGAGAATAAATATGAAATACGTTTAGCAAGTTTGTAAAGAAATTATAAACTTTTTGTGAACGAACTGCCGAAACCGGCCGGCGATCCTTAAGCGGAGTGGGCGGCCAGCAGTTCCTGTTTCATCTTCCACAGCGGCAGGGACAGATCCACATGGATCCGGTGCGGGAACTCCAGACGCAGGGATTCCTCCCAGAGCGTGCCGATCTCCTGTGCGCAGTAGTCGCGGATCTCCATGACCTTCGGCGACTGGTAGACGCACTGGCCCTCCAGGAATACCGGAACCATCAGCTCGCGGATCGTGTAGGTTCCGCCATCCAGGTTAGTCCGCTTCCATGTGTTGACCGGGTCGAAGAGCAGCAGCGGATCCTTCTCGTCATAGACTTCGTCCGCCAGGCAGATCAGGTCGGCGATCAGCTTGCCTGTCTTTTTGTCGTAGATACGGCGGATCACTTTATTGCCGGGGTTGGTGATCTTCTCGGCGTTCTCCGATACCTTGATCTTCGGGATAAATGTATCCGTATCTTCATCAAAGATGGCGGAAAGCTTGTAAACGCCGCCGAAGGACGGGCAGTCCTTTGAGGTGATCAGGTTTGTGCCCACGCCCCAGGAGTGGATCTCGGCGCCCTGCAGCTTTAAGCTGGTGATCAGGTTCTCGTCCAGGTCGTTGGAGGCGGAGATCACCGCGTCGGCAAATCCGGCCGCGTCCAGCATCTTGCGCGCTTCCTTGGAAAGGTAGGCCAGGTCGCCGCTGTCTAAGCGGATCCCGTAGAAGGTCAGAGGAATGCCTTTTTCACGCATCTCGGTAAAGACCCGGATCGCGTTGGGAACGCCGGATTTCAGCGTATCGTAGGTGTCTACCAGCAGGATGCAGGCGGACGGGAAGATATTGGCGTAGGTGCGGAAGGCGGTCAGTTCATCCGGGAAGCTCATGACCCAGCTGTGGGCGTGGGTTCCCCGCACCGGCACGTCGAACATCTGGCCTGCCAGTACGTTGGAGGTGGCGACGCAGCCGGCGATCATGGCGGCTCTGGCGCCGTAGATTCCCGCATCCGGCCCCTGTGCCCGCCGCAGGCCGAACTCCATGACTCCGTCCCCTTGTGCCGCATGGACTACCCGGGAGGCTTTGGTGGCGATCAGGCTCTGATGGTTGATGATATTCAGAAGCGCCGTCTCTACGAACTGGGCTTCCATGATGGGGGCGATGACTTTTACAAGCGGTTCCTTCGGAAATACAACGGTGCCTTCCGGGATCGCGTAGATGTCGCCGCTGAAATGGAAGCCGCGGAGATATTTGAGAAATTCCTCCTCAAATAGGCCGGTAGAGCGCAGATAGTCGATGTCTTCGGAACTGAAATGGATGTTCTTCACATAGTCGATAGCCTGTTCCAGCCCGGCGCAGATGGCGTAGCTGCCGCCGCCGGGATTGCTGCGGTAGAAAGCGTCGAAAATGACGGTTACGTTCTGTTCCTGTTCTTTAAAATACCCCTGCATCATCGTAAGCTCGTAGAGATCCGTCAGCAGAGTGAGATTACGGTCTGCCATGGTGAAATCCTCCTTTTTGTCCGAGGACCCGGTAAAACGGCCGGCGAACATTTTACGTATTTAACGATAGTATAGCACATATTTCCGGGGAATCAATCAGAATTATTTTTATTCTTATTTTATAAACAAAATAAATTGTTAATATTCTACATTGATTTTTTATTATTTACTATATATAATTGAAATACACAGACAATTCGTGGGGCAATAAGGGGAAGGTATGAAAGAGGGGAATGTACTGACGTGAAATTGACAGCTAAGGGGAGGCGGGTCTGCCTGGCGGCTGCAGCGGCAGCCATATTGCTGGCAGGTCTGCCGTGCGCAGGTCTGCCGGAGGCAGAGGCGGCTGTTTCGGATCTTTCAGCCGCATATACAGATGACACGTTCGTGCGTTTTGAGAATGGGGAAGCGCAGTCGTTTAAGGATAAAGAGGAAGCAAAGCGGTTTCTGGAGGAGTATCTCCTTCAGTACCGGATGTATGATATCCGTACGGACAGATATCCGGTTGTCAGATACAGCGGCCATGTCGTGCTGCTGTTTCCGGACGACAGAAAATATGACCGGGATCATGTGGTCGAGGAAGTCCGGAAGCGGTTTGGCAGTCCGGAGGGGGATTCGGCTCCGGAACGGATCGAGGATGTGTGCCGCAGGTTGAATGGGAGAATGGTTTACGATACGGCTTTTGCCGGCGCTGTCATGCCGCTGTCCCTTAAAACCGGCCGCGGCGTTTGCTGGCAATATGTTAAGATCGCCGCGGTTCTGCTTAGGGAAAGCGGAGTTCCCACGGAGGTAGTCCATGGGCTCCTGGACGGAGACAGCCATGTCTGGCTGAGATGCCGTCTGGAGGATGGGACTGTCGCGGATGTGGATCCGGAAGAAGGGATCCTGGACAAGGCGCAGATGGAACACCTGACGGTCACGCCGTATATACGCGATGAATGAACGATACGCCCGCAGGGCCGGAAAAGACCGGATGCGGGCGTGTCGTTTTAATGCCTGAAACGGACGGCGATCAGCAGTCCGGCGGCAAGGCAGAGCGCGGAGATGCCGATCAGAAACCAGGTTTCGGGAGAAACGGTGATGGTTTCGGTTCCCGCGGCCGGGATATTCCTGTTCTGCCACTGTCCCCGCTGCATGAAATCGCCGTTCTGTCCGGGCTGAAAGCTGTTATCTCCGGACGAATCCCGGAATTTCATGCGGTACTGCGCAGGATCTGAGACGTCGCCGGAGCCGGCGTCCGAATTGTCGGATGGCGAGGTCCCCGGGAACCTGGACGATTCGCCGTCTGGGATTTGAGGCCGCTCGCCGTTTGGCGTCTGAGACGACCCGCCGTCTGGGATCTGAGGCGACCCACCGTCTGGGATCTGAGGCGACTCGCCGTCTGGGATCTGAGGCGACTCGCCGTCTGGGATCTGAGGCCGCTCGCCGTTTGGCGTCTGAGACGACTCGCCGTCTGGGATCTGAGGCGACTCGCCGTCTGGGATTTGAGACGATTCGCCGTCTGGGCTTCCGCCTGTCTCCCCGCTCATGATTCTGTCAGCTTTTCTGCCCATGCCGCCGGTCATACCACCATTCATGCCGCCGCTCATGTCTCCATTCATACCCCCGTTCATGCCGCCCCGCATACCGCCGAACCGGCCGCCCATGCCGAAGCCGCCGGCAGAGGAGTTGTCGACCACGACTTCTGTCTCCGTGCCGTCGATCACGACGGTGCAGGTCTCGCCCATCTGAAGCTGCGGCGCGCTGAGTATGATGGAAGAGAAGCTGCAGGGTACGGTTCCGGACAGGAGCGTCTCGCCGGATCCATTTTTCAGAGTCACGGAAGCGTTCTCCGCAGTGGTGGAAACGGTCTGCATGATGAAGCACTGTTCCGACGAAGAATCGAATCCTTCCGCCATGCCGCTGCCGCCGGCCGCGATGACGGTGCCGCCGCTGATCTCGCAGACGCCGCCGCTTTCGGTGCCGCAGTCCAGGGCGCAGTTGGAGCCGCTGCCGTTCACGCTGATAAACAGATTGCCGCCGGTGATGTAAATGCTTCCGTTGGAGTCCAGCCCGTCCGCGTCGCGGCCGGTGGGGTTCACGATCCGGATATCGCCGCCGGAGATGGTGATGGCCGAGGTGCCGTAGCCGTTGGCGTTGATGCCGTCGTCCGTCGGCGTGATGTCGATGCGGCCGCCGTCTATCGTAATATCGATGGCCTCGATGCCCTCGTAGCAGGAGGGGATCGTGACGCTGCCGGATTCCATATAGAAATAAGCGGTGCTGTCGTCGTTGGACACGGTGATGCCGTCGTCCCCGGCCCGGATCGTCAGATCTGCGTCCGCGATCCGCACGCTGTCGTTGGCGTGAAGGCCGTCCTGAGGCGCCGTAACCGCGATCTGTCCGCCGGTGATTACCAGGTCGTCGTTGCAGACGATGGCGTGCTGATAGCCGGTGGTCACGGAGAGAGAACCGCTGCCGTTGATCGTCAGGTCGTCGCGGGAGTAGATCGCGCCGTCAATGTCGCCGGAGGAGTTCCCGGATGCGTTGCCGGAAGAGTTTCTGGACACGCTGGCGGAAGCATTCCCGGATTCATTGCCAAGAACATTTCCGGAAGAGCCGCTGCTGGAAATGACTGTGCCGCTATCTTCGCTGGCCGCGGTCCAGCCCGCGATTTCATTTTCCGTCCCGTCCGCCAGGGTCAGGAATACCTTTTCCGCCTGCTCCACCAGGATCGCGGCTCCGTCCTCGTTCCGGATCGAAGCGCCGTCCATCAGGAGCCAGACTTTGTCGTCTTTATCCGCGTCGACGACCAGACTGCCGTTATTCAGCTGCCCGGAGACGAGATATCTGCCCGCGTACACGATCTGAACGCTGCCGTCGTAGAAATACGCGCCGTTGCCGTGAATCTCGGCGCCGTCGCCGGTCAGAACGATCCGCGTGGCGTCGTCGGCCTCGGCCGCCCAGTCCCCATCCAGGTCGTTTGCTGTGAACTGGCCGCCGCCGGTGTCTTCGTCCGCCATGACCGTGAGCCCGAGCCGCTGCCCGTTCATGAAGAGGATGGTCAGAAGGAGAGTGCAGACGATCGCGATGACGCAGATCCGGTCAATATGTCTGCTAGAAGCCATAACCTGTCACCTCATATATTTTTCGCTGTATCAAGATCCATCACCTCATATGATTATTTTGCTGTGTCATGATCTGTTACTTCATAGGATCATTTCGCTATGCCATGATCTGCTGCTTCATAGGATTCTTCGCTGCAGCAGGATCCGTCACCCCATATAATCTCCGTTGTAGCTGACCAGCACGGCGCTGCTGACGCCGGGCATCGCGGCCAGCGCGTTGATGAAATCGGTGTTGTCGTCTTTCAGCCGGACTTCCAGGTTCAGCTCCACCATGTCCTTTTGGGCCGTCTTGCTCTTGACGGACATATGGCTTACGTTCTGCTCCAGAAAGGCCTTCGCCGTCGTCTCATATTCGTGACCCGCGCACCGGAGAACCAGGATGTAGGGATTCACGTGGGATTTGCGGTTGACGAATACCAGCAGGATCACGCCGATGATCACGCTGCCGATCACGGCCAGAGGAATCATCCCGGCCGCCAGCACGATGCCTACGGCGATGGACCAGAAGAGGAAGGCGATGTCTAACGGTTCCTTGATCGCCGTGCGGAAACGGACGATGGAGAGGGCGCCGACCATACCTAAAGACAGGACCACATTGCTGGTGACCGCCAGGATGACCAGAGTGGTAATCATCGTCAGGGCCAGCAGGGTGACGCCGAAGCTGGAAGAGTACATAACGCCCTGGTAGGTTTTCTTGTAGACGAGAAGGATGAACATGCCCAGGCCGAAGGCCAGGACCAGTGCCAGCGTCATGTCGAGGACGCTGATGGAGGTTACGTTTTCCAGAAAACTGGATTTGAAAATGTCGCTGAATGTCATGGTGAAATTGTCCTTTCTATAATTATTTACTATTTTTGGGATGCTTCCGGCAGATCAGCCGGCTTTTTTGGGAGCCGGATCAGCCGCTTTTCACATTTGGTTTGCCGTTCCGTGCGTTCAGTATACTGCGCCTGCCGGAGATTGACCGTTATCCGTAGATCCTGCACTGGGCGTATTTGGAAAATGCTTCCGCCCGCCGTCCGGTCAGCCTCACGGCGTCGCGGATGATGTCCGGCAGGAAGCCGTCCCATTTGACCTCCAGGATGATCGGCGCGTTCCCGGCCGGGATCGTCACGCAGTCAGGATTCAGGAAATCCGTACAGTTAAGGCCGGTGCGGATGTCGTAGTCCAGAGTGACGCGGACATTGCCGGGCCCGTAGACGAAGGGTTCCCGCGTGTAGTCCACGATGGTTTTGGGCCGCAGGCCTCCGCCTCGCATTTTGGCGTAAAGCTCAAGCAGCAGGGCGTCGCCGGAGCCGGCCATCCAGTCGATATCCCCGTTTGCGATCGCCTGCGCCTGCGCCGCGGTGAGAGCGGACGCCTGCTTGTTTCCAAGTCCTGCCAGTTTGCTTTTCTTTTCCAGGTGTATCAAGGACGTGTCCTGATTATAATATCGGATGCGGAATTTCTCCCGGCGGCTGACGCCGTCGAGTTTCTCACGCAGCGCCGTATCGGCGGGATCGTCGAAATACAGGCTTCGGATCTGATACCGTCCGTTTATCGTGTGTTCATCCGCGGAAGCGACCGCCCGAAGGAGCTGCCGCAGCGCGATCATGTCGGAATAGTTGATCTCGTGCTTCCATTCATGCCGGTAATCCATGGGAACCTCCTTCTGCTATTGATTCAGTACCCCGCGGGCGGAGGAAGAAAGCGGCGCGGGTTCCGTAACGGATTTCGCGGCTTTGCTTCGGCCATTTGCCAGCGGCGGTGATGTTGTCATTGTAAACGGCGATCTTGAACAAAAATAGAAAATTCTGTGAAAAAAATGTGAAATGATGGAAACCGGGACAGATGATTCCAGACGCAGCGGCGAAAGTTCACAAATTTTTCACAAAAAATTAGCACTCACCTATTGACAGTGCTAACAATATGTGTTATATTACACGTAGAACAAAGGAAGAGACCTTTGTTGGAAAGCAAAAAAAACATTTTCATAGAAAAGGAGCGATGAGTTATGTTGATGCCTAGTATTTTTGGAGAGAGATTATTTGACGACTGGATGGACGGGTTCCCCTTCCGCGACAACCTGCCGGAGGTGCGTATGAACCAGCTGATGAAGACCGACATCCGCGAGCATGAGAACGGCTACGAGCTGGATATCGATATGCCGGGCTTTAAGAAGGAAGACCTGAAGGCGGAGCTGAAGGACGGTTACCTGACCATCGAGGGCCACACCAGCCACAACGACGATGAGAAGGACAAGAACGGCAAATATATCCGCCGCGAGCGCTTCACCGGTTCCTGCAAGAGAACCTTCTACGTAGGCGAGGAAGTCACCGAGGAGGATATCAAGGCGAAGTTCGTGGACGGTATTCTGAAGCTGTCGATCCCGAAGAAGCAGCCGCAGCCGAAGGTGGAGCAGAAGAAATATATTGCCATCGAAGGCTGATCGGTCTGAAGATCCGCGGCCTGCGGAACGGTCGGGGCCGGAAGATCAGCGGTCTGTGAAATGATTGGGGAGCGGACGGCAGACGTCTTCCGCATTCGGCGGCCGGATGGCTGTCCGGACGCGGATCAATGAGAGAATTGCTATTTAATTAAATAACAGGAATGATAACAGCCGGGGGATCCCGCTGCCGGAAACGGCGGGATCCTCCGGCTGTATGTTTCGGGGCAGCTGATCGGCTTCAGTCTGTCTTTCCGGCAGAAATGGAGAGCAAGTGCCTGCATAGGCAGACTTTATAAGGAAAAGTACAATAAAAGAAGAACAAAAGACAAGCAAATTTTTCCATTTCTCCCCTTTACTTGAAGGCAGTTTATGGTATACTATTATCAGGCTGTCCGCGGCATCCTGCTGTGTTGTTGTGCGCGGGGAACGCATCGTGACGCGTTCTTTGGTATCTGCAGCGCGGCGGCGCAGGCCGGAGAGAGGACTGCGCGGAAAGAGCGTCTTATAAAGTGACGTATTTTCTGTGTGGATATTTTCGTATGAAATGACAGGCGGACGGCGAGACTAGGACTATAGCATATAGGAGGAATGCGCGATGGCAAACAAATGGGTGTATTTGTTTAGCGAAGGCAACGCCAACATGAGAAACCTGCTTGGCGGCAAAGGCGCGAACCTGGCTGAGATGACGAATTTGGGCCTGCCGGTTCCCCAGGGCTTCACGATCACGACGGAAGCCTGCACACAGTACTATGAGGACGGCCGTCAGATCAACGACGAGATCATGGGCCAGATCATGGAGTATATCGGCAAGATGGAGGAGATCACCGGCAAGAAGTTCGGCGATAAGGAGAATCCCCTTCTGGTATCTGTCCGTTCCGGCGCGAGAGCTTCCATGCCCGGCATGATGGACACGATCCTGAACCTGGGTCTGAATGAGGACGTGGTCGAGGTTCTGGCCAAGAAGTCCGGCAACCCCCGCTGGGCCTGGGACTGCTACCGCAGATTTATCCAGATGTTCTCCGACGTGGTTATGGAAGTCGGAAAGAAATATTTCGAAGAGCTGATCGACGAGATGAAGGCGAAGAAGGGCGTGAAGCAGGATGTGGAGCTGACCGCCGAGGATCTGCACGAGCTGGCCGAGCAGTTCAAGGCTGAGTACAAGGCCAAGATCGGCGAGGATTTCCCGACCGATCCGAAGGTACAGCTGATGGAGGCCATCAAGGCCGTGTTCCGCAGCTGGGACAACCCGAGAGCCAACGTATACCGCCGCGACAACGACATTCCTTATTCCTGGGGCACCGCTGTCAACGTACAGATGATGGCCTTCGGCAACATGGGCGAAACCTCCGGCACCGGCGTTGCGTTCACCCGTGATCCGGCTACCGGCGAGAAGCACCTGATGGGCGAGTTCCTGATGAACGCCCAGGGCGAGGACGTGGTTGCCGGTGTCCGCACACCGCAGCACATCGACCAGCTGAAGGAAGTCATGCCGGAAGTTTACGAGCAGTTCGTAGGCATCTGCAAGACCCTGGAAGATCATTACAGAGATATGCAGGATATGGAGTTCACCATCGAGGATCGCCATCTGTACATGCTGCAGACCCGCAACGGCAAGAGAACCGCGAAGGCGGCTCTGAAGATCGCCTGCGACCTGGTGGACGAGGGCATGATCGACGAGAAGAAGGCCGTTCTGATGATCGACCCGAGGAACCTTGACTCTCTGCTGCATCCGCAGTTCGACGCCGCGGCCCTGAAGGCTGCCACTCCGATGGCGAAGGCTCTGGCCGCGTCTCCCGGCGCTGCCGCCGGCAAGATCGTGTTCTCCGCTGAGGACGCGAAGGCGTGGGCTAAGAGAGGCGAGAAGGTGGTTCTGGTTCGTCTGGAGACCTCTCCGGAGGACATCGAGGGCATGAAGGCTGCGCAGGGTATCCTGACCGTCCGCGGCGGTATGACCAGCCATGCGGCCGTTGTGGCACGCGGCATGGGCGTCTGCTGCGTATCCGGCTGCTCCGAGATCGTGATGGACGAGGCGAACAAGAAGTTCGTCCTGGCCGGCAAGGAGTTCCACGAGGGAGACCCGATCTCCATCGACGGTTCCACCGGCAATATCTATGACGGCATCATCCCGACAGTGGACGCTACTATCGCCGGTGAGTTCGGACGCATCATGGCCTGGGCTGACAAGTACAGAAGACTGTCTGTCCGCACCAACGCCGACACCCCGCACGATGCGCAGAAGGCCCGCGAGCTGGGCGCCGAGGGCATCGGCCTCTGCCGTACCGAGCACATGTTCTTCGAAGGCAACCGTATCGACGCGTTCCGCGAGATGATCTGCGCCGAGACCGTAGAGGAGCGTGAGAAAGCGCTGGAGGTGATCCTTCCGGAGCAGCAGGGCGACTTCGAGAAGCTGTACGAGGCCATGGAAGGCAATCCTGTGACCATCCGTTTCCTGGATCCGCCGCTGCATGAGTTCGTTCCCACCGAGGAAGAGGACATCGAGAAGCTGGCGAAGGCCCAGGGCAAGACCGTAGAGCAGATCAAGGCCATCTGCGACAGCCTGCATGAGTTCAACCCGATGATGGGTCACCGCGGCTGCCGTCTGGCTGTCACCTTCCCGGAGATCGCGAAGATGCAGACCAAGGCTGTGATCCGCGCCGCGATC
Organism: uncultured Lachnospiraceae bacterium; assembly: GCA_947589095.1. Taxonomy (GTDB): domain Bacteria; phylum Bacillota; class Clostridia; order Lachnospirales; family Lachnospiraceae; genus UBA3402. Next base: position 37,956 of record CANQBX010000034.1, read on the forward strand.
AATGTGAAGAAGGCTCATCCGGACTGGAACCTGGTACCGGAGATCATGATCCCGCTGGTAGGTGAGATCAAGGAGCTCAAATATGTGAAGAAGTTCGTGGTTGAGACCGCCGACGCTGAGATCGCCGCTTCCGGCATCGATCTGAAGTACGAGGTGGGCACCATGATCGAGATCCCGAGAGCGGCCCTGACCGCCGACGAGATCGCCAAGGAAGCCGAGTTCTTCTGCTTCGGCACCAACGATCTGACCCAGATGACTTACGGCTTCTCCCGTGACGACGCAGGCAAGTTCCTGAACGCTTACTACGACGCGAAGATCCTGGAGAACGATCCATTCGCGAAGCTGGATCAGGTCGGCGTAGGCAAGCTCATGGAGATGGCCATCAAGCTGGGCAAGCCGGTACGTCCGTCGCTCCATGTGGGCATCTGCGGCGAGCACGGCGGCGACCCGAGCTCCGTGGAATTCTGCCACAAGATCGGCCTGGACTATGTGTCCTGCTCGCCGTTCCGCGTACCGATCGCCAGACTGGCGGCAGCACAGGCTGCATTGTCTGAGTGACAGTAATAGAGATTCAAGGCGAAAATGCAGAAATGCAGTAAAATCAAGCAATTTTGGAGGGGCTGGCCTGATGGCTGGCCTCTTTTTTTCGTGCTTTTTGGGTATTATGGAGGGGGCTGCACCGTCAGAGAAGCAGTAATAGGACTCTCATTTTCATAAAAAGTACTCTCTAGGGATAACAGACTTTCGTGTACCACTTTTTAGGGGGGTCTAAGTGGCAGTTTTTGGCTTATTTGCGTGGTTTCTGTTTACCCTTCCGAGTACCACTTTATCACAAAAATTTAATATATAAAATTTTTGTTTATAAAGGTCGTTTGCGTAAATCACCCTTATATCGCCCTATTTTTAGTGCTGCAAAAAGGTCAAACACCGCAAAGCACTACTTAACTTCACATAAACTCCTTGGCAATGAGCATGAATATGTGGTATGAGTGTTCGATTACAGAATAGAAATCTCAATTGCAAAATGAATACATAGATAACAAATGGGGCCTCTCTCGGCTTACTGTTTGTCCTTTTTTAATATCTTGCCATAATCGCCTGAAAGAGAGAGATCAACGTGAAAAAAGATTGAAAAATGAATACAATTGTATTACAATGAAAAATATAGAAGGTTATGCGCTTTAAATGAAGAAAAGAAGCTAGTCATTCATTCGTAAATTAGATAATATGAAGTGACCTCACATTTGCAGCAACGTGGATTTACCCGTATAATTCATGTTGAAGCAAACAACACGAGCGGGGATTACCGCATGCAAAGGAGGCCACTATGTATAGAATACTAAAAATCGGGATGGATGTCCATAGTACAAATTACACTTTATGCGCGATGGAGCCGGTGATCGGCGAAGAAGACCGCATATTTGCAACCATCAAGGTCACTCCGGACTATAAAAACATCCTGATGTTCATTGAAAACCTGAAGCAGAAACTCGGTTCCGACAACCAGTATGACATCCAGTGCGGATACGAGGCGGGATGCCTGGGATACTCCCTGTATAACCAGCTGACAGCGGCAGGAGTGAAATGCGTGATCCTTGCCCCCACAACCATGCTGACCCAGCAGGGAACGAGGATCAAAACGGATGCAAGGGACGC
>CANQBX010000035.1 GCA_947589095.1 uncultured Lachnospiraceae bacterium
GCCGCAGGATACAGCAGGCATGCGGAAGAGCAGCCGGGGGAAGGAAACAGCATGGAGGCCCGCAGAAGCGCGGGGGGGATAAATACAGCAAGGAGGCGGAGAATGAGCGTTACATACGACATCCTGGAATCATGGGGAAACACGGCCGGGACGGCCAACACGCTGGAGGAGATCCGGGAGTGGATCGAGAGGCGCAACAGGGAGGTCAAAGTAGACATCCGGAAGGTGGATTTCTCCTACAACGGGTTTTGGTTCTATGACGAGAAGGACGGCTATATCCGCAACCGTAACAACAGCTTCTTCCAGGTGGCTGGTTACCAGGAGATTGAGGGAGACCAGATCATCTGCGAGCAGCCGATCATCATCCAGGACGAGATCGGCTACCTGGGGATCATCTGCAAAAAGATTGGGGGGGTTCTCAATTTCCTGATGCAGGCGAAGATCGAGCCTGGCAACATCAACAAGATCCAGCTGTCGCCGACGATCCAGGCGACGAAGAGCAACTTCACCCGCATGCACGGGGGCAAGGCGCCGGCTTACCTGGAATATTTCATGCCGGACGCCCGTTACGAGGTGATCGTGGATCAGATCCAGTCGGAGCAGTCCTCGCGGTTTTACAAGAAGAGGAACCGTAACATCATCATTTACGTGGATGAGGAGGTACAGCCGACGGAGAACCATAAGTGGATGACGCTGGGGCAGATCAAGGAGCTTCTGAAGACGGACAACTTGGTCAACATGGATACCCGTACGGTTCTGAGCTGCCTGCCGTTCCCGCCTTCCGGACTGGAGGGAGGGGAGAAAGAGAAGGCAGAGGGATTCTTCAGCGATAAAGCGTTCTTTCAGTCAATGTTCGCGTCTGTGGATTATAAGACGGTCGCACGGATCTACAGCGGGATCAATGATTATAAGATGTACCGCAGCCAGTCTTCCCGCCTTGTCCCGCTTAAAAGCCTGAAAAGCTGGAATGTGGCGCAGAAGGAGATCTGCTGCAGGAAGCCGTATGATTTTAGGGTTGTGTACTGTTATATAGAGATTGACAGCCGGGAGGTGAAATACTGGGAGCAGCCGCTGTTCGAGGCGACGAGCCCCGCGGTATTCGGGGTCTTCACCTGTGTGATGGGCGGCGTGAGAAAGTTCCTGGTGCGGATAAAGGCGGAGCTGGGGTGCTTTGACGGGATCGAACTGGGGCCGGTCATACAGCTGGAACCGTCGAACCCAAGGAACAGCCTTAACGAACTGGAGAGCCGGTTCCTGAGCAAGCTTAAGTCGGGTGACGGCGTATTGAAGAGCGTCATGCTTTCGGAAGAAGGCGGACGCTTTTATCATGAGGAAAACCGGAACGCGATCATAGAGGTGGGGCCGGATGAGTTCCCGTCCCTGCCGCCGGGGTATTTCTGGCTGGATTTTGCCACATTGAACGCCATGGTGCAGTTCAACAATGTTCTGAACATACAGCTGAGGAACCTGATGGCGCTGCTTGATCTGTGAGGGAAAGAGCGGAAGGGCTTTTTGGCGGAAAGCCGGAGGGGTCGGAAATTGGCAGAAGGAGTGGAGCGAATGAAAAAGATCAGTGTAATCATCCCTTGCTACAATGAGGAAAAAAGTGTTCACGAAATGACCGTAAGGCTTAAGACAGTATTTAGTAACCTGGCCGGTTATGACTATGAGATCATATTTGTTGACGACTGTTCACCGGACGGTACATGGGAAAAGATATGCACCGAGTGCGCGGAAGACAGGAAGATCAAGGGCGTCCATAATATCACGAATTTCGGACCGACAAGGAATATCTTCCAGTCCCTTTCCTATGGGGACGGGGATGCCTTTTTCCTGCTGATGGGCGACCTGCAGCAGCCACCGGAGTTTCTCCCGGAGTTCCTTAAATATTGGGAAGAAGGATATAAAGCCGTGAGCGGAATTCATGAGAATACGGAAGATCGGGGTCTCATGGCATTCGGAAGGAAAATGTATTACCGGCTGATGTCGGCTCTTTCCGGGCACAGGACATTCCCGAATTCCACTGGGTACGGGCTATATGACAGGAGCATCATACAGTCGATTCGGCAGATTCGGAATGTACAGCCGTACCTGCCGGGCCTGCTTGCGGAATACAGCGGGAAGATCAAGACGATCCCTGTGGAACAGGCAGCCAGCAGGAGAGGAAGAAGCAACCAGAACTTTTTCAGGAAATACGATTATGCCATGGTAGGACTTACGTCGTATACAAAAATCCTGATGCGGGTGTCCACTTTTATCGGATGCATGGTGGGCCTGATTTCATTCATCTTTTCAGCAGTTGTGCTGATCATGAAGCTGACCCATTGGGATACATACCCGATGGGGATACCCAGCATCCTGATTGGAATTTTTTTCCTTGGTGCGGTCCAGCTTTTCTTCCTGGGAATCATGGGGGAGTATATCCTGAGCATCAATGAGCGTAGCATGGATCGGCCGGTTACCGTTACGGACCGGATGGTCAATTTTGGGGAGGAAGAGGTATGAGGGTAGCAGTTCTGGGGGCCACGGGGCATGTGGCGAAATGTGCAGTCCATGCATTTGCCGGGGATGCCTCGGCGGAATTCTACCTGTTTTCACGGTCAGGTGAGAGGCTCAGACAGGAAATGGCGGAGTTTGACGGCCCACGAACCCATTTTATAGAAGGATACGGGGATTTTCCCGGTGGTGCCTATGATGTCATATTCAACGGGATTGGTGTATGGGATACGCCCGGGGCAGATCCGAGGCAGATTTTTTTAATAACGGAAAGGTATGATAACCTGATCCTTGAGTACCAGCAGCGGCATCCGTATTCCGTTGCTATCCATGTCAGCAGCGGGGCTGTTTACGGTGGGGATTATTCCGTTCCGATCGGCAGGGACAGCAGATGTGAGATCAATGTTAACCATGCCAGTCAGGGGGATTATTATACCGCTGCCAAACTGAACTCCGAGATCAAGCACCGGGCCTTCTCTGAACTGAACATCGTCGATATTCGCCTGTTCGGATTCTTCAGTAGGTATATGAATGTAGATTACAGCTATTTACTGTCCGGCATTATCAGGAGTATCAGAAATAATACTCCTTTTCATGCAGTTTCGGAAGAGTTTTACCGGGATTACATACATCCGGATGATTTTGCCGGACTGTTGAACGGGATTGCCGGCGAGAAACATATCAATATGGCGATTGATGTGAGGAGTAGCAGACCGGTGTCCAAAAGCGAGATGCTGGACTTTTTTTCCAGGAGATACGGGCTTGTAATAGAGGGAGGAACGGGACAGGCTGTTGTTTCCAGAACAGGGATTAAGCCCTATTATTATTCCACAAGGGGGAACGGCGTTTATGTACCGAAACGCACGTCCATGGAAACGATAGAGAGCGAGATTAAATATTTTCTTTAGGGAGGTTTTGCAATGGTGACAGAAGAGTTTGCCAGGCAGATACGCAGGGATGTGGTGGAGATGGCGCACCGGTCCGGGATTTCCCATATCGGTTCCGCGCTCTCCGCGGCGGACATTATCGCCGTCTTATACAATGAGGTCATGCGGATCTGCCCGGATGACCCCATGAACAGCCTGCGGGACCGGTTCATCCTGAGCAAGGGGCATGCGAGCATGGCGCTTTACGCAGCGCTGGCGGGGAAAGGGTATTTCCCGAGGGAGGAACTGTACCGCCAGGGCGAGAATGGGGGGATGCTTTCCGGGCATGTCGCCCACGGCGTGCCGGGGACAGAGCTTTCGACCGGCTCCCTGGGCATGGGGCTGTCCGTCGGGGCAGGGATGGCCACAGCCATAAAGCGGGACGGCGGGCGTCAGCGGGTGTTCGTTGTCCTGGGGGACGGGGAATGCGCGGAAGGCGCCGTATGGGAGGCGGCCCTCTTTTCCGGCCATAACTGCCTTTCCAACCTGACTGCGGTAGTAGACCACAACAAGCTGCAGGCCAATGACGAGTGTGAGAACGTCATTTCATGGAAGAACATGGCGGAGCTCTGGCGCAGCTGCGGCTGGCATGTGCTGGAGGTGAACGGGCACAGCATCCCGGCGCTCCGTGAGGCGCTTTCCTTCCGGCACGGGGTAAAGCCGGTATGCGTTGTCGCGCACACGGTTAAAGGGAAGGGTGTTTCCTTCATGGAGGGGCAGAAAGTCTGGCACCACCTGTCCCCGCAGGGGGAGGATTATGCCAATGCGGTAGCGGAACTGGAGGCGGGAAACATATGAAGAAAACCTTTTTTCAGACCCTGTATGGGATGGCGGGGGAGAACCCGGACCTGGTATTCATCAAGGGGGATACGGCCTATATCCCGGATTTCCAGAAGCAGTACCCGGGGCAGTACCTGGACGTGGGGATTGCCGAGCAGAACATGATCGGCGTTGCCGCCGGGATGGCGCTGGAAGGGAAGCTGCCGGTCACCTATTCGATCGTGAATTTCGCGACGATGAGGTGCCTGGAGCAGATCCGGGATGATATCGCCTACCATAACCTGAATGTCAAGATCGTCTCCTGCGGCCAGGGGCTCGATTACGGGACGCTGGGGGCGACGCACCACGCAACCGAGGATCTGGCGATCATGCGCGCGATGCCCAACATGACCGTGTTCTGTCCCTGTGACCCCATCGAAACGGCTGCCGTTATGGAGGCCGCCATGGGGCTGAAGAGCCCCTGCTTTATCCGGAACGGACACGGCGGGGAGAAGAACCTCCACAAAGGTCCGGTCCGGCGGCTGGAAGTTGGGAAGGCGCTCCCGCTGGTTGAGGGTTCTGACATTGTCCTCTGCGCTACCGGCTCTATAGCCGGTGACGCGTATAAGGCGGCTGAGGAATTAAGGGGGAAGGGCTATGATGCCGGTCTTTATTCCTTCCCGACGGTAAAGCCGGTTGACCGGGCCTTCCTCTTTGAAAGGATGGACACGGCCAGGCTGATCGTGTCCGTGGAGGAGCACAGCATTATCGGCGGGCTTGGGAGCGCCATCGCGGAAGTCATGGCGGAGGCAGGTCCCCATAAGGCTCTGTTTAAGCGGGTGGGGATCCGTGATACGTTTACGGATGAGATCGGTTCACGGGAATACCTGAAGCATTATTACGGGATTGACGCGGAAGGTATCGCTGCGGCGGTGCTGGAAGCGCTCCGGCAGGATAAGAAGGATACGGAATAGATAGGAGGATGGGAAGATGAGAAACATTGTTGTAGTAGGATGCGGCGGTTCCGGTGCCGTGATCGCCAGGAAGATCGCCGAGGAGCTGGACCAGCCGGTGCGTATTGTGGAACGGCGGTCCCATATCGCGGGCAATATGTATGACGAGAGGGATGAACACGGGTTCCTGGTTCAGAAATACGGCCCGCACCATTTTTATACGAATGATTACAGGATATTCCATTTCTTTGAACAGTACGGGGAATTCTTTGCCCATTATTACAAGAGCAGGAACCAGATCGACGGCCGGTATGTCACGATGCCGTTCAACTTCTTTACGGTCCAGGAGATGCTCAGCCGCGAGGCGGGGGGGTAACGGTCCGCAAGATGCGGGAGGCCTTCAGGGGACGTGACAGGGTCCCGATCCTTGAAGTTGTGAACCATCCGGACGCCGACATATCCGCGTTCGGGCGGATGCTGTTTGACAAGGCGTTCAAGACGTACATTTCGAAGATGTGGGACACGCCGGTGGAGGAGATAGACCAGTATGTGCTGGAACGGCGTTCCATGGCCATGAGTTATGACGAGAGGGTGGCCGATTTTGATTTCCAGGGACTTCCGAAGGAAGGGTTCACGAAGCTGTTTGAAAGGATGCTGGACCACAGGAACATCCGGGTGGAGCTGAATACGGATGCCCTGGAGCATATCACATTTGAAGGGGACCGGGTGCTGTATGACGGGCAGCATGTCGACTGCCTGGTCTTTACGGGACCGATTGATGAACTGTTCGGCTTCAGGTATGGGAAGCTGCCATACAGAAGCCTGGACATCCGGTGGGATTATTACCCGGAATGCGACAGTGTACTGCCGGCGGAGGGTGTATCCTACCCGCAGGCCCCGGGATATGTCCGTAAAATTGAATACAGGAAAATGATGTACGACACGACAGGGCTCAAGGGAAGCGTGGTTTCCACGGAGTACCCCCTGCCGTACGACAGGGATGCCGAAAAAGGGAACGAGCCGTACTACCCGGTAGTGACGGAAGAGAGCGCGGCGCTCTACAGGAAGTATGTGGAAGAATCGAGGAAATACGGGAATATCTTCCTGTGCGGACGGCTGGCCGAGTTCCGGTATATTGACATGCATACCTGTGTCGAACATGCGCTGGAATATTTTGAAAATATCAGGGAATATCTGGAGGACGGTCCAGTCACCGGCTAATCCGTTACGGTGAATGCCGCTTCCGGTATCACTCCATTACTGTTTCCAGCGGACAGTCTCCTGTATCAGGACGTTTTTTCCTGGCCTGCAGAGTTTTACCCGGCAGTTATTGCGGCCTTATATGGCTGTAGGAATATATGCAGTTCAGGAGGAAAATGCTATGGAGAACATTATTGTGGTCGGAAGCGGGTTTTCAGGGGCTGTTCTGGCCCGAAAAATTGCGGAGGAGTTTGATATTCCGGTAAAAGTGGTGGAACGGCGTGCGCACATTGCAGGGAACATGTACGACGAATATGACGAACACGGGTTCCTGATCCAGAAATACGGCCCGCATCATTTCTATACGAGTAATTGGGAAATCTTCCATTTCCTGGAGCAGTATGCGGAGTTCTTTCCACATTACTGTAAGAGCCGGAACTATATTGACGGGCGTTATGTCTCCATGCCTTTCAATTTTTACACGGTGCAGGAGCTTGTAGGACGGGAACGCTCATCTGTAATCATCAATAAGTTGAGAAAGGAGTATTCCGGTCGTGACCGGGTACCGGTCATTGAACTGGTTGAAAGCTCCGATCCGGATATTTCAGCCTATGGGAATCTTCTGTTTGAGAAGTCATTCAGGCCATATATAGCGAAAATGTGGGACATCCCGATGGATAAGGTGGACCGTTATGTGTTGGAGCGCCGTTCCATGGCGATCGGATATGACGAGCGGATGACACATTATGATTTCCAGGGCCTCCCTAAATATGGATTTACAAAACTGTTTGAGAATCTGCTGGATCATAAAAACATTGAAGTATGCCTTAATACGGATGCCCTGAAGCATATCGCGTTCCGGGAAAATCATGTCCTGTATGACGGGGAAATATGCGGAAGCATGATTTTTACCGGCCCGATTGATGAACTTTTTGGATTTAAATATGGGAAGCTGCCGTACCGCAGCTTGGACATTCGGTGGGAGTACTTTCCTGACTGTGACAGTGTGCTGCCGACAGAAGGGGTAGCGTATCCGCAGGCCCCCGGGTTTGTGAGAAAAACCGAGTATAGGAAAATGATGTATGACACGACAGGGCTTAAGGGAAGCGTGGTTTCCACGGAGTATCCCCTGCCGTATGACCGTGAAGCGGACAAGGGGAATGTACCTTACTATCCGGTAGTGACAAAAGAGAGTAAGGCGATCTACCAAAAGTATGTTGAGGAATCAAAAAAGTTTGGGAATATCTTCCTGTGTGGGAGACTGGCGGAGTTTCGGTACATCGACATGCATACATGCATCGAGCATGCGTTGTCCTATTTTGAAAATGTCAGGGATTATTTAAATGAACACTGTAATTAAAAAGGCATGGGAATTTGTGCAGTCAGAGACTTTCCGATATCTTGTGTTCGGGGTGCTGACAGTCGTTGTTAACATAGCGTCCTTTAAAGTCCTGTCTGTGTTTCTCGGCCAGATGGCAGCCAATACACTGGCCTTTTTTATTTCTGTTCTATTCGCATACTGGACCAACAGTACGTTTGTATTCCGTGTTCCGTATACGTGGAAGAGCTTCATGCAGTTCGTAGGGATGCGGATCGGGACGCTGCCCATTGATGATGGGGGGATGTGGCTGCTGCTGGCGGCCGGAGTTAACGACATGGTGGCCAAGTGTCTGGTCTGCGTAGTGATCATTGTGATCAATTATGTTGTAAGCAAGTGGATTGTATTTCGGAAAAAGGAAGCGTCAGGACGTCGCTCTAAAGCTTGACATTCCCACCCCAGTTTTATATAATAATCCAAGAAACAAAGAAACTTGGAAAATTGAGCGAGCAATAGAGAATGATTTTCTCTTATGCTACGTATAATTGGGAGGAGAAGAAAAGATGCCGGCAAGTGCGATGAAGGATCGTGTCCCTATGGAGAGAAAGAGAGTGGCTATTTCTGCCAAGCGGCAGATCACAATCCCGCAGAAATATTTTAAATCACTCGGCTTTGATACAGAGGCGGAGTGTATTGTCCGCGGAAATGAGTTGGTTCTTCGGCCGGTGAAGCGGGATGCGGGAGGTGAATTCGCGGAGCAGATTCTGACGGAACTGATCGCCCAGGGATATGAGGGCGAAGAGTTGCTGGAACGGTTTAAAGCAGAACAGCGTAAGGTGCGCCCTGCTGTGGAGGTGATGCTCGCAGAAGCGTCGCGGGCCGCTGTGTCTGAGGCGGACTATGCGTCATATGACGATGTCTTTGGCGAGGAGGAGTAAAGGATGACAGAAGTACGATTCCTTCCGCCTGCGGCAAGATACCTTAAGAAGATAAAGGATAAAAGACTGAAAATGCTCTACCAGGAAGCCATAGACAGAATTATGGAGGATCATACGGTAGGGGAGGAGAAGACGGGAGACCTTCAGGGGATATATGGGTACGATATTTACTATAATAAGACAAACTATGAATTGGCGTATACGGTTGAGTATATAGAGGATAAAGTGATTGTCGTAATTATGGCGGGAACCCGGGAGAATTTCTATGAAGCATTGAAACGATATATGAAAGCGTAGACGAGAAAGACTGCATTGCGCGGTCTTTTTTGATGAGTATTAGTTACGCAAGCATCGAAGTACGTTATAAATATAATAAATTCGTGAAAGGACAATTAAGACACCCATGAATTTCTTTTCCAGCATACTTTCATCCCTGATAGCCCTGTGCTATCGCTTCCTTGGCAGCTACACAGCTGCCATCATTTTATTTACGGCACTGACCAAGGTGATCCTGTTTCCCATTGCCCTGTGGACGCACCGCAACGGTATCAAGATGGTGGAGCTGACGCCGGAACTGAATGGGCTTAAGATCCGGCACTTTGGTGACCAGGACACCATCGCGGAGGAGACGCAGGCGCTGTACAAGCGCCGGGGCTACCACCCGCTCCTCAGCACCGTCCCCCTGTTCATCCAGCTTGCGCTGCTCGTCGGCGTGATCGGGGCTGTGAGAAGTATGCTCGCCGGGACGGACAGCGTGCTCTCCCGGCTGCCTTCGGCGGAGGGCGGGGCCTTCCTGCTGGTGCCGGTCCTGGCCGGCCTGGCGGCGCTGGCGCTGGGGTTTGCCCAGAACCATTTAAACCCGCTCCAGCGGGAGCAGCCCCCGGCCAGCCAGTGGGGTACCAACGGGTTCTCCATCGCCATCTCCCTGGCGCTGGGCGCGTTCGTCCCCACCGGGGTGGGGATCTACTGGATATTCAGCAACCTGTTCACGGTCCCGCAGCAGCTGGTGCTGAACGCTGTCCTGCCGCCGGGGCGGTACGTGGACTATGGGGCGTTAAAGAAGAGTAAGGCGGAGCTTGCCGCCATCAATGGGCTGTCCGCGGGGGTCTCACGGGAGGACAGGCAGAGGGAGAAGGCCGACTATAAGAGGTTCTTCTCCGTGGCGAACAAGCACCTGGTGTTCTACTCGGAGGGGAGCGGGTTCTACAAGTATTTCAGCCGCCTGATCGGCTACCTGCTGGAGCATTCGAACCTGACGATCCATTACATAACCAGCGACCCGAAGGACCAGATATTCGGGATCGCGGAGAAGGAGGGCCGGATCCGGCCCTATTATATTGGCGAGAAACGGCTGATCACGCTGATGATGAAGATGGACGCGGACATCGTCGTGATGACGATGCCGGATATCGAGAACTACCATATCAAGCGGAGCTATGTGAGGCAGGACGTGGAGTATATCTATATGCTGCATGGCTGTACGAGCGTCCATATGGCGATGAGGGAGAAGGCACTGGACCATTATGACACGGTGTTCTGTCCCGGACCGTATCAGGCTGAGGAAGTAAGATATGCGGAAAAACTGCACGGGCTTCCGCCTAAGAATGTCCTGGATACCGGGTACGGCCTGATCGAGGACCTGGTGGACGCATATGGGGAAATGGGGGAACAGGCGGCGGAACAGCCCCAGATCCTGATCGCGCCCTCTTATCAGGCGGATAACATCATGGACAGCTGCATTGATGAGCTTCTCGGGCAGCTGCTTGGGAAAGGGTACCGTGTCATCGTGAGACCGCATCCGCAGTATATCCGGCGGACACCCCAGAAGATCGAAGCCTTTGCCCGGAGATATCAGGAACAGATCCGGGAAAAGCTGTTTGAATTCCAGACGGATTTTGCGGCCCCCGACACGGTATACCGATCCGATATCGTCATTACGGACTGGTCGTCTATCTCCTGCGAGTTTTCGTTCACGACCTTAAGGCCGACCCTTTATATCAACACCCCGATGAAGGTCACGAACCCGCACTATACAGATTATCCGATGACACCCCTGGATATAACGCTGCGGAAACGGCTCGGGGTGGAACTTGAACTGACGGAAACCGGTAGCGTGGAGTCCGTTATCCGTGAGATGCTGGAAAACCGGGAACAGTACCGGGAGAGGATCCTGCGGACAAGGGAGGATGTAATGCCCCAGTTCGGCCACAGCGCGGAGATTGGCGGAAAATATATCATATCACAACTTATGAAAAGGAAAGGAAGGGTTTAGAAATGAAAAAGGTTTTATTTAAGGCGGCAGAGTGCAGTTATTTTGTTGTCTGCTTCAGTATGCTGGCGGAGATGGAAAGTTATGCTTACATCGACCCGTCCGTTACAACGTATGCGATCCAGGCAATCGCGGGCGTGGCAATCGCGGTCGGGGCAGTTGCCGGCATTTACTGGAGAAAAGCGAAACGCAGGATCAACGACAGCCTTGGGATCGATGAAAACAGGAATAAGGAAGTTGAGGAAGAGATAGTCGAAAAATAAGTGCAGAGGTGCATTTTTATGAAAGCAATTATACTGGCGGCCGGGCGTGGAACCCGGCTGCACGGCCTTACGGGAGGAAAGCCCAAATGCCTTTTGCAGCTGGGGAATGAAACAGTCCTGGGAAGGGAGATACGCCTTCTGCAGGAGGCGGGGATCCGAAAGGATGATATTTACGTTGTCGGCGGGTACCGTTATGAGTTTTTGGAGGATATTTCCCCTAACCTGATCATAAACCGTGAATTCGAGACGAAGGATAACTCGTATACCCTCGGGCTGGCACTGGGGCAGGTCCCGCCGGATGACATACTGGTCCTTGATTCGGACCTGTGCTTTGAGAAGGATATTCTGACAGCGGTCATCTGTGATCCCCGCTCCAATGTGCTGCTGAGCAAAATGTCCGGCGATCTTGGCGAGAGCACCGGGATCGTGACGCGATCCGACGGGAGGGTCACGGCCATTGGTAAAAAATATCAGGACACAGGCTTTGTGTACATCAGCATATTTAAAATATCCAAGGATATCGTTGCCCCGTTCCGGGAGCTGCTGCTGGATGAACGGAACGGGAAGACCTGGTATACGCTGGCGATTACGGATCTGTGTTCCCGGTATGAGTTTTATAACCTTCCCGTGACAGGAAAATGGCATGAAATTGACTTCCGGGAAGACTACGAGGAAACGCTTGACCTTTTCCAGCTTGGAGGGAACCGTGTATGAAGGTGATTATTCTGGCGGCAGGACGCGGACTGCGCCTGGGAAGCATGACGGAACATATTCCCAAATGCATGCTTCCATTCGGATCGGAAACGATCCTGGGACGGCAGGTCCGTATACTGGAGGAAGCCGGGATCCGGCCGGAGGACGTGACCATTATTGCCGGATATAAGGCGGAAACGGTAACAGCCCTGTATAACAATGTTATTATCAATGATGATTATTACAAAACGGACAATTCATACAGCCTCTACCTGGCCATCCGGGAAACCACGGACGATGTCCTGGTCATGGATGGCGACCTTATATTTGAGGATGTCCTTATCCGGCAGCTGTTACAGATAAAAAATCCCAACTGGCTGCTGTGCCGTAAGACCCGCCAATCCCTGGGGGACACCGGGGCCATACTGGATGAGGATGGCAGCGTCTGTGGGATTGGCAAGCACATAGGGGATTCAGCTTATACATATTGCGGGATAGCGCGCATCAGCGGCACGGCGGCCAGGGATCTGTCGGGGCAGCTGCTGGAGAATAAGTCGGAATGGTACACGGTTCCATTAGCACGCCTTTTTGGCACCCATCTGTTTACGGCGGCTTTTTCCGTCCATGAAGTGTTCGAGGTAAATACATATTTTGATTATGTGAACGCGAAGGACCACTTCGGGATTGAGAAACTGAATATTGCGGTAACAGGGGCCTCCGGCCTTCTTGGGAAGAAGGTATACCATATCCTCAAACGCAGGTACCGGGTGACAGGGCTCCAGTACAGCAGCGGGGAGCCGGAATTCATTTCGCTGGACATTACCAACAGGGAATCCGTAAAGGCCTTTTTTGAATTGTACCATCCGCAGATCGTGGTCAACTGCGCCGGCCTGGCGGAACCGGACCGGTGTGAAGCTGACCGGGAGCTGGCGCTGAAGGTCAATGTCGAAGCGGTTCGGATCCTGTGCGAGGTGTGCCGGGAATATACGGCAAAACTGATCCATATATCCACGGATTATGTTTTTGACGGGGAAGAGGAGGCGGAGTATGAACCCGGCCACGAACGGCAGCCGCAGAATTATTATGGACATACGAAGGTTGAAGCTGAAAATATCGTCATGGGATATAAGAACAGCCTGGTGGTCCGGATCCCGATTATCTATGGATACAATGATGCGTCTGACAAAGAAACATTTCCTTTGAAGGTTCTTGGAAACCTGAAAAAGGGAAAAACTGTATACATGGACAATAAACAGGTCCGGTATCCCGTGCTGATCGATGAGGTTGCCATGATGATCGGGGATTCCCTTTCCCGGTCAGGGATCCTCCATATCAGCAGTGCGGTTCCTGTAACCAAGTATACCTGGGCCCGGGTGATCGCCCGTGTTTTCGGCTTTGATGAAGCCCTTGTCCGGGAGGACAGGGAAAGCTGCCTGCTGAACCGCCCGCCCCATGTGAAACTGAAACTAAGCGATGAAAAATACCGGGCCAGCGATATCGTCCGCGGCACGGAAATCATGAAGGAACAGATGCACTGTGCTTTTAAGCTGATTTATTCAACCCACCCGGGGGACTCCATTTATGGGATCAATGTAGGTGAATTCCGGTATAAACTTGGACAGAAGCTTGGGAGATCGCTCCCCCGCGAAATTGTCCGTAAGCTGGACTATATCGTTCCGGTTCCATCCAGCGGGTTATATTACGCGATGGGAGTGGCGGATGTGACGCAGGTGCCGTATCTGCAGGCCTTATATAAACCGGATACGACAGCGCGGAGCTTCCAGATAGCCAGCAACCGGGCCAGGGCACAGATGATCCGGTCAAAGATCCTTCCGATCAGGAGCCTGCTGGAAGGGAAAAGTATCGCTCTGGTCGATGAGGCCATTTTCACAGGGACGACACTGAAAGTTGTATGTGACATGTGTAAGGCATGCAACGTTAAAAAAATCTATATTTTCCTGCCGACTCCGCCCTGTTATAATCGGTGCGGGGCATATGTCCGGCCGGAACGGGAGCTGCTGTCTGAGTTTACGGATGTCGGGACACTCCGGGATTATTTTAAGGTGGAAGACGTCCTGTTCCAACCGTATGGTAATTTTGAAGAATCCATCTGCGGAATCGGCGGTATATGTTATGAGTGCTTTAAACAGACGGCATCAGGCATACCATGTGCCATAACGACATCAACATTGACAACATGCTCCTGACGGACACGACGCTGGATATCATAGACTGGGAGTTCGCAGGTTATAACGACCCGGGCTATGACTTCGGTCGTGTGATCGCGGGGCTGGAATATGAGGCGGACGAGCCGAAGATCCAGGAGATCCTGGAAGCGTATTTCGGGCGTCCTGCGACGGAGAAGGAACACCTGCACTGGATGGCGTATTCGGCGATCCATAACTGGTACTATGTGGGATGGGCGCTGTATAAGGAGAGCATCGGTGAGAGCAGCCGGGACTGGATGCTGTTCTTCTTCAAGCAGTCGAAGAAGCTGGCAGAATGGTGCCTGCCGAGGTATGAGAGGTCATACGGGGAAATATATTGAATTTGTATTTGAATGCCAAATGCCAAAACCGTATTTACTCTTCCCATTTCCCTCGCCCTGTGTTAAAATAATCTTGGCAGGATATCCCCCGCCATCAAAAGGAGGGGGATAAACATGGGTACAACAAGCAAAAGATTTCAGGATCTGAACCTGTCAAACTATTTCCTGTTCGCCGCCGCGGCGGAGGACGAGGAGACGAGCCAGCTGCTTCTGGAGACGCTGTTGGGCATCAATGTCAGCGGCGTGAAGGTGAGCGTCGAGCATTCGCTCCTGTACAGCAGTGATTTCCGGAGTGTGCGCCTGGACGTGTATGTCAGCGACACGGTGGAAGTCCATTATAACATGGAGATGGAGAACGGCGAGCGGACGTTTCTGCCGCAGAGGAGCCGTTACCACCAGGCGGAGATGGACGTTATCGCATTAAAGCCTGGTGAGGACTTCTCGGAGCTGAAACCGGTGTATGTGGTGTTCATCTGCACGTTCGATCCATTTGGGGGGGCTTTATCGTTACACGTTCACAAACCGATGCGAGGAGAAGGACTTTTTCCCGCTTGGCGACGGAGCGACCAGAGTATTCTTAAGCACGAAGGGAACGAACGAGTCCGAAGTGCCGAAGGAGCTGGTGAACCTGCTGCATTATGTGGAGAATTCGACGGACGCGTATGTGAGCAAGGTGGCGGATCTGAAGGTGAGTAAGCTGCATGAGCGGGTCAGAAAGCTGAAGCAGAGCAGAAGCTGGGAGGCGAGGTATATGCTGTTTGAGGAGCTGCTGCGGGATCGGGAGAAAGAAGGCCATGCGGAAGGCCTCGCAGAAGGCCGTGAACAGGGCCTTGCGGAAGGCATTCAGGCGGGTGAGGCGCGTATCCTGGCGCTGACCGCGGCGATGGCCGCGGCCGGTGAAGCGGAGAAGATCCCGCGTCTGAGCGAGGATCCGGCGTTTCTTGAGGAAATGCTTATAAAGTACCGTCTGCAGGACGCGGACGCCGGGGATACGCGGGCGTAGCCGTGCGGCGGGAAGGTTCTATTTGACAGGAAGAGTAATTCAGTCAGTTACAGTCGAAAATAATCTGAACGAATCAACGCCTGCTTAGATGGCGGGCTTCAGGCCGGGCGCTGCGCGCCTCCGGCCGGTATTTTCACGGGAATATATTTTTTTTAAATAGCGTACAGCAGGGACAGGGCGGCCTGTCCCTGTGCGGCCGTATCGTGGCCGTACCGGCGCGGGGATATTCTGCCTGACAGCATAAAACCCAAGCCCCTCCGAGCGTGTTGCCTGCGGCGGGGGCTTGGGTTTTTGTTTTCCATGCGAGCCGGTCCGCGGAGGCGCCTGCTCGTACTTATCGGTCGCTTCAGATGCCAGATTGGCTTTAGTCTTCCGGTTCCAGGTCGTCGAAGATCTCGGAATCGTAGAATTCACGGATCGTCACGCCGAGTCCTTCGGCAAGGCGCTTAATGTTCACGATGCCGGGATTCTGGCTCTTGCCGTGCAGAATGCTTTTTACTGTAGAGGGCGGCATGCCGCTCTGATAGATCAAGGCATACACGGATAATCTTTTCTCTTTGCGCAGTTGTTGGATCCTTAACGTGGTAGCTTCCTGTATCTTCATATGCCCCTTCCTTTCTTTTCTCCTAGTGTATCTTATAAAACATGTCCGATGGGGCGATTTATTATCTTTTGCCTATAAAAGTCGGTAAGTCGAAATAGGCGTCAGCTGAGCACGCCTCCGATGATTCCGCTTCCGGCGCAGAAGCCGGCGGCTGTGGCCAGCTCCTGCGGGGTGGCAGTCAGTCCTTTATTTAACAGGACGGACACGGCCAGAAGGATGGCGAAATAGAGGAGACCCGCGATAACGCCGCAGAAGAAACGGCCCCGGCGCATGCCTTTGCCGGCCAGGAATCCGGCCAGGGCGCAGGAGAGTATGTAGACGGCGTTGACGGCCAGACGCACCTGGCTTTCCTGCAGGCGCAGCTTATAGAGACCGAAGGAGATGGCGATCAGCAGGATGGCGGACAGCAGGTAGGAGAAGAGCAGGGAGCGGAGAAATACTTTAGGAACAGAGATGTCCATGGATGTCTCCTTGATTGTTTGTTGGTTCAGTATATTACCGGATGCAAGAAAATAGTACAAGAAGACCTTGCAACAATGGAATTCTTATGATATACTAGCAATGCTTGACTTAAAAGATTCTTGGATACAGTATGTCTGTCAGAGAGCCGGAGGCGGGGAGCCGGACGGCGGCTGCAGGGCAGGCATCCGGTGCTTTGAAGGAGGATATGACATGAAGAAAGTTAAAACGCTGAGCGGCAATACGCTGAAAGAGACTATGAAGAAGGGTGGCTGCGGCGAGTGCCAGACATCCTGCCAGTCCGCTTGCAAGACTTCCTGTACGGTAGGCAACCAGAGCTGCGAGAACGCGAACAGGTAATTACTATCGGCCGTATGTGCGCCGATGCGCGGAAATAATGGCTGACTCCAAGCGACGCGCGCATGCGGCGGCATTTTATCAGATGAATAAGCAGTAAGCGAGGAACCCCTACGGTCCTTTTGATTGTAGGGGCGTTTCGTTTGTTATCATGTCAGTATGCGGGGAGACGGTCACGCCGGGGGATGGCTTTTGCGGCGGATGGATCTTCGCGGAGCGGCAGACGGCGGAAGCCGTTGTGTGAGGAGATTTCGAGTGATTCATCAGTACAGGAATAACGGATATAACATTGTCATGGATGTCAACAGCGGCGCGGTTCATGCGGTAGACGATGTGGTCTATGACGCGGTGGCGCTGCTGGCGGCGGAGATGCCGGAGATAGATATGGACGGAGCCGGGATCCCTGCGGAACTTTGCGGGCGTACCGAAAAGCGGCTGGCGGAAGAGTATGGCTACAGCGCGCAGGATATCGCGGACGCTATGGACGATATCCGGGAGCTGGTCGGCGCGGAGCAGCTTTTTACGAAGGACATTTACCATGACTATGTGATCGATTTTAAGAAGCGCAAGACAGTCGTGAAGGCGCTGTGCCTGCATATCGCACATGACTGCAATCTGGCCTGCAGGTACTGCTTCGCCGAGGAAGGCGAGTACCATGGCCGGCGGGCGCTGATGAGCTTTGAGGTGGGGAAGAAGGCGCTGGATTTCCTGATCGCGAATTCAGGGAACCGGAAGCACCTGGAGGTGGATTTCTTCGGCGGCGAGCCGCTGATGAACTGGGACGTGGTGAAACGGCTGGTGGAGTACGGCCGGTCCCAGGAAGCGGAGTATAACAAGCAGTTCCGCTTCACGCTGACCACCAACGGCGTGCTCCTGAATGACGAGATCATGGAGTTCTGCAACCGGGAGATGTCCAATGTGGTCCTGAGTCTGGACGGAAGGAAGGAAGTCAACGACCGGATGCGGCCGTTTCGGAAGGGCGCGGGCAGCTACGATATCATTGTCCCGAAGTTTCAGAAGTTCGCGGAGAGCCGCGGGCAGATGAATTATTATGTGAGAGGGACGTTTACCAGGTATAATCTGGATTTTGCCAGCGATGTGCTGCATTTCGCGGATCTGGGCTTTAAGCAGATGTCGGTGGAACCGGTGGTGGCTTCGCCGGACGAGCCCTATGCGATCCGCCGGGAAGACCTTCCGCAGATACTGGCCGAGTATGACCGGCTGGCGGTTGAGTATATTAAGAGGAAGAAGGAGGGCCGCGGGTTTAATTTCTTCCATTTTATGATCGATCTGAACCAGGGGCCCTGCGTGGCTAAGCGGCTTTCGGGGTGCGGTTCGGGGACGGAGTATCTGGCGGTGACGCCGTGGGGGGATCTGTATCCCTGTCATCAGTTCGTAGGCCAGGAGCAGTTCCTTCTGGGAAATGTGGACGAGGGCATCACGAACACGGAGCTTCGGGACGAGTTCAAGCTGGTGAACGTCTACGCCAAGGACAAGTGCCGGGACTGCTTCGCCCGGTTCTACTGCAGCGGCGGCTGCGCGGCCAATGCCTGGAATTACGACGGTTCGATTACGGGCGCGTACGAGATCGGCTGCGAGATGCAGAAGAAGCGGATCGAATGCGCGATCATGATCAAGGCGGCGCTGGCGGAGGACGAGGAGTAACACGGCTGCCGGCGGCGCGGGAAGCGCGCCGGGGAGAGACTGCGGAGCCGGGGTGTGACAGCGGGAAGCGCGCCGGAGAGAGACCGCGGAGCCGGGGCGCGGCAGCGGGAAGCGCGCCGGAGAGAGACCGCGGAGTCGGGGCGCGGCAGTGGGAAGCGGCCGGCCCGGGAACCGGCGGGAGCCGGTACAGAATGAGTGCATTATAGTAGCAAAGGAGATAAAAGCAATGAAGAATGGAAAAGTAAAAGGCCTGTTGTGCCTGATCGTCGTGCTGGCCTGCGTGGCCGTATTCGGCTGGTTCGGCTATGACACGGCGGACGACATCAAGCTGGGCCTGGATCTGGCCGGCGGCGTGAGCATCACCTACCGGACCGTCATCGACAATCCGTCCGACACGGATATGTCCGACACCATTTACAAGCTGCAGCAGAGGGTGCAGAACTACAGCACCGAGGCTGAGGTGTATCAGGAAGGCAGCAACCGGATCAACATCGACATCCCCGGGGTATCGGATGCCAATACGATCCTGGAAGAGCTGGGCAAACCCGGTTCCTTAAGCTTTATAGATCCGGATGGCAATGTGATCCTGACCGGCGACCAGGTGGTACGCGCTGAGGCCGGTATCATGAAGGATCAGACCACAGGGCTTGACAATTATATCGTCAGCCTGGGATTCAATGAGGAAGGAACGCAGGCGTTCGCGGACGCGACTTCCGCGCATATCGGCGAGCCCATCTATATTATTTATGATAACCAGATCGTTTCCGCGCCTACCGTACAGACGGCGATTACCGGCGGCGAGTGCTATATTGAGGGCATGGAGAATTATGAGGCGGCGCAGAATCTGGCTTCCACGATTCGCATCGGTTCCCTGTCTCTGGAGCTGGAAGAGCTGCGGTCCCAGGTAGTCGGCGCGAGACTGGGGCAGGACGCGATCCGCACGAGCCTTATGGCGGCGCTGATCGGCTTTATCATCATCGCGGTCTTCATGATCGTGGTTTACCGGGTGCCCGGCGTGGCTTCTGTTATCGCCCTGGCTCTGTACGCCGGTCTGGAGATGATCCTGCTGTCCGCGTTTGAAGTGACGCTGACGCTGCCCGGCATTGCCGGTATCATCCTTTCCATCGGTATGGCTGTGGACGCCAACGTCATCATTTTCACGCGTATCATGGAAGAGATCGGCGTGGGCAAGACAGTGCGTTCCGCGATCAAGACCGGTTTCAGCAAGGCGTTGTCGGCGATCGTGGACGGCAACGTGACGACGCTGATCGCGGCGGCGGTGCTGTTCCTGCGCGGTTCCGGTACGGTCAAGGGATTCGCGACGACGCTGGCTATCGGTATCATTTTGTCCATGTTCACGGCTCTGTTCGTGACCAGGACGGCGCTGTACGCCCTGTATGACCTGGGCCTACAGAACGTGAAGCTGTACGGCGTGAAGAAGGACAAGGCGCCGACCAACTTTGTCGGCAGGAAGAAAGTATTCTTCACGATCTCCATCGCGGCGATCCTGCTGGGCTGGGTCGTTATGGCCGGCGGAGCGGTGACCGGACGCGGCGCCCTCAACTGGGGCATGGATTTCAAGGGCGGTACTTCGACGAATGTGCCGTTTACGACAGATATGAGTCTTGAGGAGATCGACAGCCAGGTGATCCCGGTGATCCGCGAGGCGACCGGTGTGACCGACGTGCAGCAGCAGAAGGTGGCCGGTACGACGGAGGTGATCTTCCGGACCCAGACCCTGACCGTGGAGCAGAGGCAGGCGATGGCCGACGCTCTGGTGGAGCAGTTCGGCGTGGACAATGAGACCATTACCACGGAGAATATTTCCGGCGCTATCAGCGATGAGATGAAGCAGGACGCCATCGTGGCCGTGATCGTTGCGACGATCCTGATGCTTCTTTACATCTGGTTCCGGTTCAAGGATATCAATTTTGCGACCAGCGCGGTGGCGGCTCTGGTGCACGATGTGCTTGTGGTGCTGACCTTCTACGCGGTGGCACGGTGGTCCGTAGGCTCCACATTTATCGCCTGTATGCTGACCATCGTCGGTTACTCCATCAACGCCACGATCGTTATCTTCGACCGGATCCGCGAGCATCTGCAGACGAAGACGGCGAAGCAGAGCCTGGAGGAACTGGTGAATATCAGTATCACGCAGACATTTACCAGAAGCATCTACACCTCGCTGACTACGTTCATCATGGTGTTCGTGCTGTTCATCCTGGGCGTCAGCTCCATCCGTGAGTTCGCGCTTCCGCTGATGGCGGGTATCGTCTGCGGTACGTATTCGTCCGTGTGCGTCACCGGCGCGCTGTGGCTGGTGCTGACCCATAAGACGAAGGCGATGAAGGCAGAGAAGGCCGCGAAGGAGAAGGCGGAGAAGAAAGCGGCGAAGTAAGAAGCTTTGGGTTTTGCCGTGAGCGCAGCGAGAGGGACTTCGGCTGCGAAGTAAGAAGCCTGGCGCAAGTCCGGCAGAAGTTCCGCAGGAAGCAAAGAATGCCGGTTGGTATGCGGAACCCGGATGAGGAAAGAGTTTTTGGCAGAACAGCAGGCAGCGGAATTCAGAAAGCAGACAATCTATGAGATATCAGTTGATAACGAAGGACGGACGTGCCAAGCGGGCGGAGGTAACCACTGTCCACGGCACGATCCAGACTCCGGTGTTCATGAATGTGGGAACCGTAGGAGCCATCAAGGGCGCCGTGTCTACCGACGATCTGCGGCAGCTGGGCACCCAGGTGGAGCTGTCCAATACCTACCATCTTCATGTGCGGACCGGCGACAGGCTGATCCGGCAGTTCGGCGGCCTGCATAAGTTCATGAACTGGGATCGGCCGATCCTGACGGATTCCGGCGGATTTCAGGTGTTCTCCCTGGCGGGAATGCGCAGGATCAAGGAAGAGGGAGTGTATTTCAACTCCCACATCGACGGGCGCAAGATCTTCATGGGGCCGGAGGAGAGCATGCAGATCCAGTCGAATCTGGGATCGACCATCGCGATGGCGCTGGACGAATGTCCGCCCCATCCGGCAACGAGGCAGTATATGCAGGATTCGGTGGACCGCACGACCCGGTGGCTCAGGCGCTGTAAGGACGAGATGGCAAGGCTTAACAGCCTGCCGGATACCCTGAATCGGGAGCAGCTTCTGTTCGGCATCAACCAGGGCGGAACCTTCGCGGACATCCGCATCGCCCATGCGCAGGCCATTTCCGAGCTGGATCTGGACGGCTACGCCATCGGCGGCCTGGCGGTAGGCGAGAGCCACGAGGAGATGTATCGGATCCTGGATGAGACGGTGCCGTATCTGCCTCTGGAGAAACCTACCTACCTGATGGGCGTGGGAACGCCGGCCAATATCCTGGAGGCGGTGGAGAGAGGAGTCGATTTCTTCGACTGCGTCTATCCGACCCGCAACGGACGCCACGGCCACGTCTACACGAACCATGGGAAACTGAATATGCACAACCAGCAGTACGAGCTGGACGACCGCCCCATCGAGGAGGGCTGCGGCTGCCCAGCCTGCCGTTCCTACAGCCGGGCCTACATCCGGCATCTGTTCAAGGCGAAAGAAATGCTGGGAATGCGTTTATGTGTGTTGCATAATTTGTATTTTTATAATACAATGATGGAAGAGATTCGGGACGCCATCGAGGCCCACCGCTACAGCGAGTACAAAGCGGCCAAGCTGGCGGGGATGGCGCAGCAGGAAGCATGAGCCGCCCGTGAGGCCCGGCAAAACTCCTCCTGGCAGGGAGGACGATAACAGAAGCTGCACTTGCGGGGCGGATGCCGCCAGGCGGGGCAGGAGATGAAGGAGGAAATTGATATGTTGACAGCGACAGCGTCCGGCGGAGCCGGCGGATTGGGATTCTGGCTGATTTACGCGGCGTTTTTGATCGGTATGATGTATTTCATCGCCATCCGCCCGCAGCAGAAGGAGAAGAAGAGGATGGCCGAGCTTCTGGCCAGCGTCGCCGTGGGTGACAACATTCTCACCAGCAGCGGGTTCTACGGCGTGGTCATCGATATGACCGACGATACCGTGATCGTGGAGTTCGGCAGCAACAAGAACTGCCGTATTCCGATGCAGAAGAGCGCGATCGTGCAGGTGGAGAAGCCGGAGTAAGCGTAAATCGGGAAGAGTTTGGAAAGAACACCGGGGAGTCCTCTTTGGGGATTTCCCGGTTTGTTGTTATAACAGTGTGCGGGAAAGGACTCGCTGCACTGCAAAAAGTCATTTTACAATGGGAAACGAAAAACCATTTTCAAACAACCCGTTTCCTTGAGCAGCTTGAATTGCTGTTCATAATTATTTGTCCGCAGTTGAGAATAATATAAGTTGGCGAACACGTCTGCTATTTGAATAAGACGATTCGAAGATGAATCGAAATATTGCACGGTTATGTCTTTGGACAGTACATTTTTCATTCTGAGTTCTGTATTCAGATAATTCTGCAAAAAATGTTTTGTATCGGTTCGCTCGTTGCGTTCATCCAATTGTAGTGAATACTCATCGTCAGGGAGATAGCCGTTCTTAAGAAAATACTCAAAGGCCAGCTTTAATGTGTAATTGAAAGCCCGTGCGGTATTTTCGTATAGTTTTTCTGATATTCTTTTATTGTCAAGCATAATATAGTAAAGTTCTAAAAGAGAGTCATCACAAAATGTTTCTGTAAAAGCTCTTTTTAGCGGAGGAGAAAACATAGCTCCCTTGAGTTCTTTGAAGTCAGTGCCTCGGAACATTTTGTGTTCCAGATCGGCTTTTTGTAATTCATCACTGTATTTGGTGACAAAGCGCTTATATAATTTGCGTAATTTATCGGGAGTATCTGTTCGGACGATAGAAATAACGAAATAAGGCCAGTGCTGAGAATGCTGAGTTGTCATAGACCCGGATTCATCTATGTATAGGTATTGCATTATATTGGATAATCCCCCCTGTTAACAAAGAAAAGGGGATAGACTTCGCTATCCCCAATCCTATCTGGTAATACCAATTGCTTGCGGGCGAAGCCAACACATGACTCTTACCTGGACAATGGCGCTTACGCAAGACTTACTGTTGGTGCCATTATCGTATCATATGATGGCAGGAATGTCAAGGTTCATTTTGAAGAAGATGAAGTCTATCCATGATGGCATTTTAACATAACTCATAGTTATGAAATGAATTCCAAATATGTTTAGAATTTTTAACATGCGGATATTGAAATCTGCGGACAAATAAGATATTATGGTAGGAAACGGCGGAGAGGCGGCATTTTCCGCCTGAAAAGCAGAGAGGACAACGACATGAATCTGAATATCGTCACGATCCCCGGCGACGGGATTGGCCCGGAGATCGTCCGCGAGGCGTGCAAGGTACTTGACCGGGTGGGCCAGGTCTACGGCCACACCATGAACTATACAGAGATCCTGATGGGCGGCTGTTCCATCGACAAATACGGAGTGCCCCTGACCGACGAGGCCCTGGCCACCGCCAAGGCGGCTGACGCGGTGCTTCTGGGCGCCGTCGGCGGCAATGTAGGCAATTCCCGCTGGTACGACGTGGCCCCGAATCTGCGGCCCGAGGCCGGCCTTCTGGCGATCCGCAAGGGCCTGAACTTGTTCGCCAATATCCGCCCGGCGTATTTATATAAGGAACTTTCCGACGCCTGCCCGTTAAAGAAGGAGATCATCGGAGACGGCTTCGATATGGTCATCATGCGAGAACTCACCGGCGGCCTCTATTTCGGCGACCGGTACACGAAGGAAGTGGGCGGCGTCATGACCGCCGTGGATACACTGACTTACAATGAAAATGAGATCCGCCGTATCGCCGTCAAGGCTTTCGACATCGCGATGAAGCGCCGCAAGAGCGTGATCAGCGTGGATAAGGCCAATGTTCTGGATTCCTCCAGACTCTGGCGCAAAGTGGTCGAAGAGGTGGCAAAAGATTATCCCGAGGTCAAGCTGACCCATATGCTGGTCGATAACTGCGCCATGCAGCTCGTCATGAATCCCGGCCAGTTCGACGTGATCCTGACCGAGAACATGTTCGGCGACATTCTCTCCGACGAAGCCAGCATGATCACCGGTTCCATCGGCATGCTGTCCTCCGCCAGCCTAAACGAGACCAAATTCGGCATGTACGAGCCCAGCCACGGCTCCGCGCCCGACATCGCCGGCAAAGATATCGCCAACCCGATCGCCACGATCCTGTCCGCCGCGATGATGCTGCGCTATTCCTTCGATCTTGACAAGGAGGCCGCCGCCATCGAGGCCGCTGTCCAGCAGGTTCTCACCGAAGGCTACCGCACCGGAGACATTTACTCCGACGGCTGTACAAAGGTCGGAACCACCCAGATGGGCGACCTGATCGCCGAGCGTATTACCGCATAGACTTTCGACCATTTATACGTCGAAAAACGCAAATCGCATATCTTTCGGAAATACCCGATCCCCTGCATTTTGCAGACCCGCCAACAACGCAGCGGCAGCCCCATCGTCCGCCTGGGTTGACTTTGCAGGATGGTTAGTATTTCTTAGTGAACAGTGATTTGCGTTGTAAGAAAAATGGGGGAGCCAGGACACTAAGCGATCGGATGAACCAACCCGCGGGACCCATTTTTCTTACGTTCTTAGCAAATTGCTGTGAACTTAGAAATACTTCCATCCGAAACCGGAAACCCAGGCGGACGATGGGGCTGCCGCGGACCCGCTGCGACCCTGCCAATGCTCGCAGCGCCCTGTACATCTACCGCGAAATTATTTCACCTAACATAACGAAGAAACAAGGAGGAGTAAAAAATGAGAAGCGACAACGCAAAATCCGGTCTCCAGCAGGCCCCCGCCCGCTCCCTTTACCGGGCGTTAGGCCTCACCGAAGAAGAGCTCTCCCGCCCCTTAGTCGGCGTCGTCAGCTCCTACAATGAGATCGTTCCCGGCCACATGCACCTCGACAAGCTGGTCGAGGCCGTCAAGCAGGGCGTCGCCATGGCGGGCGGCACCCCCATCGTGTTCCCGGCCATCGCCGTCTGCGACGGCATCGCCATGGGCCACGTAGGCATGAAATATTCCCTGGTCACCCGCGACCTGATCGCCGACTCCACCGAATGCATGGCCCTGGCCCATCAGTTTGACGCCCTGGTCATGATCCCCAACTGCGACAAGAACGTACCCGGCCTCTTAATGGCCGCGGCGCGCCTCAATATCCCGACGGTATTCGTCAGCGGCGGTCCCATGCTGGCCGGCCATGTGAAGGGCCAGAAGCGCAGCCTTTCCAGCATGTTCGAGGCCGTAGGCGCCTGCGCCGCCGGAACCATGACCGAGGAGGATGTGGAAGATTTCGCCAATCATGTCTGCCCCACCTGCGGCTCCTGCTCCGGCATGTACACCGCCAACAGCATGAACTGCCTGACCGAGGTCCTGGGCATGGGCCTTCGCGGCAATGGTACGATCCCGGCCGTCTACTCCGAGCGCATCCGTCTGGCGAAGCACGCCGGCATGGCTGTCATGGAGATGCTCAAGAAAAATATCTGCCCCCGCGACATCATGACCGAGGCCGCGTTCCGCAACGCCCTGACCATGGATATGGCTCTGGGCTGCAGCACCAACAGCATGCTGCACCTGCCCGCCATCGCCCATGAGGCCGGCGTGGAGCTGAACGTGGATATTGCCAATGAGATCAGCGCGAAGACGCCGAACCTGTGTCACCTGGCGCCGGCAGGCCCCACCTATATGGAGGATCTGAACGAGGCCGGCGGCATTTACGCCGTCATGAAGGAGATCAGCAAGCTGGGTCTTCTGGATCTGAACTGCATGACCGTTACCGGTAAGACTGTAGGTGAGAATATCGCCGACGCTGTCAATAAAGACACCAATGTCATCCGCACCGTGGAGAATCCCTACTCGAAGACCGGCGGCATCGCCGTGCTGCGGGGCAACCTGGCTCCCGATTCCTGCGTAGTGAAGCGCTCCGCCGTGGTTCCCGAGATGCTGAAGCATGAGGGACCGGCCAGAGTCTTCGACTGCGAGGAGGACGCGATCGCGGCCATCAAGGGCGGCAGGATCGTGGCCGGCGACGTGGTGGTCATCCGCTACGAGGGCCCGAAGGGCGGCCCGGGCATGCGCGAGATGCTGAATCCCACCTCCGCCATCGCGGGCATGGGTCTCGGATCATCCGTGGCCCTGATCACCGACGGACGGTTCTCCGGCGCGTCCCGCGGCGCTTCCATCGGCCATGTGTGCCCGGAGGCGGCTGCAGGCGGCCCCATCGGACTTGTGGAGGAAGGCGACATCATTTCCATCGATATCGACGCCAATACGATCAATGTGCTGGTCAGCGACGAGGAGCTGGCGAGGCGCCGTGCGAACTGGACGCCGAAGACGAAGGAAGTGGACGGGTATCTCAGGAGATACCGCAATCTGGTGACGTCCGCAGACAAGGGCGCGGTGCTGGCGGACTGAACGGACGTTTTGGAGTGCAGTGTTTGCCGCAGGTTTCCGCGGCATCTGATACAGCAAGGAGAATAGAGTTTTTATGCAGAAATTAAACGGATCAGAAATCGTAATCGAATGTTTGAAGGAACAGGGCGTGGATACCGTCTTCGGTTATCCCGGCGGGGCGATCTTAAATATTTACGACGCCCTCTATAAGCATCAGGATGAGATCACCCACATCCTGACCTCCCACGAGCAGGGCGCGGCCCACGCGGCCGACGGCTACGCCAGGGCGACCGGAAAGGTAGGCGTCTGCCTGGCTACGTCCGGCCCCGGGGCGACCAACCTGGTCACCGGTATCGCCACGGCGTACATGGATTCCATTCCGGTAGTCGCCATCACCTGCAACGTGGGCGTCAGCCTTCTCGGCAAGGACAGCTTCCAGGAGATCGACATCGCCGGCGTGACCATGCCCATTACCAAATACAATTTCATCGTTAAGGACGTGACGAAGCTGGCTTCCGTCATGCGGCGCGCTTTCAAGATCGCCCGGTCCGGCCGTCCCGGTCCGGTGCTGGTGGATATCACCAAGGACGTGACCGCCGCCATGTGTGATTATGAATATCAGGCTCCTGAGGAAGTCAAGCGCCAGACGGACACGATTACCGAGGAAGACATGGAGCGGGCTATCCTGATGATCAAGGATTCTCAGAAGCCGTTTATCTTCGTGGGCGGCGGAGCCAATCTGTCCGACGCTGCCGAGGAAGTGCGGGCGTTTGCCCACAAGATCCAGGCTCCGGTGGCGGACAGCCTGATGGGCAAGGGCGCGTTTGACGGCACCGACGAGCTGTACACCGGAATGGCCGGCATGCACGGCACCAAGACGTCCAATTTCGGCATCACCGAGTGCGATCTGCTGATCGTCGTGGGCGCTCGTTTCAGCGACCGCGTCATCGGCAACGCCTCCAAGTTCGCCCAGAACGCGAAGATCCTCCAGCTGGATATCGACCCGGCGGAGATCAATAAGAACATCCGCGTGGACGCCAGCATCATCGGCGATGTGAAGATCATCCTGCGCAGGCTCAACGCGCGTCTGGATCCCCAGAACCACGACGAGTGGCTGGCCCACATCGACCGCCTGAAATATATGTATCCGCTGCGGTATAATAAAGACCTTCTGACCGGCCCCGGCGTCATTGAAGACATTTACGACGTGACGAACGGCGACGCCATCATCGTCACCGAAGTGGGCCAGCATCAGATGTGGGCGGCTCAGTATTACAAATACAAGAACCCCCACACGCTTCTGACCTCCGGCGGCCTTGGCACCATGGGCTACGGCCTGGGCGCGGCCATCGGCGCCAAGATGGGGCGGAAGGACAAGATCGTCATCAACGTGGCCGGCGACGGCTGTTTCCGCATGAACATGAACGAGATCGCCACGGCCACACGCTATAATATTCCGGTTATCGAAGTTGTCGTCAACAACCATGTGCTGGGCATGGTCCGCCAGTGGCAGACGCTGTACTACGGCAAGCGCTATTCGCATACAGTGTTAAATGACCAGGTGGATTTTGTGAAGGTGGCGGAGGCCATGGGAGCGAAGGGCTACCGGGTCACGAAGAAGGAGGAGTTTAAGGACGTGCTGAAGGAAGCCATCGCCTTAAATATTCCGGTCCTTATCGACTGCCAGATCCACTGCGACGACAAGGTATTTCCTATGGTATCGCCAGGTGCGCCGATTTCCGACGCATTTGATGATAGTGATTTAAAACTATAAATTTGTTATTGTTTTGCCGCGGCATTCGTAATTTGGCTTCGCCAAATTACTCATGTCGGGCGTTCCGCCCTATAAAATATTCCGTCTGAATCGCGCTTAGTGAGCAAGCTCCCACGCACGATTCCGCCAGAATATTCTGCACGGCAAAACGGTAGCGCAAAATCAGAGGAGAGCGGGGAAAAGACTATGAGCAGAGTTTACAATTTCTCAGCAGGTCCGGCGGTTCTGCCGGAAGAAGTATTGAAAGAAGCAGCAGAGGAAATGCTGGACTACAAGGGCACAGGCATGTCCGTGATGGAGATGTCCCACCGGTCCAAGGCATTCGAGACCATTATCAACGAGGCGGAGGCGGACCTTCGGGAACTGATGAACATCCCCGATAACTATAAGGTCCTGTTCCTGCAGGGCGGCGCCCATCTGCAGTTTTCGATGGTGCCGATGAACCTGATGAAGAACGGCGTAGCCGACTACATCATCACCGGCCAGTGGGCCAAGAAGGCGTGGAAGGAAGCCCAGAAATACGGCAAGGCCAACGTGATCGCGTCCAGCGAAGACAAGACCTTCAGCTACATTCCGGACTGCTCCGACCTGCCCATCGACGACGACGCGGACTATGTCTATATCTGTGAGAACAACACGATCTACGGAACCAAATTTAAGACCCTTCCCAACACCAAGGGCAAGACCCTGGTGGCGGATGTGTCCTCCTGCTTTCTGTCCGAGCCGGTGGATGTGACCAAATACGGCGTCATCTACGGCGGCGTCCAGAAGAATATCGGCCCGGCCGGCGTGGTCATTGTGATCATCCGTGAGGACCTGATCACAGAGGATGTGCTTCCGGGCACTCCCACCATGTGCCAGTATAAGACCCACGCGGACGCCAAGTCCCTTTACAATACGCCGCCCTGCTACGGCATCTATATCTGCGGCAAGGTGTTCAAGTGGCTGAAGGCCAAGGGCGGTCTGGCGGCCATGAAGGAGATCAACGAGAAGAAGGCGAAGATCCTTTATGACTATCTGGATCAGAGCAAATTATTTAAGGGAACCGTCGTGAAGGAAGACCGGTCCCTGATGAACGTGCCCTTCGTCACCGGCGACGCGGATCTGGACGCGTTGTTCGTGAAGGAAGCGACGGCGGCCGGCTTCGTGAATCTGAAGGGCCACCGCACCGTGGGCGGCATGCGCGCCAGCATTTACAATGCGATGCCCATCGAAGGCGTGGAGAAGCTGGTGGAATTCATGAAGAAGTTTGAGGAGGCGCATCTGGCATGAGAAAGATCCATTGCTTAAACGCGATTTCAAAATACGGCACCGGTCTGCTGACGGCGGACTATGAGCTGACTGACAATATGGCGGAGGCCGAGGGCGTTCTGGTCCGCAGCGCCGCCATGCACGATATGGAATTCGGAAATGACCTGCTGGCTATCGCCCGCGCCGGCGCCGGCGTCAACAACATCCCGTTGGACCGCTGCGCGGAGAACGGCATCGTGGTGTTCAATACCCCCGGCGCCAACGCTAACGGCGTGAAGGAGCTGGTGATCGCCGGCCTTCTTCTGGCGGCCCGCGACGTGGTGGGCGGCATCGAGTGGTGCAAGGCCAACACCGAGGACGAGAACATCGCCAAGTCGGTGGAGAAGAGCAAGAAGGCGTTTGCCGGCACCGAGATTATGGGCAAGAAGCTGGGCGTCATCGGCCTGGGAGCCATCGGCGCGCAGGTGGCCAATTCGGCGGTCGCCCTGGGGATGGACGTCTACGGCTACGATCCGTTTATCTCCGTCAACGCGGCCTGGGGTCTGTCCCGGGCGGTAAAGCACATCACTTCCATGGACACGATCTACGCGGAGTGCGATTACATTACCGTGCATGTGCCGCTGATGGACGACACGAAGAAGATGATCAATGCGGATGCTATCAATAAGATGAAGGACGGCGTCGTGGTGCTGAATTTCGCCAGGGATCTGCTGGTGGACGACGAGGCCATGGCGGCGGCGCTTGAGAGCGGCAAGGTACACCGGTATGTGACCGATTTCCCGAATCCCAAGTCCGTTCATATGAAAAATGTGATCGCGATCCCCCATCTGGGCGCTTCCACCGAGGAGTCGGAGGATAACTGCGCGGTGATGGCGGTGAAGGAGCTGATGGATTATCTGGAGAACGGCAATATCAGGAATTCCGTCAACTACCCCAGCTGCGATATGGGCGTCTGCAAGGAGGCGGGCCGTCTGGCGGTGCACCACCTGAATATCCCGAATATGATCGGCCAGTTCACTGGCCTGGTGGCGGCCAGCGGCGTGAACATCTCGGATATGACCAACAAGAGCCGGGATAAATACGCGTATACGCTTCTGGATCTGTCCAGTCCCATCGACGCGGAGACCGTGGAGAAGATGAGGGCGATCAAGGGCGTGCTGCGGGTGCGCGTGGTGAAATGAAACGTGACTGGAGGCCGGTTTGATGGCCGGAAATACCTTGACATGTTTTTGCACGGAACATATAATAAAATAGTGCAGATA
Source organism: uncultured Lachnospiraceae bacterium (assembly GCA_947589095.1). GTDB lineage: Bacteria > Bacillota > Clostridia > Lachnospirales > Lachnospiraceae > UBA3402. Next base: position 31,167 of record CANQBX010000035.1, read on the forward strand.
TACTCGAAAGCGGTGTACCCTACCAATAAGTGGGGGAAGGAAAACAGAGGGTTGGGCTGCAGAGCCTGACCCTTTTCTGTATGGTAGAATATAAAAATTTAATCTTTGAGAAATGCTGTGGGGTAATCATTAATGAAAATCAGGAAAATATCGTTAAAGAATTACAGATGTTTTGAACAGATTGAAATGGATTTTCATGACAGGCTGACGGTGATTGTAGGTAATAATGGCGCTGGCAAAACTTCTGTTTTGGAAGGAACGGCGATTGCCTTAGGGACAGTATTTACGGCTTTAGATGGCTTAAATGGGATGAGTATCAGCAAAAGAGACGCTCATTTGAAGGCATATCAGATGGGAAGAACGGATGACGTTCAGGCTCAGTATCCGGTAGAGATTGAGGCAGAAGGAGTCTTAGACCAAAAAGAGGTTATATGGAAACGGTGCCTGAATGGGAGTGATGGGAATACAACAATCAGGGATGCGAAACAGATACTTGATATTGTAAGGGAGTATCAGGAGAGATTGCGGACTGGAGATCAGAAGCTCATTCTTCCCATAATTGCTTATTATGGTACTGGCCGGTTATGGGATTATCATAGGGAGAAAAAAACAGATACGTTTAAAGAAAATACAAAAACGAACGGATATATTGACAGTCTGGATGGTACGGCGAATATCAAGCTGATGATGAACTGGTTTCGTAAGAAGAGCATACAGATGTTTCAGCAAAGTGTAGCCGGTGTCGATCCGATGCTTGAATTATCTGCGGTATATCAGGCAATGGAGAGCTGTTTTGAACGCAGCACAGGATATAAAAATATCAGACTTGTTTACAATTTTGATACGAATGAGATTGATTGCTGCTATGTGGGAGATGATGGCGTTTCTGCGCGGGTGCCGCTTTCGCAGATGAGTGATGGTTATAAAGGGACTATTAGTCTGGTTGCGGATATTGCTTATCGTATGGCGGTTCTCAATCCGCAGTTGGGTGAAAATGTGCTGAAAAATACAGATGGCATTGTACTGGTTGATGAGATTGACCTTCATCTTCATCCGGCGTGGCAGCATCGGATTCTTTCTGACTTGATGGAAATTTTTCCCAAGGTTCAATTCATTGTTACGACACATGCGCCTGCTGTCATTAGCAGTGTAAAAAGTGAGAATCTTGTGATTTTAAAAAACTATGAGGCGATGGATGCCTTTGCCGAGATATATGGAAACGATGTTAATTCTATTCTGAAAAATATTATGGGTGTATCGGATCGTAATCCCGCAGTTGCAAGGCTTTTTGAACAGTTCGATTCAGCCTTGAATGCTGGTCGGTATGATGATGCGGAGAAGGTGTTGGATGAAATCGATGAGCAGAGGGATTTCCATGATAAAGAAGCAACGGCTGACAGAGTGAAATTGAGATTAGAGAGGATTCGGGGAAGAAAAAATGATTAAAGTGGAAAAAGGCTCCGAACCGGATGCGCTAAAGAAATTACAGGCAGAATGTCTGGCTGCCGGATTTTCACCGAAAGTGTCTTTTGAAATGTTGCGTAATCCGCTGAAAGAACAGGTGATAGGATGCTTGAAACGAGATCAGGGTCAATTATGTGTTTATTGTATGAGCAGGATTCCGAGAGATGATAAGGAAAGGGGAATTCCGGGGCAGACAATTGAGCATCTTATACCGCTCGAACCAACGGATGGACGTGATGTTGGACAGGGCCTTGATTATCAGAACATGTTTGCAGTATGTCATGGCAATGTGAAAAGACATGAACGTGGCGCCCGAAGAATAAACTCAAAGGACAGTTTGACTTGCGATAAGCATCGAGGAAATACGGAATTTAAAAAAATTGATCCGTGCCGCGAGGAAACGTTGCAGACAATTTACTATACTTTAGACGGAAGAATAGATGCTTCTGATCCGGATGTTCAGTTTGATCTGGTTAATACCTTGAATTTAAATTGTATTTCATCACCAATCGTGGCAGAGCGAAAGGCGGCTTTGGATGAACTGATTGACAATATCGGAAAAATTGAAATAGATCATCTACATAGCTATTGTTCGGTTATGTTGGAAGCATTTATGAATGAGATTGATCCTAAAACACCTTATGTTGGAATATTGATCTGGTATTTGAGGTCATTAGCTGAGGCATTGGAGCATAATATAGCAGGATAGAAAAGAGGTAAGACAGATGGCAGACGTAAGACCGTTTGTGTGCGTGAGGCCGGCTGCGGATGCGGCGAGTCAGGTGGCGGCGCTTCCGTACGATGTGTACAGCAGGAAGGAAGCCTGCGAGGCGGTGAAAGGACACCCGCTTTCTTTTCTGAATATCGACCGGGCGGAGACTCAGTTCGCGGACGATGTGGACACTTACGACCCGCGGGTGTACGCGAAGGCGAAGGAGATGCTGGAAGCGGAGATCGCGGACGGGACGTTTGTGACGGACGAGGGGGAGAATTATTATCTGTACCGGCTGACGATGGACGGGCGGAGCCAGACGGGGATCGTGGCCTGCTGTTCGATCGATGATTATGTAAACGGCGTGATCAAGAAGCATGAGAATACGCGGGAGGAGAAGGAACTGGACCGGATCCGGCACGTGGATATCACGGGGGCGCATACGGGACCGATCTTTCTGGCGTACCGGAGAAATGAAACGCTTGCGCAGATCATGGCGGACGTGATGACGGAAGCGCCGCTTTATGATTTCGTTTCGGAGGACGGGATCGGGCATACGGTCTGGAAGATCGGCGGCCGGGAAATGGTCGGGGAGATCCGGGAGGCTTTCGGGAAAATTCCGAACACCTATATCGCGGACGGGCATCACCGGGCGGCTTCGGCGGTGAAGGTAGGGCTGAAGCGGCGGGCGGAGAATCCGGGATACACGGGGCAGGAGGCGTTTAATTACTTCCTGGCGGTACTGTTTCCGGAGGATCAGCTGATGATCATGCCCTATAACCGGGTGGTGAAGGATCTGAACGGCATGACGGAGGAGGAATTCCTGGCGGCGGTCTCGGAGAAGTTCGGAGTGGAACCGGTTGGAAAGGCTGCTTACGCCCCGACGGCGAAGGGTACGTTTGGTATGTATCTTGGCGGTAAGTGGTACAAGCTGGCGGCGAAGCCGGAGGTCACCGCGGCGGTAAACGGCGACCCGGTGAAGAGTTTGGATGTATCGGTGCTGCAGGATTATCTGCTGGGGCCGGTGCTCGGCATCGGAGATCCGCGGCTGGATAAGCGGATCGATTTCATCGGAGGGATCCGCGGCCTGGGCGAGCTGGAGCGGAGAGTTTCCGAAGATATGACAGTGGCATTTTCCATGTATCCCACGTCGATCGGGGAGCTGTTCGCCGTGGCGGACGCGGGGCTTTTGATGCCGCCGAAGTCCACCTGGTTTGAGCCGAAGCTGCGCAGCGGGTTATTTATTCATAGAATTTAGGCACAATCCTACAGCAGACGTATTACAGAAAATCCATTGATATTTATTCTGGCCTGGCGTATAATATGAAGGAAAGAAAGTAAAGAATGTAGGGAATGGGTTTGGAAAGGACGATAATTATGGAAGTAGCGAAGGTTTCATCAAAAGGACAGATTACGATACCGGTATCGGTGAGGAATCGCTTGAAATTGAAGGCAGGCGACAAACTGGTAATCCTGGAAGAAAATGGCAGGTATTATATTGACAATGCAGCTTTGCTGGCATTCAGAAGGGTGGAGGATGCGTTTGCCGGGGAGGCCGTCAAAGCCGGATTTGAAACGGAGGCAGATATGCAGGATTATATGTTGGAGATTCGGAAAGAAGTAAGGGGGTATTAGGTTGCGTGTAATGCTTGATACCAATGTATTTGTCTCTATGATTTTCTTTCCATCTGACCAAACGAGGGAGTTGGTAAGACGGCTGGCCGGGAGGCATCGTATTGTTGTCTGCGATTATGTAACTGAGGAACTCCGCCTGGTGACAGAACGCAAATTTCCCATGAAAAGAGCAGTTCTGGATCAGTTTTTCAGGGAACTTCCGTTTGAATTGGTATATACGCCACAAGCGCTCGATCTGTCTGGGTTTCCGAGTGTAAGAGATGCGAAGGATTCGCCAATACTGGCAACTGCTATTTTGGAAGATGTGGATGTCTTTGTAACGGGAGACAAAGACTTTTTAGTACTGGATATAGAGATACCGGATATAGTTACCATTGCGGAATTTCTGGAAAAATATTAGATTCTTTTGTTAAGAAAATGAAAATGGCGATATCCGAAGCAAAGAAAAACAGACAGCAGACACATTATGCAAAATTGGTTATTTATTTTTCAGAATTTTGATCAGATCAGTTATAATCGCAATTTCGTCTTCTGATAATCCGGATAAATCTGCGTCCTGATGATAATTAACCCCCAGAAGATAGTCCGTAGAGGTTTTGAATATTCTGGCCAGAGAAATCAATACATCGTAGGATGGCATACGAAGACCGGTTTCGTATGCGCTGATTACTGACTTCGTCAATCCCAATTTATCTGCAAGCTGTTTTTGCGTTAAATTATGCTTAATCCTCAGGGTTTTGAGTGTGTTGCCAAAGTATATCATGTCAATACCTCCATCTACAGTTTACTATATCTATGGACTTTAATTGGTTGATTATGTATTGATATAGTTGACTTTTGCAAAGAATTCGTTATAATATTATGTAATGGCAAAAAGAAAATCAGGGTGATGGGATTTTGCCCTGAGCGCTGCTTATAAAACAGGCGGAGGTGGTTGCATGTGTAAAATGACGACAAGCGATTACTACCGATACAGGTCCGCGATCCAGGCGGCCAATGATACCGGGGACAGGGAAGCCTTGAGACAGATTCAGAAGCAGCTTATTGCGAAATACGGATTGGATGATGAGGATGTAAGGCAGCTGTTAAAATATTTTAAATATTCCGTTTGATATATTCCGGAAGGAACAAGGTCGAGGATTCTTATAAAACAAATGAAAAGGAGGACGATTATGAAAAGAAAGATTCAGAAACTGGAGATCCCAACGCTCAAATTTAACAGCGATTATTTTGAGTGTCCGAAATGCGGATGGCGTTATCCCGGTCCTCTGCTTATTAAAGGAGATATCGCGCCGTCGACTCCGTGCCAAAACTGCGGCAATTCTTATCTGGTTCGTGTGAAATAATATGCGGTGCAGTTCTGCTGTAAAAGTTCTGCTGTTGCCAAAGGCATACTGTCAGATCAGAAGCGGGGTACTCGCTGTAAATAATGAATTTGAAATTGGCGGTATTCTTTTGGGATATAAATTCTTAAATCGATATTTTATTGCTGCAGTGACTGTTTCAACAGAACCGGCAGAGAGATCGAAGGTGTCATTTGTTCTGGATGGCAAATGGCATACAGCTCGCGTGAAAGAGTATATGCAGGAGTTTCGGTGTAAGCCATCTATATTGGGGATTTGGCACAGCCATATTTGTGATGTCGATACTTTTTCGGAACTGGACAGGCAGTCAAACAGACGGCTTGCCGAGACCTTTGGAAGTATACTGTCTATGATAGTGATGCTGACCATGCCTTCACGGGACTTGAATCTGACAACGTATTTTATACGCTCTGGGAGAAAGGAAACTCCTTGTCAGCTTATGTCTATGATCAGATAGCTCGTTTTACAGTAGTCTGCAGATAAAAGAGGGGCGAATCATGGGACGAACAATAAGAATAACGCGCCCGAAAAAGATGGCGGGGAGATTTGTTACGTATCAAATAACGATTGATAATATAATAATGGCTCAGATAGAGAATGATTCCACAATAAGTCTCACGATTGATTCATCACCACATGTCATCGGACTGGTCGTTCCAGACTGGTCTTCACCGGGAATCCAAATTCCGGAAGGTCGAGAAGGCTATGCTTTTTCTATTTCTTTCGTTACTGATTTCAGCAGATTGCGGTCGTGGGGGTTGACTACATCTGTTACGGTGGGTGGTCCCTGTCTGACGTTAACAGAAGTGCTTCCGGCGGAAGAACTCTCTGAAAACACAGAATCGGTGATGGATCAATATGCAGATTTTATCGCCTTTAGAGAGTCTTTGGTAAAGTTCATGATAAAGGTATTTAACGGACAGGGAATCATGGATCGGATACAGCTTGAAAACAATAGTCATCACAATATATACATAGTCGTACATGATGATTGTATTTCTGTAGAATATGAACCGATACATACGAGAGACGTTATTCAGTGGGCAACAGGGCGAATTGCTGAAAAGATATATTATAGCGAAATGGGCTTGGAATTACCGGCAGAACTGCCGCCGCGCTGGTCTGAAACCCTTTTGCGGGAGATTACTCAGGGAATCATTTCCAGCAATCCGGAATTGAGTTGTGACGAATTTGGAGGAATCTGTCGGACAAAACTACATCGGTTATACTGAGAAAATTTCCATCTTTTACGGGAGGCGTCAAAATGAGCGCTGACGAGCGGTGCAGCAATTGTGTTTACTGGCAGAACAGAAAATGCACGGTGACGGGACAAGTCAGGAATGACGGAATCTGTACCTGCGGAGAGTTCAAAAAACGCAGAGAGAATGCATAGTGAGGAGAAATAACAGTTTTTCCGGAGAATTTAAGAATCTACGGAATATAAAATCAGGCATGGTCAGTTGAAAGACTTTCCATGCTTTTTTATAAAATATCAGACAATCCCTGTCTTGTCAGGCGGCGGCACTTATGCTATATTTTATATAGTTTGCGGTTCCAGCCGGCGGGCAGGGGCCGCAGGCCGCGAAAGAGACTCGCAGCAGGGCTTCATAGAAAAAATAGTAGAAGAGATTTATTACAGTGAGCGGTTCCTCAGAAGGACGCCGCGTCGGGAGGATTCATCAATGCAGTCAAGAACACATACTTGC
>CANQBX010000036.1 GCA_947589095.1 uncultured Lachnospiraceae bacterium
ATAAAATCCGGACTTCCTGCAAGATTCGGTATAATCTGATTTTCGGTATAACCAAAGTTATACCGAATTCGGTATAACTTTGGCAAGCAGGGCGCCAGTGACGCCTTATCTGTATTGTAAGAGGAGGAAAATCATGGCTTACCTTCTGGCGGTCGATGACGAAAAGGACATTGTAGAGCTCATTTCCCGTTTCGCGGAGCACGAGGGGCATACCGTTGATACGGCGGGCTCCGGCGCGGAAGCGGTCCGTCTGTGTCAAAAGAACGAATACGACCTGATCATTCTCGACATCATGATGCCGGAGATGGACGGGTTCACCGCCTGCAAGGAAATCCGCAGTCAGAAGCAGACACCCATCATCATGCTGTCCGCGTTGGGCTCGGAGTACGACAAGCTGATGGGATTCGAACTGGGCATCGACGACTATGTGGTAAAGCCATTTTCTCCCCGTGAGCTGATGGCGCGGGTAAAGGCTGTCCTCGCGAGAAATACGGCGGGCAGGCCGAAGGATGAAATTCTGATACAGGGCCTTCGGATCGATACGCTGGCCCGCGAGGCCTTTGTGGACGGGGTGAAGACGGAACTGACCGCAAAAGAATATGAGCTGCTGGTCTTCCTTGTTCGGAACAAAGGGATCGCGCTGACGCGGGAAAATATTTTGAATTCCGTATGGGGCTATGATTATTTCGGGGACGACCGCACCGTGGACTGGCAGATCAAGCTGCTGCGCGGCAAGCTGGGACCCTATCGGAAATGTATCGTGACTTTGCGGGGAACGGGGTATCGGTTCGATGAGAAAGCGTAGATCCTTCGGCGTAAGGCTGTGGCTGTGGTTTGTGGTTTTTTCCGGCGTGATATTCATTGCGCTGTGGCTTTTGCAGACGGTTTTTTTGCAGAGCTTTTATAACGACATGGCGATCCGCGGCGCGGAAAAAGCGGCCGGGGAAATCGCGGAACATTCCGATGACGCGGATTTTTACGATGTGATCGATGAGACGGCCGCGGAAAACTCCCTGCTGGTGTTCGTCACGGACGGGCAGGGAAACGTTCTGTACAGCGCCGACGAATACAAGCGGCTTTATGGGGAAACCGAACACGAACAGGAGGAACGCAGGAACGGAAATCCCTATTTTTCCTCCGATGAGATCATGAACTGGGAAAAAGGCGCTCTGCGGAATCTGCCGTACAGCTACGAATCATTCATTGCGAGACTCAGAGAATCCGGCGCGGACAGCGCGGGATTCGTCACAGAGGACAATGCGGCCTATGTGACGGGGAGTATTCTGGACGATGGGACGATTCTTTATGTCAGTATGCCGCTCGGCACAGTCGGCGGGACCGTCAGGATACTGCGGCTTCAGCTTGTGTGGGTCTCCGTTTTGTCCCTGATCCTGGGCTTTGCGTTTGCCTGGGTCATTTCCGGAAGGTTCGGGAAACCGATAGAGAAAATAGCCGGTTCCGCCAGGGAGATCGCCGCGGGCAATTATCATCCGGAGCTTCCGAAAGGCTTTTGCACGGAGCTGGATGAACTGTCCGATACGCTGGGCGAAATGGCGCTGAGCCTGGAAAAAGCGAAAAACGCCCAGCGGGAATTCCTCGCGAACGTCTCCCACGACTTACGGACGCCTCTCACCATGATCAGGGGCTACGCGGAGATGGTCAGAGAAATCTCGTGGAGCGATGCAAAAAAGCGGGAACAGGATCTTGACATCATCACGCGCGAGGCCGACCGGCTGACGGCGCTCGTAAATGAGATATTGGAGTTTTCCGCCATGCAGTCGGGAAGCACGCCGCAGGAGTTCGGCGTTATCGACTTGAGCCGCGCGGTCCGCGAGGTGACCGGACAGTTTGCGCCCTTCTGCGAACAGAACGGTTTCGTGATCGAGGCGGAGATCGCGGACGGGGTCGCTGTGTCCGCCGACGAGGCGCAGATCCGTCGGGTCATTTATAATTTCATCGACAACGCCGTCAATCACACGGATGAAAGCAAAAAGATCAAGGTGTCGCTGAGCCAGAAGGACGGCTCTGCGCGGTTTGCGGTGACGGACTTCGGGAAAGGGATCACCAATGAAGAGATCCCCTATATATGGGACCGCTATTACACTGCCCGGAACAGAAAGAACAAAGCGGCCGTGTCCGGGCTGGGGCTGACCATCGCAAAGGAGATTTTGACGGCCCATAAGGCGAAATTTGGCGTCGATACGCGAAATGGATGCACGTTCTGGTTTGAGCTGGAGAATATGTTGATAAATGACGGCAACATCGGCAGGGCGGCGGTAAAAAACGTATATTAACATTAGTCAAAAATGCGTGCTTGCACATTTTTGTCGAAAGACCAGCTATGATACAATGATGAAAATGGAATTGCATTCTCGAAGCATAGAATAAGCAGCAGGCAATACAACGTTTCTCTTATCTTCATCTGAAGAATCGTTGACTTTTTGCATACAATAGCGTACAATAATAATACAAATGAATGTCGTAAAGGAGTGAAGGAATATGGCAACCAATGTGCTGCAGGTAAGGGTAGACGAAAATCTTCGTGCGGAGGCCGCAGCGATTTATGCGGATCTTGGGATTGACCTACAGACTGCCGTGCGGATTTTTCTGAAACGGTCCGTGATGGTAAACGGGCTTCCGTTCAGCATGACACTTGGAGAACGTCAGGATACGGCGGCCGTCGCGGGGATCCGGGCGATTCAGAGCATGAGGGAGTCAGCGGAAAAGGCCGGTCTTTCCGAGATGAGCCTTGACGAGATTAATGCGGAAATCGCTGCATCCAGGAGAGAGCGCCATGCACGAAAAGAGGGAGGTGCGGAGTAAGCGATATGAAATATTATGCCGTTCTGGATACGAACGTATTGGTTTCCGCTCTCCTTGCGAGGAAATCTGTTCCTGCCCAAGTTTTGGACGAAGCTGTCGACGGAAGGATTGTGCCGCTGTACGATGACGAAATACTGGCGGAATATGAAGACGTACTCCGCCGTGACAAGTTCCCATTTCAGGAACACGAGGTCCAAGCGGTCATCAACGCGATCTGCAGGCGGGGAATCTGCGTAGAAGCGGAGCAGATAGATGTTCTCCTGCCGGATCCGGACGATGTGGTGTTTTATGCGGTCGTCATGCAAAAGAAGAAGGAAGGGGACGCATATCTTGTGACGGGAAACCAGAAGCATTTCCCACGGGAGCCCTTTATCGTAACACCCAAGGAGATGGTCGAGATCATCGAATCCGGGGTGGAAAAATAGTACAAGCAATAGGAAGAACTGAAACAACTGATTATTTGTTATTCATGCAAGCCATATCCTGTATGGATATGGACGCCGGATGGAGCGCCGGAAGAAGAAAAGGAAAAAGCTTATGAACTTGTCAGAGAAAATGGGTTGCTCACGAACAGCCATGCGTTCAATATGAAATATGATCTGGCAGATTATTTTATCAGCAGATCATCGGAAAGCGCAGCGGCGCTGTTCATTAAGACCAATATGTTTGCCTATGACTGTCCGGATTTAAAGGAACCGCATATACGGGCTGACGGCGAATTACATAGATGTGCGCCGAAGGATATGGATGAACTGGTTGAGTTTATTGATTTTTTCCATAAAGAAACCGGGATAGATCAGGACAGCCTTGAAGCATACCGCCGCAAGGCGGAGGAAGCCGTAAGAAGCGGCAGCTATTTTATCTGGAGAAATAAAGAGAGCAAAAGCGTGGCCGTCTGCAGCATCAGGCCAAAGGGCGATCTGGCGAGCGTAGGTTTAGTGTACACGCGCGAGGAGTATCGGCGAAGGCACTATGCGGAAAATCTTGTTTATCAGGTATCCAAAATGGCAAAGGACGCAGGATATATGCCCATGCTTTATACGGATGCTGATTATGCTGCGTCGAATGCCTGTTATGAAAAGATCGGCTATGTTCTCAGAGGAAAATTGTGCACAATAGGATAATTAGTCTATTCGGTGAAACATCAGATTTAACGATGCTGATTTTTACAAAATCGAAAAATCGGGCGCCTTAACTTGCATTTTTTGATGAAGCTGTGCTATACTAAAGTCGGAGTCTTGAAGGAGGGCGTTCTATGGACTTGTTCATCAGGGAAAACTATCTGAAGAAAATACGTGGATTTTATGATACCGACGATCTTATCAAAGTGATCACTGGCGTCAGACGATGCGGGAAATCCAGTCTGATGCAGATGATTGCGGAGGAAGTACGCCAAAGGGGACTCCCTGAGGAAAATATTATCTACCTTGATCTCGATACACGCAAGTACAGGAAAATCAAGACGCCGGATGCGCTGGAGCGTGTGATTGAAGAAAACGGGTGCGCGGAAGGACTTAAATACCTTTTCATTGACGAGGTACAGAATGTAAAGGGTTTTGAGGAGGTTTTGAACGGATTCCGCACAGACGGCGGATGGTCAATCTTTATTACTGGCTCCAACTCCTATCTTTTGAGCGGAGAGATCACGACCAAGCTGACCGGCCGCTTTCTGTCGTTTGAAATGTTCCCGCTCACTTTTGCCGAATATGAGGAAATGAAGCGTTTCTATCATAAACCGATCGATCCGAACATTTCCGCCGAGCTGGCGGGTTATATTCAGGAGGGCGGTTTTCCAAGAACGGTTTTGTTTGATACGCTTGCAGACAAACGCCGCTATGTGCAGGAGGTCGTTCAGGAAATATATGAAAAGGATATCCGCCGGAGAGTGAAGATTCGGGACAAGGAAACCTTTGAAACGGTTCGCCGTTTTGTTACAGGGAATTTTGGCGCTCTTTTCAGTCTGAACAACATCTGCGAGGAGTTGCACAGGCAGGGCACAAAGATCACAAAGGCAACCGTTTCACGCTATATCAAGGCTCTTCTGGATGCGAAGATACTCTATGAGTGTCCCAGATTTGATATCAAATCGAAAAAGGCGCTTTCAGGTGAGAAAAAGTATTATCTTTCCGATCTTGGATTCTATTTCGCTGATAACACGGATAATAGGATCAATTACGGACCGGTGCTTGAAAATATCGTTTTTCTCTATGCGAGATCGCTGGATTATTCTGTCAGCGTCGGACGGTTCGGGAAATTCGAGTGCGATTTTATTTTGCGGGATATCGATTTGAACTATTCTTATGTTCAGGTCGCGTATACTATCGCCAACAGTAAGGAAACAGAGGAGCGGGAGTATCGCTCGCTTGAAGCGGTGAAGGATAATTACCCGAAATACGTTTTGACAACCGATTATATTTTTCAGCGGAGGAACGGCATTCATCATGTAAATCTTATGGATTTTATCCTGTCAGGAAAGTTTTTTTGAGAGTCGGAATGATTTGGGAGCAGCCAGGCAGAAAAGGCAAACGCATTAATTGATATACTGCGTCGAATGCCTGTTATGAGAAGATTGGCTATGTTCTCAGAGGGAAATTGTGTACAATAGGCTAAACGGGAACAGGAAGAACTTTTTCAAAATTGCCTGCTTGAATTTTAGGAAAATCCCGGCTATAATGATAAAGCAACGTGTGGCATTTCAACTGCGTAAATCCGGTTGAAGGCTACACGTTTATTTTTGTGCATTCCCCCGGAGGGAGCAGACCGGAGAATGTATCAAAACACAATTAGCGCGTGGCCGTCGGCGTAAATCCAGCTGATAACCGCGCGCTTATTATTTTGGGAAAGGAAGTCATTTTCATGGAAGAACAGACAAATCAGTTTCTCGGGGAGGAGCGTATCGGCGGACTGATGCGGAAATACGCGATCCCCTGCATCATCTCGCTGCTGGTGGGCGCCCTCTACAATATTGTGGACCAGATCTTTATCGCCAACGCCTCGTACCTCGGTTCCTACGGAAACGCGGCCAATACGGTCGTTTTCCCGCTGACAGTCATCGCGCTTGCGGTCGCGGTCATGATCGGGGACGGCTGCTGCGCGCTCGTGAGTCTCAGCCTCGGCATGAAGAAACCGGAGACCGCCCGAAAGAGCGTCGGCAATTCGGTCGTCATGGTGATCGTCTGCGGCCTGGCGCTCTGCGCGGTATATCTGATTTTCAGCAGTCCGATCATTTCCATGTTCAGCGGAACCGTCAATGAGGAGACGTTCCGGTATTCGAAGGAGTATTTCTTTTACATCACGCTCGGAATCCCGTTCTATATGTTCGGCCAGGCGCTGAATCCCATCATCCGGGCCGACGGGAGCCCCCGCTTCGCGATGGCGTCCACGCTGGCCGGCGCGGTGATCAATATCATCCTGGATCCGGTCTTCATCTTCATCTTCCGGTGGGGGATGATGGGAGCCGCCGTGGCGACCGTTCTGGGCCAGCTCGTAACCGCCGCGCTGGCGGTCTGGTACATCGTGCATATGAAGCTGGTGAAGCCCGCAAGGCCGGATTTCCGGCTGGACGGCGGCGTCTGCCGGAAGACGCTCGTGCTTGGCATGACCAGCTTTCTGTCGCAGATTTCCCTGGTCGCTTCGATGGCCGCGGTCAACAATATGATCCGGAAATACGGCGCGCTCGACCCGGTGTTCGGGCAGGAGCAGTACGCCCAGATCCCGATGGCGGTGGTCGGCATTGTGATGAAATTCTTCCAGATCGTCATCTCCATCGTCGTCGGCATGGCGGCCGGGTGCATTCCTATTGTCGGCTTTAATATGGGCGCCGGGAAGAAAGATCGCGTCCGGGAGCTTTTTACCAGGCTGCTGACGGCGGAGGCGGCGGTCGGAGCCGCGGCGCTTCTCATCGTGGAGCTGCTCCCGCGGCAGCTGATCCGTATCTTCGGCGCGGCGAACGAAAGCGTTTATTATACGGATTTTGCGGTCAGGGCGTTCCGCGTGTATCTGTGCATGGTGATCTTTGCCTGTGTCAATAAGGCCTGCTTTATCTTTCTGCAGGCGATGGGCAAGGCGGCGGCCTCCACGGCGCTCTCGATGATCCGGGAGATCGTCTTCGGCGTCGGGTTCGCGCTCCTGCTGCCGGTCTTTTTCGGGCTCGACGGTGTTCTGTATTCGATGCCGCTTTCTGACGCGCTGACATTTGTGATTGCTGTCTGGCTGATTGTGGGGACGTATAGGGAGTTAAGACAGGAGAATTAGCGGCGCAGTACAGGCGGCGCTGGCATACAAGCGGATGCCGCCGTACAAGCGGATGCCGCCATACAAGTGGATGCTGCCATACGAGCGGATGCTGCCATACGAGCGGATGCTGCCATACAAGCGGATGCCGCCGTACAAGCAGACGCTGCTGTACGAGCGGACACCGCTGTACAAGCAAGCGCCGCCGCGCAGGCAGATGCCGCCATGCAGGCAGCGCAGGAGTGCCTGCTGAAAATACTTAAAAGCAGAAAACAGAAAAGGAAGCTCCCGCGCGCAAACAGGATATTTACATCGCTGCTTCCGTAGACTATAATGTAAAAATAAGTTTTATGTTTACCGGGAAGGAGCGATATATATGGTTACATTTTGCATCGGACTGGCAATCCTTATTATCGGAGGCGCGCTGTACGGGAAGGTGTGCGAGAAGGTTTTCGGGCCGGACGACCGCGAAACTCCGGCGGTGCGTTTAAATGACGGAGTCGATTATGTGCCTATGAAGAAATGGAAGAATTCGCTGATCCAGCTTCTGAATATTGCCGGAACGGGACCGATCTTCGGACCGATCCAGGGGATTCTCTTCGGACCGATTGCGTTTCTTACGATACCGATCGGCTGTGTCCTCGGCGGAGCGTTTCACGATTATATGTGCGGCATGATCTCTGTGCGCAGCGACGGTACGCAGATGCCGGTTCTGATACGGAAGTATCTGGGCAAATATGTATATCCGGCTTACAATGTATTTGTATGCCTGCTTCTGCTTCTTCTCGGTACAGTGTTCATCTATACGCCGGGCGATCTGTTCATAACGCAGATTCTGGGCGCGAATAACAGCGCCGCGAATCCTGTGGTGTGGCTTGTATACGGCGCGATCTTTGCGTATTATGTGATCGCGACGATGTTCCCGATCGATAAGATCATCGGTAAGATCTATCCGATTTTCGGGATGCTGCTTATTCTGTCGGCAGTCGGCGTGTTCGTCGGTCTCCTGGTGAAAGGCTATCCGCTTGACGAAATATGGACGACCGGCGTTGCCGGCGTTCATCCGCAGGGGCTTCATTTTATTCCGGTGTTTTTTGTGACGGTCGCCTGTGGGATCGTGTCCGGGTTTCATTCCACGCAGGCTACGCTTATTTCCCGCACGATGGGGAGCGAGAAGGAAGGCCGCATGACGTTTTACAATATGATGATTGCCGAGGGATTCATCGCGATGATATGGGCGGCAGCGACGATGGGAGTTATGAAGCTTGGACTGGCCTCCGCCGAGACAAGTACCACGAATGTTGTCGGTATTATCGCTAAGAATCTGCTGGGGAATGTGGGCGGAATCATAGCGATAACAGGGATCATCATTCTTCCGATCACCTCCGGCGATACGGCGCTTCGTTCGCTTAGGCTTATCATCGCGGATGCGGCGAAGATCGATCAGTCCAGAAAGACGAGCCGGCTCGGAGTTTCGCTCGCAATATTCGCGGTCGTGGCGGTGGTTCTTGTATTTGCGAAGATCAACGAGGGCGGATTTAATATACTCTGGCGGTATTTCGCGTGGGCGAATCAGACGATCGCGGTGTTCGCGTTCGCGATGATCACGGTTTATATGATGCGGAACAAACAGCCGTTTATCATGTCGCTGGCGCCGGGGATGTTTTATATGTTCGTGATATCAAGCTTTATCCTGAACGCGGCGATCGGTTTTCACCTGCCCTGGCCGGCCAGTTACGCGGCAGCGGGAATCCTTACGGTCTGCTATGGCGCGGCCCTGGTGCGCCGGGGCAGGAAGAAATAACTGCATATTATTTATTTTCCAGCACCGCCAGAATATCCGGAAACGCCTGCAGGCTCCGCTTCAGGATCCCGTTCATGCAGGCGATGGCGATGCCGTAGTTGACGATGGGCACGCCGGACTGGACGGCGCGGCCGATGCGGTGCTTCATTTCCTTCTCGTTCAGCATACAGCCGCCGCAGTGGACCACCAGCGTATAGGCGGACAGATCCTCCGGAAACTCAGTGCCGGAGGTGAAGGTATAGACCGGCTTTGCGCCGCTGTACGCTTCGATCCAGTGGGGCAGCTTGACGGTTCCGATGTCGCTGCACTGGCGGTGGTGGGTGCAGCCCTCGCTGATCAGCACCTTGTCGCCGTCTTTCAAGCGGGAAAGCTGGGCGGCGCCTTCGACCAGCCGCGGCAGACTGCCCTTGTAGCGGGCGAACAGGATGGAAAATGAGGTGAGCAGCACGTCGTCGGGCGTGTCCGCGGCCACTTTCCTGAATGCCTGGGAGTCGGTGACGACCAGCTTCGGCTTCCGGGAAAGATCCGCCAGCGTCTGCTTCAGTTCTTCCGGCTGACAGGTGATGAAGGTGCAGTGGATATCCAGGATCTCCCGCATGGTCTGCTGCTGGGGCAGGATCAGGCGGCCCTTGGGTGCGGCTTCGTCTACCGGAATCACCAGGACGACGATATCGCCGGGGTCCAGAAGATCGGCCAGGATCGATTTGTCTTTGGCGGCGGCCGGCGCGAAGGCGCCGATCTTCTCTTTCAGCTCATGAATGCCCTCGCGGGTGGCGGCGCTGACGAAGAGTTCGTTGTCTTTGAGCTGCGCCGGGCTATGCTCCGGATGCGTATCTGTATTTTTATACGGGTATAGTGCCAGAGCTTCGCTGTTCGCATTTCCAGGCGAACATAGCGCAGGAGCTTCGCTGTTCGTATTTTCGTGCGAACATGGCGCAGGAGCTTCGCTGTCCATAGTTCCATGCAAACATGGCGTCGATGATACGTTGCCTGCAGTTCTGTCTTCCAGCAGATCCGCTTTATTGTAAGCAATCAGATATGGCAGTTTCTTCTCCTCGAATAACGAGATCAATTCTTCATCTGCTTCCGTTCGGCCCCGTGTGGAATCGATCACCAGAACGGCGATGTCCGTCTGGGCCAGAATCTGCCGGGCTTTCTTAACCCGCTGTGCGCCCAGCTCCCCTTCGTCGTCCAGACCGGGCGTGTCGATGATCACGACCGGACCCAGCGGAAGCAGTTCCATGGCTTTCTTCACCGGATCGGTGGTAGTGCCCTTTATATCGGAAACGACGGCCAGATCCTGGCCGGTGACCGCGTTGACCAGGCTGGATTTGCCGGCATTGCGGACGCCGAAGAAGCCGATGTGCAGGCGTTCGGCGGATACGGTTTCGTTGAGTCCCATAGATAATTCCCCCTTCAGTCGTCGTCCTTTATTTCAGAAAATGCGGTTTTTACGCTGACGCCGTCCAGATTGCCGATCTTGCCGGCCAGCGCGGAGATCGTGTCCTGGGGCGCGTCGATGGCAATGCTGATGATGTTGATGTTCCGCTGCCGGTAAGGAATGCCCATACGGCCGATGATGTACTCGCCGTAATCGTGCAGGATGTGGTTCAGCTTTTCCACTGTATCGCCGCTCTTGACGATAATGCTCATGACTGCGACTCGTGTCTTCATGACAGGTTCCTCCTTGATTGTGATCGTTTGCCGTTTTCGGGTAACTGAAAAAGCCGCACCCGAACCGGTACGGCTGAAATATCTGAATAACATGAACGGAAAAACCGCAGGTCAGAGTCCCTGCTGTTTTCGCTTCATGAATTATGCCGTACCTTTCACGCAGACGCAGCGTCTTTGTGTCAGGCAACAGGGTTATTATACATCATTTTGCCGGTAAACGCAACGTTTCTGCGTGTGGGAAAACTGCCTGAAAAAGGCGATTATATTTGACAAGTGTCCGAAAAATTTGTATAGTATTTTTATAAAGGGATGGTTTGGAAATGAGGCTGTGATTGTCATGGAAAGAACTGAAAGACGGATCGGGAATACTGGACAGTTCTCAAAACATCTGCTATACTGGGAACACTATCGGAAGGAGAACGGATCGCATGGGCAATGATTTGACACAGAATAATTACGCGAAAAAGGATCGGAGCCTGACGGCCACGGGAATCGTGATCGTCGTTATCGCTGTATTGCTGATTTCCGCGTTTCTCAGTATTAATGCGGTGCTCCGCCAGCGGGCTTTAAGCCGTGTGGAGGAGGGCGCCGACACAGTGATCGAGGAAGTTACTTCCAAGCTGGCGCGGGACAGCCGGATCTTAAACGCCGCGGCGGAGATCATTTCCCAGGCGGATAATTTTGATCCGGAAGCGACCAGAGATGTCATGATGACGCTCGCTCCGCTGCTCGAGACGATGCAGATACGCGTCCTTATGCCGGACGACACGCTCCTGACGCTGGGCGAAAAGGTCGTCAACGCGTCCGGCGTCAATGGGATATCCTTTGCGGAGGAAGCCCCTTTAGGGGAACATGTCTCGAACCGTCAGACGAGCCTTACGACCGGGAAACCGGTTCTTCGCCACTATGTGCCGATCGTCCAGAACGGGCAGACCGCGGCGCTGCTTTACGGTGTCACGGAGCTCTCAACTCTGGAGGATAGTCTGAATATTGATAATATTTACAATGCGAGCGCCAGCGTTTACATCATCGACACGCATACCGGCGATTTTATTCTGGATACCTGGCACGATGAGTTGGGAAATATCGCCGACTACGACGGGTCGGACCGCGAGACGAAGGGAGATACGACCTGGGATGAATATACGGACGATCTGATCAATCTGAAATCCGGCTATGTCGTCTTTCGGACGCCCCAGATGGATGGGTGGGAATATATGTATTACGCCCCGGCCGGCATCAACGAGTGGTCCATCGCCGTATCCGTGCCGGAGAAGGAAGCGTTTGCAAGCGTATACGCGGTCCAGCGGGTCTGCCTGATCCTGGGCGTTTTGATGGCGCTCACGATCATTCTGTATTATCTGTGGGTCCGGCATAACGCGATGCAGATTATGAACCGGGCCGTGGAGCAGGCGGTTCTGGCGGAGAAGCTGCAGAAGGCGGAAGCCGCCGACCGGGCCAAGAGCGTATTTCTTTCCAATATGTCCCATGACATTCGCACGCCGATGAACGCGATCATCGGGTTCACGACGCTGGCGGAGACGAATATTGACAATAAAGAACGGACCCAGGAGTACCTGAGGAAGATCCTCTCCTCCAGCAATCATCTTCTGAGCCTGATCAACGATATCCTGGATATGAGCCGGATCGAGAGCGGGAAACTGAACATCGAGGAGAAGGAATGCAGCATCTCCGACATTTTCAAGGATATGCGCAATATCATCCAACCGCAGATGCAGTCCAAGCAGCTGAATTTCTTCATGGACACGGTGGATGTGGTGGACGAGGACATCTACTGCGACAAGCTGCATGTGAATCAGGTGCTCCTTAATCTCCTCTCCAACGCGATCAAGTTCACGCCGGCCGGCGGGACTATTGCCCTGACGATCAGGCAGAAGCCACGCGCGCCGAAAGGCTACGGCTCCTACGAGATCCGGGTCAAGGACACCGGAATCGGCATGAGCGATGAGTTTATCCGCCATATCTTTGAGCCCTTTGAGCGGGAGCGCAATTCCACGGTCAGCGGTATCCAGGGCACCGGCCTGGGCATGGCCATCACGAAGAATATCGTGGACACCATGGGCGGCACCATCGAGGTGCAGTCCGAGCAGGGCAAGGGAACCGAATTCATTATCAATATTGATTTCCGGCTGCAGACGGAGCCGCAGAAGATCGAGGTTGTTGAGGAGCTAAGGGGCATGCGGGCCCTGGTTGTGGACGACAGCTTCGATACCTGCGACAGCGTGACGAAGATGCTGACCCAGATCGGTATGCGCTCCGAGTGGGCCATGCACGGCAAGGAGGCGGTGCTCCGCGCCAGGCAGGCCTATGAAATGGGAGACGAGTACCATGCCTATATCATCGACTGGTTCCTTCCGGATCTGGGAGGGCTGGAAGTGGTGCGTCAGATCCGTTCCATCGTGGGCGACAGCGCGCCGATCATCATCGTCACGGCCTATGACTGGACTGCCATCGAAGACGAGGCCCGGGCGGCCGGCGTGACCGCGTTCTGCAACAAGCCGATCTTTTTGTCGGAACTGCGGGAAATCCTGCTTTCCGCCACATGCAGTTCGGTTTCGATGCAGCAGGAGGAGGAGAGCCTGATCCCGGGTCTGTCGGAGCAGCTGAAGGGTACGCGCCTGCTGCTGACGGAGGACAATGAACTGAATCGGGAGATCGCCGTGGAGCTTCTGACGGACAGCGGCTTTGTGGTGGATACGGCGGAAGACGGCACGGTGGCTGTGGAGAAGGTGAAGAATTCCGAGCCGGGGTATTACGGCCTGATCCTGATGGATATCCAGATGCCGAAGATGAACGGCTACGAAGCCACGAAGGCAATCCGGGCGCTGGACAGCCCGGTTCTGGCCAATATTCCGATCGTCGCCATGACGGCGAACGCGTTCGACGAGGACCGGAAGCAGGCGCTGGACAGCGGCATGAACGCGCATATCGCCAAGCCCATCGATGTGGAGAAGCTTCTGGAGGTTATTACGAATATTCTGAACCAGAGGGCGGTATAGACGGTCAGCGCGATTTGCAATGATGCCGGCAGTGAGATACAGCGAGCGGCGGGGCGGAGAATTCCGGGGAATACCGCGAGAAACGGAATAAAATTTCGGGTTGACATTTTACGGAAAGGTGTTTAGAATTACTTTAAACCAGTGAAGAGGAAGTTGCGCTTTGAGAACGGTCTTCAGAGAGTCCGGGACGGTGTGATCCGGGCGATGTCAGTCAGAGCGAGTGGGCCTTGGAGGGCGAGATGAAAGGAGCCGGCAGGACCGGTTGCGCGGGCGCGGTCAGGGGGCCGCGGCGGGCCGGGACGCAGCGCCGAGTAGTTGAGACGCACAGCCAGCGTTAACGGGCGAGGGATGTGATGGCATCCCGGGAGAGTGGGCGTACATATATGTATGTCAATAAAGGTGGCACCGCAGGTTAACGGCCTGTCCTTGAAGAGATTCAGGGATGGGCCTTTTCATTTTGCGCGAAGGCAAATAGTTACAGCGCCGGCACCGTGAACAGAGGCCCGACGGTTCCGCTTGCGGAAACCGGCGGGCACCTGCTCACGGCAGAGCGGGCATTGGAACAATGCCCGCGACCGAGAAAACGCAAAGCGTTTTCGAGGCGGCGCGTACGGAACGCATATACATAGCGGCGCGTACGGGCAGCCAATACACTACAGGAGGACTCAGCATTGGACGACAATTTCACCCTATACGACTTAAAAGTAGAGGTAGTCGCGACAGACAGACCCATGGTCTGCGGCCACAAGCCCGGCGACTATTTCCTGGTGGAAGGAGAGAATCTGGTATTTCCGCAGACCCGATCCTTCTCCATGTATTCGCTGTCGGCGCTTCTGCCGCTCCTTCCGGCCAAGCAGCGGCCGCTGCAGGACAACGACTGGATGCTGTCGGACAGCCTGATTGCCTGCCCGGATCCCAACTGCGGCGCAAAATTCCGGATCACCCGGATCCGAAAGCGGACACAGAGCCACGGGGAGTGCACGGTGGTGCCAGTGGGGGATTCGCCTGAGCAAGGGTGAAGCCATTCGCCATATTTTCCTGTTTAAAGCAATACGCATATAAGAGACGGTTTATGTGATGAAAACCTGTTGCCGGGATTGCCCGGCAGGCAGCAGGCGGATCGATCGGCTGGCGGATGGCAGACCCCAGGCAGCAGAGGCGCTGCCCCGAAATACCGCGGGAAGTGCTGCAGAGGGAAGAAGCGGAGTGAAGAGAACTCTGCAGATGTAAAATAGTAAAGAAACAAGCGGTATCCGAGGCACAGAACAGAGCGAAAGCGTTCCGCAATGCGGTACGCTGCAGCATAGATAGAACAAGGAGGAGAACACGAGATGATAGGAAAGATCACATCATCACGCATCACGCTTGACAACGGCTACAATTTCAGCCGTGTGATCAACGGCGGCTGGCAGCTGTCAGCCGAGCATTGCCTGAAGGGGCAGCTGGACATCGACGACGCGGTGAAGGCATTTCACATGCTGAGTGAGCGGGGTCTGACGACCTTCGACTGCGCGGACATCTACACCGGAGTGGAGGAGATTCTGGGACGCTTCGTCAATGAACTGCGGGCCACGGGCAATTACACCCACGACATGATCCAGATCCACACTAAGTTTGTGCCGGACCTGAACATTCTGGATCAGGTGGATTTCGCCTACACGGAGAAGGTCGTGGACCGGAGCCTGATGCGCATGCACCGGGACTGCCTGGATCTGGTGCAGTTCCACTGGTGGGATTACGATGTGCCCGGGATGATGGAGACGGCCTTCGATCTGGTGAAGCTTCAGGAGAAGGGCAAGATCCGCAACATCGCCATGTGTAATTTCGATACGCCCCATCTGAAAATGATGATCGACGCCGGCATCCATGTAGTCTCCAACCAGACCCAGTACTCCCTCTTCGACCGGCGGCCGGAGCGGGCGCTTCTGGAATACTCGCGGCAGCATGACGTCTACTGTTTCTGCTATGGCGCCCTGTCCGGCGGCTTCCTGGCAGAGCGGTGGATCGGCGTAAAGCGTGAGGATTTCGAGCCGGAGACCCGTTCCCATGTGAAATACCTGCAGATCATCGAGGACTCCATGGGCTGGGACGGCTACCAGAAGCTGCTGCTGTTCCTGAAGGACATCGCCGACCGGCACCAGGTCAGCATCTCCAACGTGGCGGTCAAATATATCCTGGATCAGCCGGGCGTCGGCGCGGTCATGGTAGGCTGCCGCAACAGCAAGCATGTAGAGGACAACGCGCGGCTGGCGGAGTTTGATCTGACGGACGAAGAGCTTCAGAGTATCCGTGATTTCATTTTCCAGTATCCGACGCCGGAAGGCGAACCGTTCACGCTGGAGCGGACGCCCGGATCGCGGTACCGTAATATTATGAAGATGAATTTAAATAAAGCATGATGTTAAACGGAGAGGATATACGCGACAAAGTTTCGCATATCTGCAGACGGCGCTATGTGAAAAGAGCAGAGGCGGAATCTTCGGCCGGATGGATAGAGTGACTGGGCAGACAATAAGCCGGGCTTCTATCCAAAAGCCTGATAGCGCTATAGAGTCATGCGCGATAAAAACGAAATGGAATAAGGAGAATTTCAAAATGAAACAGCAGACCCCCAAATTACAATTCCGCGGCGGCATCGCGTTCTCGCTGGTCCCCGTGGTGATCTACGTATTTTTCTGTGTGGTACTTTTCATTGGATTCAAAGCTTTTAACATGGAGGCGCTGGCAGTCGGCGGCTTCCTGGCGCTCCTTGTGGGCGGCCTGTTCTGCACCAGCTATTCCGACTTCTGGGACAGCGTCATCGGCGGCATCTCGTCGGTCACGTCCGTCTCCGTTGTCGTCATCCTTCTGCTGGTGGGCATGTTCAGCCAGCTGATTAAGACCTGCGGTCTGTCCGGCGGCTTCGTCTGGATGGCCAACGCCCTCGGCATGAAGGGCGGGATCTTCGTGGCCTTCACGTTCCTGGCCACCTGCGTCGTCTCGACGGCCACCGGTTCGTCCATCGGCACCATGTTCATCGCGTTCCCGATCTTCTACCCGGCGGGCCTGATTCTGGGCGCCAATGAAATGTTCATGGCCGGAAGCATCGTGTCCGGCGCGATCTTCGGCGACAACCTGGCCCCAATCTCCGACACCACCATCGCCTCCTCGTCCACCCAGCAGTTTAAGGACGGACGCCCGGCGGACATCGGCGGCGTTGTAGCCAGCCGCATCAAATATTCTGCAGTGGCTGGTCTTGTGACCATCGTGATCTTCGCCATCTTCGGAGGCATGGGCGGCACCTATCAGGGCGGCGCCATCGACGCCATCGCGAATCCCATGTCCCTGATCATGCTGATCCCGGTGGCGGTCATGCTGGCGGTAGCCACGAAGACCCGCAACATCTTCGAGGGCATCCTGGTGGGCTTAGGGCTCGGCACGATCGTCGGTCTGGCAGCAGGGCTTTTCCCGTTCAGCGCCGTCTTCGCCAATGACGCGGCCAACAACGCGGCCACCGGCTTTCTGATCGACGGCGTCAACGGCATCCTGCCCACCTGCGCACTGGTCATCTCCGTCTTCGGCATCATGGGCGTGTTAAATGACGCCGGGATGCTGAACCTGATCGCCGATAAGATCCTGAAGAGCAATATGGCTCAGACCGATTCCGGCGCGGAACTGATCTGCATGGCAGGCATCGCCCTGACCACGATTCTTCTGGGCGGCGTTACCAGCGCGTCCATCCTGACCTTCGGACCGATTCTCAATAAGATCGGCTCGGCTAAGAACATTCACCCCTACCGCCGCGCCAACCTGCTGGACGGCACCGCCAACAGCCTTCCGGCCATCGTTCCGTTCATGAGCGTCTTCGTCTTCATCGGCGCGGCGCTGACCGGCCTGTCGCCGCTGGTCGTGGCAGGCGGAACGATCTACGGCTTCGCGCTGTTCATCGTATTCCTGGCCGCGGTCATCACCGGCTGGGGACGGAAGAAAGAAGAATAATAACGGTAAGAAACGGGCTGTCGTAAAGACGGAACTCTCCGCTGTATTAAACGAAAACAGCAGGGAGCAAAAGCTTTACGACAGCTCTTTTTTATACAGCAATCCCGCGCGGCCGTTGCGTTTCAGATATAGCTGATTATTCGTATGCCCGCGCGATTCTTCAATTACGAAAACAGCCGTCAGCTGTGAAGATAGCTGGCAGCTTTCGGAAACGGGGTATCGGTTTCGAAGATCGACCGGCACTTGATCTCGAAAATACTGCCGTCCTCGACGGTGATCGTTATCGTATCATTCTGATCCTGAACTTCTATGTCCGCGATCTCAAGGCTGTCCCATTCATTGACCAGATCAAACAGACAATCCTTAAAATAATTCAGATTCATATTGCTTCAGCTCCTTTCCCAATGCGGAGGTTTATGGTGTATTCCGGGAAACGCAGTGCCGCCGGTACAGGATATCGACCGAATGGGGAGCACACACGCACCATATCATTATAGGGTATCCCCTAGTAAAATACAAGGGGAAGGAGTGACACAAATGATAAAATACGATCGGCTATGGGAAACAATGCGCCGAAACGGCGTAAGCCAGTATAGACTGATCAAGGACTACGGCATCGATAAAGCGCAGCTGCACAGAATACGCAAGAATATGGTAGTCAAGACGATCATTTTGAATAATCTCTGCTCCATTCTCCACTGCCGGATCGAAGATATCATGGAGTATGTTCCGGATGAAGAAAAGGCGGATCCGTAAGATATAATTGGTCCGATCACAGCCATCTTTCCAGTGTCTCCAGAAGCTTGGAGATCTCCACCGGTTTCGCCACATGATCGTTCATGCCGGCTTCATGCGCGTTGCGGATGTCATCCGCGAAGGCGTTGGCGCTCATGGCCACGATGGGAATATCCGCGGCATCCTTGCGGTCCAGACTGCGGATTGCGCGGACGGCCTCGTAACCGTCCATGACCGGCATCTGAATATCCATGAAGATCAGATCATAATAGTTAAGAGGACTATGTTCTACCATTTCCACGGCAATTCTGCCGTTTTCCGCCTGTTCCACCGCAACGCCGATCACAGAAAGAAGCTCATTCGCGATCTCGCGGTTCAGCTCGTTGTCTTCTACCAGAAGGACGCGATTTCCGCTGAAATCAGCCTGCTTAAGGGCCGCGATGTCCGCCCGCTGGCGCTTCGCGCCCGTACTGCCGGTCTCCGTCCCGGCCGCAAATTTCTCTGCGTCCGTACTGCCGGTCTCTTCCCCGGCCCCCGTCCCGGCCGCAAATTTCTCCGCGCCCGCGCCGCCGGTCACTGCTCCGGTCTCTGTCCCGCCGACAAACGCTTCTGACCCCGCGGCAGCCTGTGCCGCCACATTTTCCCCGGACTCCGTCCCGTTTTCCGCGATGCGAAGCGGGACATTTACCGTGAAGCGTGAGCCTTCGCCTACGGTGCTTTCTACCTGAATGTCGCCGTTCATCATCCGGACGATATTCCGCGTGATCGCCATTCCGAGCCCGGTTCCCTCTACCTCCCGGCTGGCCGAGCTGTCGGCCCGCGTGAACGGATCGAAGATAGTCTTTAGAAATTCCGCATCCATTCCGATTCCGGTATCCTGGCAGACAAACTCATAGGAAGTCATCCCTGACGCGCAGATCCCGCATTCCCGCACGGAGAATGTGATCGTTCCGCCTTTCGGCGTGAATTTGACCGCGTTGCCAAGGATATTTACCAGTACCTGCCGCAGCCGCAGAGCATCGCCGGACAGGCGGCTGTGGATGATATCGGATACCTGTATATTCAGCGTCTGGTTCCGGCTGTCTGTCTGGGACTGGATGATCGTGCGGATGCTCTCGATCAGCTCCTGCATCTCGAACGGCTCTTCCGAGAGCGTCACCTTGCCGCTCTCGATCTTCGACATATCCAGCACATCGTTGATCAGCGCCAGCAGGTGGCGGCTGGAGATCGTGATCTTGTCCAGACAGTCGTTCAGCCGGTCTCTATCATCCAGATGCATCAGCGCCACGGCCGTCATGCCGATGATGGCGTTCATCGGCGTGCGGATATCGTGGGACATCCGGGCCAGGAAATCGGATTTGGCCTGGTTGGCCGCTTCCGCCGCCGCGGAAGCATTCTTGAGGGCCGTGCGGATCTGCTGCTCCTGCTCTTTCAGGGCCGTCACATCCTGGATCGCGTACAGAAGCCGTACTGGAACGCCGTTCTTCCGCTTCAGGCAGAGTACGGAAATATTCTCCCAGCGGTGACCTTCCATATCGATCTCATACTCCCACTGCAGGTAAGGCACATCCTCGGTCAGGTGTTTCTGCACATAATCCCCGGAGATCAGCACGCTCATTTTCTCACCGTCCGGGCCGTCCGACAGATAATGGGCGTCCAGATAGCGGATCAGATCGGAGTATTTGCCGGTTTCCGGCGCGGAGGTGCCTTTACTTTCCAGATATTCGTAAGTGTCCTTCTCCAGATCTACCAGCGCAAAGCGGGTGAACAGAAGCGTCGCCGCGTCCACGATCCGCGAGATCTCCTGATTTTCGGAAACCAGCTGTTTCTTCTGGTACCGGTTCTTCAGAACGAGATAGAGGACATAGCACAAAAACGCGATGATCAGCCGGATCTCCAGCCAGATTCCCGCGGAGTTGGCCTGGCGGGACATGTCTTTCGTCAGAGAGGACGGAAAATACTGGACCAGCATCCATTCGCCGTCTTTCAGCGCCGTGATATACGCGCTGCCCGCGCCCACGGAACCTTCGTAATTAAAGCTGGTCGAGGTTCCCTGTACGAGCGCCAATACCAGCTTGTGCTGGTCGGCGTCCGACAGCTGGTTCCGGGAGGTCAGTGATTTCAGGAGATTCTCCGGATCCGAATCGTCGCCCGCGGAAATGATCACATTGCCGTTGCGCTCCAGCAGATAGCTGGAAGCCTGTACGCCGAAATAGCTGGATGTCAGGATATCGTAGACCGTATCCCCGCGCAGGATCCCGCTGAGCACGCCGATGATCTCATTTTCATAATAAAACGGAGAGTAGAAGATCAGCAGCGTCTCGTTGGTGATCCTGGAGTTGTAGATCACGCATTTGCCGCTGTTGCCGGCCATTCCGTCCAGGAAATATTCCCGGTCCGACAGATCCGCGGTTCGTCCGTCCGCCGTCAGGTCGATTCCGTCCCGGGAAATGAATTCCACGTAATCGAAGGTCGACCGGTCGATCATATCCTGGAGCATCTCCGAGTCTACCACCGGTTCCGGCATCGTCGTGCCGTAGAGGCTGCCCATGATCTCGACGCTGCTCTGGGCCATGCTGATCAGGTCGTTGATGCGGTTGCCGGTCTGCTCCGTCACCGATTCGATGAAGCTGTTGTTCTGCTCCAGGATCCGCTGGTTGTTGCTCCGTATGAACGCGATAAAGGAGAACGCAATGAACAGAAGGATTGCGCCGACAAACAGGATGTCCAGCAGGACGGGGCGGGTGTCTTTTTTTACAGTCTGGTCTTTCATTCTCTATCTTTCCTAACTATATTTGGATGCGGTTTTGCGGCACGCGGTTCCATGGCGGCAGCCGCCGGAAAAGCGGCGGACTGTCTGGGCTGCGCCGGCCTGAAACGGCGTGTATTCTGATTATAGAACATCTGCCTGATATTTGCAATTATGTTTAGGTGCCGCGATTGCATTTTTCCAATTTTCGTAGTACACTGCATGTAACTGCGTATTCTGCGCAAGATAGAAGTGTACGAAAACCGATTCGGAAATCGGAGGTGAAGAAAAATGAAATTTTCGGAAATGCAGTACGCCCGTCCCGACATGGACGAGCTGAAGAGGGAGTACGAGGCTCTGATCAGCCAGCTCAGGGCGGCGGAAAGCTACGACGAGGCCCGCGGGGTATTTCTTAAGAAGGAGAACCTGGAGGCGGAGGTTTCTACCCGGGAGACGCTGGCCCATGTGCGCCATTCCATCGATACCCGCGATGCGTTCTACGACGACGAGGCTCATTTCTGGAACGCGGCGATGCCGGAGCTGGAGGTTTCGATGCAGGAGTGGACAAAGGCAATGCTTGAAAGCCCGTTTCGGCCTGATTTTGAGAAAGAGTTCGGGAAATTAATGTTTACGCGGGAGGAGATGGCGCTGAAGACGTTCTCGCCGGAGATCATTCCGGACCTGCAGCGGGAGAATGAACTGGTGCAGGAGTATGAAAAGCTTCTGGCGTCGGCGCAGATCCCCTTTGAAGGCGGCGTCTACACCCTGTCCCAGCTGTCGCCGTTTAAGACGTCGCCCGACGACACGGTGCGTCTGGCGGCCTGGAAGGCGGAAGGGCAGTGGTATAAAGAGCATCAGGAGCGGATGGACGATATCTACGACCAGCTGGTCCATCTGCGGGACGGCATGGGCAGGAAGCTGGGGTATGAGGGCTATACCACGCTTGGCTATTACCGCATGGGCCGCGAGTGCTACACGAAGGAAGACGTGGAGAAATTCCGCGAGGCGGTGCGCCGGTATCTGGTGCCTGTGGCGGTTTCCATTTACGAGGCCCAGGCGAAACGGCTGGGGAAGGAATATCCCATGGATTACGCCGACAACGCGCTGCATTTCCGGTCGGGGAATCCCAGGCCGCAGGGGACGCCGGACGAGATCCTGGCCCAGGGCCTTACATTTTATGACGAACTGTCGCCGGAGACCGGACGGTTCTTCCATATGATGGTGGACAGCGAGCTTCTGGATGTATTAAGCACCGAGGGCAAGCAGAGCGGCGGTTACTGTACCAGCATCCAGAAGTACGGCGTGCCGTTCATTTTCGCGAATTTCAACGGAACGCAGCATGATGTGGAGGTGGTCACCCATGAGGCGGGCCATGCGTTCGCGTATTATGTGAACCGCGATCGGGTGCCGGCTTCCTATGCCTGGCCCAGCATGGAGGCCTGCGAGGTTCATTCCATGTCGATGGAGTTCATGTCCTGGCCGTGGGCGGAGGGTTTCTTCGGTCCGGATACACGTAAGTTCTACTACAGCCATTTAACAGGGGCGCTGACATTTATTCCCTACGGCACACTGGTGGATCATTTCCAGCATGTGGTGTATGAGAAACCGGATATGACGCCGGCGGAGCGACATGCGGTGTGGAAGGAGCTGTCGGGCGTCTATATGCCGTGGGCGAAGCTGGACGGGCAGATCCCGTTCTACGGCGACGGAGAGGCGTGGCAGCGGCAGCACCACATTTATTCAAGTCCCTTCTATTATATAGACTACTGTCTGGCGCAGACGGTGTCCCTGCAGTTCTGGGCGCTGATCAGGAAGGACCGTAAGGCCGCGTGGGAGCGCTATATGGCGTATACGAAGCAGGGCGGCAGCCGGGTATTCACGGAGCTTCTGGCAGAGGCCGGACTGGCCAGCCCGTTCGGGGCGGACTGTCTGCGGGATGTATGCGAGGAGGCCCGGAAATGGCTGGAGGGGTACGACCTGGGGGATGTGCGCTGAGAAGCGTAAGCGTATGATCAATTGACCAAAGTTGTGGCTGTTACAACGCATTGTATGTAATAAAAACCACGAAAACGGCGAAAATCCTGCGATTTCCGATTGACATCAGCGTAATAAAGCAGTAAAATGTATTCTAGTTTTTTGGCGGCGGAAGTTTGTTTATCCCGGGCGGACAGGCAGACAGCCGCTGTCAGAGACTTCAAAAGCAGTATCAAGAATTAAGAAAGAGGAGGAGAAAACAACAATGAAAAAAGCAAACAAAGTGCTGGCCATGCTTCTTGCTGCGGCTATGGTAGCATCTTTGGCTGCCTGCGGCGGCGGAAGCGGTTCTCAGACCACGACTGCGGCTCCGGCAGCGGAAGAGACTACAGCGGCTCCGGCAGCAGAGGAGACCACGGCGGCCCCGGCGGAAGAGACCACTGGGGGGGCTGAAGAAGGCGCCTACACAGGTCCCGACTGGGCAGCGATCGACGCGATGAGCGACGACGAGCAGTCCGACGCAGTTTATGACTGGAACCTGGGCGAGTTCAACGAGTATTATCAGACTGCCAAGGCAGAGCTGGATGACATTCCGAAGCGTATGGCTCTGATGGCGATCGCTGAGGCGAAGCTGATGGAGTCCGGCGCGTTCGTGCCGATCTACGGCGACGGCGGCAACTACGCGATGGGCCGTGTGGTTCCGCGTTCCGGGACCACTACTTCCTGGGGTCTTGACGAGTATAAGTATTACACCTATCTGGTGACCAATGAGCTGATGAAGGCGGCTGACCGTACCGCTCTGGTAGGTATCTGGGGCGAGGCAGCGGATCATGACGACTACATCGACAAGGCGAAGGCTTTTCTGGAAGAGAACGGCTACACCCTGAACGATACTTATAACGTTAACCAGGGTACATACGATCCCGCTACCTGGGACGTGATCGCTTCTTCCTACACGCAGGATTCTCTGTTCGTAGCGCCGACTTACTCCGGCCTGCTGGAGTATGACGCGAAGAATGTGCAGCAGCCTGCGCTGGCTACCAGCTATGATATCTCCGACGACGGTACCGTATACACCTTCCATATCCGTGAGGGCGTGAAGTGGGTGGATCAGCAGGGCCGTGAGATCGCGGACGTAACCGCGAACGACTGGGTTACTTCCATGATGCATCTGGCTGACAACAACGACGCTCTGGGATACCTGATGACCAGCACCGACGGCTGCGGCATCAAGAACTATGACGCGTACATTGCCGGCGAGGTTGGCTTCGAGGAAGTCGGCGTTAAGGCTATCGACGACTACACGCTGGAGTACACGCTGGAGAACAAGTTCCCGGCATTCGCGTCCATGATGGGATACGGCTGCTTCGCTCCGTTAAATTATGACTTCTACAAGTCTCAGGGCGGCACCTTCGGCGCAGAGGGCGACGAGTACACCCCCGGCAACTACGGCACCAGCCCCGACACCATCGCTTACTGCGGTGCGTTCCTGGTACAGAGCTACACCTCTCAGGTGAGGACCGTCTATGTTGCGAACCCGACCTACTGGAACGCGGACAAGATGAACATCCACACCATGAACTACATCTACAATGACGGTACCGATACGATGCGTGTCTACAACGACACCAAGTCCGGTGAATTCGCTGCCGGCGGCTTCAACGCTTCCGCTCTGGAAGTTGCGAAGACGGAGGTTCCGGAAGGCGAGACCGAGACCTACTTCGATCTGTATCATTACACCACCACCAACTCCGCTACTACTTACTGCGGCTGGATGAATATGAACCGCGGTATCTGGGCGAACTACAACGACAGCACGAAGGTCGTTTCTCCGCAGACCGATGAAGACAAGACCCGCACCCGCAGCGCTATGAACAACCAGCACTTCCGTCTGGCGATCGCGTTCGGTCTGGACCGCGGCGCTTACAATGCGGTATCTGTCGGCGAGGACCTGAAGTACGCTGCGCTGAAGAACTCCTTTGTAACCGGCAACTTCTATCAGTTCGAGGATGAAGTGAGCGTCGATATCAACGGAACGGCTACCAGCTTCCCGGCGGGCACCTACTACGGCGAAGTGATGCAGGCCCAGATCGACGCGGACGGCTTCCCGATCAAGGTTTGGGATCCGACGCTGGATGACGGCGTAGGTTCCGGCGATGGATTCGACGGCTGGTACAGCGTAGACAACTGCCGCGAGCAGCTGCAGATGGCGGTTGACGAGCTGGCACAGATCGGCGTTGAGGTTTCTGCTGATCAGCCGATCTACATCGACTATCCGTATGCTGCTTACAGTGAGTCGGCTACCAACATGGCCAACGTCCTGAAGCAGTCGGTTGAGGCTTCCACGGAGGGCAAGATCATCGTCAACATCATCGGTGCTGAGGATGCCAAGACCCGTCAGTCCGCTGACTATACCTTTGGCAGTGGTCAGGAAGCAAACTTCGATATCTCTCTTGGTTCCGGATGGGGCCCGGACTACGGCGATCCGCAGACCTTCCTGGATACGATCCAGCCGTGGGGCTACATGACCAAGAACCTGGGCGTATATTGATCCTGAGCGATTGATGCGTAAACCTATGTAATTACCTGCAAGGGAGTGGGAGTTCCCACCCCCTTGCACTATTTCATAAGAGAGAGAGCGAGGCGTAGTTTATGGGTAAATATATATTGAAGCGGCTTCTGCATGGGGCTTTCTCTGTGATCTGCGTCGTGATCATCGTTATGGTACTGGTCTATTCGCTTCTGGACCGGTCCCTGATCCTCGCGGGCGATTCCGGTTACAGCCATACGACCAGCAATAACCGCGAGACATATGTGCAGAGCCGTTATGAGGCGTTCGGCTATGTGGATTATATACCGTATTCCGATTATCTGAACGAGCTGGCGCGGAATGGCGAGATCGACGCGGACACGCAGACCGCCGCCGCCAGACTTGGCCGCACTGTGGAGAAGGATTCGGAGATCACGGCCCAGTATGTTCAGAAGTTTACCGAGACCTATGAGTCTCAGGGTTATCAGGTAGTCCGTCTGGACGCGGATACCAAAAGCAACGGACAGGTGAAGGACGGCGGCGCGGCGGCATTGTACGCTACCCGCGATAAGCCTTTGATCAGCCGTGTGATTACTTACTTTACAGGGATGCTTTTCATTGACAACATCCATTTTGTACCCGATACCACAGACATCGGGAAAAGGGGTCTGACCTTTACCCTGTATGACCCGGTCTACAATCCCACGGGAACGGAGAAGAAGCTTTCTCCGGCCATCATCGGCAATGGCACCAAGCACAAATATCTGCTGTACCTGGATGACCAGTTCCCCTATATTCATCAGAATTTTGCCACGTTGAACCTGGGCGAGTCCTATACGGTTAACCGGGGTGTGGACGTGTTCACCACAATGGTCGAATCCCAGGGCTCCTATGTGCTTCGTTCGCTGACCTTCCCGACCGGCCTTACCGAAGACAGCGCCGATAACCTTCATACTGCGATTTATGCGGAAGGTTCCCGGGAGATCAACCAGGTGTACGCCGCCCGCTTTAACGACGACTACACCAATATCAATACATTTAAGGCAGGCTTTTCCAAGCTGGGCTTCTCCTTCGTTATCGGAATCATTTCCACGATCATGGCCTATATCCTGGGCCTGCCGATCGGCCTCCTGATGGCGCTTCAGAAGGACAGGCTGATCGACAAGATCGGTACGATCTACATTATGTTCATCATCGCGGTGCCCAGTCTTGCTTACATATTCCTGTTTAAGGCGGTGGGCGGCAAGCTCGGATTCCCGACGCTGTTCAACATGGAATCCCAGAGTAAGCTGATGTATGTCCTTCCGATCATATCTCTGGCGCTGCCGTCCGTGGCCAGCCTGATGAGATGGATGCGGCGTTACATGATCGACCAGATGAATTCCGATTATGTGAAATTTGCCCGGTCCGGCGGTCTGTCCGAGAGGGAGATCTTCACCAAGCATATCTGGAAGAACGCTGCGATCCCCATCGTTCACGGCGTACCCGGCAGTGTGATCTTCGCCATGACCGGCGCCATTATTACCGAGCGTGTGTACAGCGTTCCCGGCGCCGGCAACCTGCTGACCAACGCGATCAACAAGTATGATAATGGCGTAATCGTGGGCGTGACATTGTTCTACGCGGTTTTAAGCGTTGTTTCCCTCCTGCTGGGAGACATCCTGATGAGCGTGGTCGATCCGAGAATATCCTTCTCGACGAAAGAGAGGTGAGCTGAATGGAGATCAATTATAAAGAGCTGGGTTTCACGGAGGAAGAGCTTTTTACCCGTGTGGATCACAATGAGCTGGAGTCCGAGAAGATCACGGCGCCCCGGTATTCTTACTGGAAATCCGTGTTCCGCGTGTTCTTCCGCAACAAGCTGAATATCGTTATTCTGGCTCTGCTGCTGTTTATGATCCTGTTTGCGTATATTTACCCGAGTCTGACGGAGTACGATCCCTACGCGAATCTGATGGATCCGAATTCCAAGCATCTGTCGCCCATGGCGGCGCTGCAGTATTTCGGTCATAATATCCACTGGATCCTGGGCGCAGGCGCATCCGGCGAGTCGACCTTCGACGCGATCTGGAATGGTTCCCGTATCTCCATTTCGCTGGCCTTCATCTGCGGCGCCATCAACATGACGATCGGCGTTCTGGTGGGCGCGGTCTGGGGCTTCTCCAAGAAGGTGGACGCGTTCATGATCGAGATCTACAATATCGTCGGCAATGTGCCTTCGATCCTTCTGATCTCGGTTCTGGCCATGCTGTTTTCACCGACCTTCTGGACCATGGTGTTCGCGCTGACGGTCATCGGCTGGCTGAGCATCGCGTATTTCATACGTACCCAGGTTATCATCATCCGTGACCGAGAGTACAATCTGGCATCCAAATGCCTCGGTACATCCACGGTGAAGATCGCGATGAAGAATATCCTGCCGTTCATGACATCGGTGATCGTGACGCTGCTGGCGACAGAGATCCCGTCCTATATCTCCACCGAAGTGTTCCTGTCCTATATCGGCATGGGCATGAGCGAGATGTCCCTGGGACGTCTGATCTATGCGGCGGAGGGCGCGATGGTCACGCCCGGCTGGGAATTCGAATTCTGGAGCCCGGTTGCCATCGCATCCATCATCACGGTGGTGCTCTATGTAGCCGGTCAGAACTTAGGCGATGCGTCCGATCCGCGGACGCATATGTAAGGAGGACAGCGATATGGAAGAGAAGAAGAAGGTATTGCTGTCGATCCAGAACCTGACAGTGAAATTCCGTGTCCGCGGCCGTATTCTGACCGCGATCCGTGGAATCAGTCTTGATATTTATGAAAATGAGTCTATCGCTATCGTGGGCGAGTCCGGTTCCGGCAAATCCGTTCTGACGAAGACATTTGCGGGAATGACGGATTCCAACGGTTATATCGACGAGGGCAAGCTGATCTTCGATGATCCGGAGCTGGCGGATACGGTTGTAAAGCTGACGCCCGGAGCCCGGAAGCTGATGCAGGGAACCTTGTCGAGGTTAAACGACATTTCCCGGTATGAGCTGGGGGCCGAGACATATAAGAAGATCAAGAAGCTGGAAGCGGAGAAGAAGAGCCGTGAATCCATAAGCGATGAAGAGCGGGCCGCGATCGAGAAAGAGATCGGCGACATGAAGTTTAAGCGGACCAACCTCTTCAATGAAAAGCAGACCTACGATCCGCATCATGAGAAGGACCGCATTAAGGCCGCCGATCAGAAGCTGAAGGAATACGACGAGAAGATCAAGGCTCTGGAGAACAAAGAGGCGGAAGAAGAGAAGGCCCGCAAAGCGGAGGCTGCGAAGGATACCGCTTTTATCGAGAATTATAATAAGCAAATGGCAGAGCTGAAGGCGAAGTATGAGCAGGAGATCAAAGGGCAGATTTCCGAGGAGACGAAGAAACGCAATGAGATCCTGGGCAAGGAGATCCGCCTGTCCGTAGGCCGTTACAGCCTTGTGAAGCGCATCCAGCTGACCCATAAGCTTCTGCTGGCTCTGAAGCAGGCCATGCAGATCGGCGTGGATCTGAACGATGAGGAGCAGCGCAACGCCGTCTTCGATACGGTGGCGTTCCGTGTAAAGTATCTGGATGAGACGCCGGGTCAGCTTCACGGAACCTGCGTGCTGAACCTGGCCAGCGTCAAGTACAGCAAGGACTGGCTGCAGATTCGCGGACGCAGGATCGCTACGGTATTCCAGGATCCGATGACCAGCTTAAACCCGATCATTACCATCGGCAAGCAGATTTCCTCCGTTATCATCAAGCACCAGCAGTGCTCGGAGGTGGAAGCCCGCAGGCGCGCCATCGAGCTGATGCATAAGGTAGGGATCCCCAATGCGGAGGCCCGTTTTGACGATTATCCGTTCCAGTATTCCGGCGGCATGAGACAGCGTATCGTTATCGCGATCGCCCTGTCCTGCCAGCCGAAGATCCTGATCTGCGACGAGCCGACCACGGCTCTGGACGTTACGATCCAGGCCCAGATCCTGCAGCTGATCAAGGATCTGCAGAAGGAGTTCGGATTCACGATCGTATTCATTACGCATGACCTGGGCGTGGTCGCCAATATCGCTGACCGCGTGGCCGTTCTCTATGCCGGACAGGTTGTGGAGGTCGGTAAGGTAGAGGAGGTCTTTTATGACCCGCGCCATCCGTACACCTGGGCGCTTCTGTCCAGCCTGCCGCAGCTGGCCCAGCGGAATACGCAGCTGTATTCCATTACCGGTACGCCGCCGTCCCTGTACAACAGTATCGTCGGCGACGCGTTTGCGCCCCGCAATCCGTACTGCTTAAAGATCGATACGCTTCTGGAGCCGCCGATGTTTAAGGTGACGGACACACACTACGCGAAGACCTGGCTTCTGGATCCGCATGCCCCGAAGGTTGAGAAACCGGAAGGCATCCGCGACATCCACGGCAAGCTGATGGAAGCATTCAATATCTAAGGGAGGAAGGAAAAATGGCGAATACTGAAACAACGAAAAAAGGCCGTTCCCTCTTCCCCGAGCACGGCCCGATCGCAGAGAATGGCAGAGAGATACTTCTGTCCATTAAGGATATCGATATCACCTTCGGCAAGGGTGACAGCGCTGTAAAGGCTGTTACAGACGCGTCCTTTGACATCTACAAGGGAGAGACCTTCTCCCTGGTCGGCGAGTCCGGCTCCGGCAAGACGACTATCGGCCGCGCGGTCATCCGCGTGAACCCGCTGGCAGCCGGCGAGATCCAGTACAAGGGAGTCCGTATTTCAGGAAAGATCTCCCACGCGCTGGACCGGGAGGTCATCCGCAACGTACAGATGGTATTCCAGGACCCGGCGGCCTCACTGAATGAGCGCGCCACCGTGGATTATATCATTTCCGAGGGACTTTACAACTTCGGCCTCTTTGAGAATGAGGCGGACCGCGTGCAGAAGGTGGAGAATATGATCAATGAGGTCGGTCTTCTGCCGGAGCACCTGACCCGCTACCCGCATGAATTTTCCGGCGGCCAGCGCCAGCGTATCGGAATCGCCCGAGCGATGGTCATGGAGCCGGAGCTGGTAGTGGCCGACGAGCCGATCTCGGCGCTGGATGTATCCATCCGCGCGCAGGTGCTGAACCTGATGAAGAAGTTCCAGAAGGAGAAGGACGTTACCTACCTGTTCATCGCCCATGACCTGAGCGTAGTCCGGTTCATATCCGACCGGATCGGCGTTATCTACAAGGGCCGCATCGTAGAGGTGGCGGAAGCGGAGGAGCTGTTCGACTTCCCGCTGCATCCGTACACCCACTCGCTGATCTCGGCGATCCCGATCCCGGATCCGCAGCTGGAGAAGAACAAGGTGCAGTATGTATATGATCCTTCGATCCATGACTACAGTGTGGATAAGCCGGAGTTCGTAAACATCGGCCATGACCACTGGGTCTACGGTAATAAAGCGGAGATCGAGAAGTATAAGGCGCTCCGCGAGAAGGGCGAGCCGGTGAAGGCCGTCACGATCGTGTCGCCGGATGAGGTGGAGAAGGCCGCGGAGGCCCGCAAGGTCGCCGAGGAGGCGCAGGAGAAGAAGATGGCGAAGGAGCTGGAGGAATTCCTTCAGGCCCCGACACACGATACAGGAAGTATCTGGTATACGCTTATTTCCTTCTTCCTGCCGGTACTTGGCCTGATCGCGGGTGCGGTGTTTAAGCATTTCAGGCATAAGAGGAA
Source organism: uncultured Lachnospiraceae bacterium (assembly GCA_947589095.1). Taxonomy (GTDB): domain Bacteria; phylum Bacillota; class Clostridia; order Lachnospirales; family Lachnospiraceae; genus UBA3402. The sequence continues at coordinate 31,218 of CANQBX010000036.1, forward strand.
CGCGAAGGCGTGCTTTAAGGGAGCTGCCATTGGATTTATCGTGCTGGCGGCGATCGTCGTGGTGTTCCTGCTGCTATTGATACTGGCGGTGGTGTAGTCGATTATGGGAAGAACGGTGAGAAACCGCCGGCCCTATATAAGACCCGTAGAGAAAGTAGAGATTTCCGAGAAACACATCGGCCGCAGGCTTATCGCCGCGGCCGTGTTTCTTCTGATCGGCGCGGGGGCGCTTGCGTACTTTTTCGTGAATCTGGTACGGGGTGATACAGGCTGGACGGAGATTACAGCCAATACGTCGGAGCTGAACTGCGGCGGAGATTTTACGTTTCTGTATGAGGTGGGGGCGGGCGGAGGTTCGGCCCTGCAGGAGAAGCGGGCGGTGACGGCCGCTTATACGGAAGCGGCGGAGAAGGCTTTTTGGATGTTTGAGAATGTGCGGGCGGAAGGCGGCAGTGCAGAAGAACCGAAGGCGGACGGGACCGCTGCGGCCGGGTCCGTGCAGGAGATCCACGGCATTGCGGCCACAGAGAGCGGCGATAAAAAGGCTATAGCGGCGATGGGAAGCGTCCGCTTCCTCAACGATCATCCGAACGAGACTGTCACGGTGGATGCGCCGCTTTATGAGGCGTTTGCAAAACTGGACGCCTCCGGCGGCCGGCATTTGTATCTGCCTGCGATCTATGAGACGTATAATAATCTCTTCGCCAGCACGTCGGATTCGCTGGCGGCGGAATTTGACCCGCGGCTGAACGGGGATGTGGCGGATTATTTTAAGGAAGTGCTGGCATACGCCAATGATCCGGCGGCGGTGGACCTGGAACTTCTGGGAGATAACCGGGTAAGGCTTAAGGTGTCGGAGGAATATCTGGCGTTTGCAGCTGAAAATGAGATCGACAGCTTTATCGATTTCGGTTGGATGAAGAACGCGTTTATCGCGGATTATCTGGCGGAAACACTTTCGGAGGCGGGCTTTACCCACGGCAGCCTTTCCAGCTTTGACGGGTTCGTGCGCAATCTGGATGGACGGGAACTGGACTATTCGTTCAATGTTTATGACCGCATGAACGGAGATTCGGTTCTTCAGCTGGCAGCGTTGCAGTACCGGGGCCCGCTGAGCCTGGTCTGGCTTCATGACTATGCGGTAAGTTCCCTGGACCGGAGGTATTTCTACCGAATGGCCGACGCTGGTATACGTACCGTCTATATTGATCCGCGTGACGGACTCTGCCGGAATTCCATCGGCAGTCTGGTATCGTATTCCTATGACGGCAGCGTGGGCTGCGCAGAGATTCTTCTGTCGGTGATTCCGGTTTACATCGCGGACGAATTTGATGCGAATGCGGCGGAGGCGCTGGCAGGGCAGAGCGCCGGAGCGGGCGGTTCTGCTGCCGCGCCGGACGGAGCGGTCTATTCGATATACCGGCTGGGGAACGAGATTCACGCGAATGACCCGGCGGCGGAATTTACGGCGGTTTATGAGGGATATACGATTATTCAATAAAATAGGAACGCACGCAGCGCCGTAAGAAAAAGGCATATGCGTGCGTTTTTGTTTCCATGCGGGCAGGCTGCCAGTGACATCCTGCTCGTATTTTCATGCAGGCAAGGCGCCCGTGACGTCTTGCCTGTATTTCCGGATGAAGACCGGGAACCGGGCGGAATCAGATCAGCCGCATCCGCATCTGCTCCGGATCCGTGCTGTAATTAATGCAGGTCTCCTTGTCGATCCTTCCCTGCTGGAACAGGCGCAGAAGACTGTTGTTCATGCTGAACATGCCCTCCGACATACTGGTCGCGATCACATTGTCGATCTGGTGGATCTTGTTCTCGCGGATCATGTTGCGGATCGCATTGTTCAGATACATGATCTCGAAGGCGGGGGCCAGCTTGTTATCCTTCGTGGTCAGAAGCTGCTGGGAAATGACAGCCTGCAGTACCATGGACAGCTGGACGCGCACCTGCTGCTGGCCGTCCGGCGGAAATACGTCTACGATACGGTCGATGGTGTTGGCTGCGCCGACGGTATGCAGCGTGGAGATGACCAGATGACCTGTCTCCGCTGCCGTCATGGCGATGCGGATCGTTTCGTAGTCGCGCATCTCTCCCAGAAGAATAACATCCGGCGCCTGACGCAGGGCGGCGCGGAGTCCGTTCACATAGCTTTCGGTATCCTGGCCGACCTCGCGCTGGGTCACGACGGATTTATCATGACGGTGCAGATACTCGATAGGATCTTCCAGCGTGATAATGTGAGCGCCCCGTTCATGATTGATCTTGTCAATGACGCAGGCCAGCGTCGTGGATTTGCCGCTGCCGGCCGCGCCGGTCACCAGTACCAGGCCCTTCTTGAGTGTTGAGATATTCATAACTCCGTCCGGAATGCCCAGCTGGGTGTAATCCGGAAGCTCAAAGCGGACGATACGGATGATGGCGCCCAGGGAGCCGCGCTGTTTCATAATGCTGGCGCGGAAACGGGAGAGCCCGGGAAGGGCAAAGGAGAAATCATCATCGCCGGAGTCCAGGATATGATCCATCCTCCGATGATTACTGATCTCATAGATCTCGGAGATCAGTTTGTCCATAGCGTCCGGGAAGATACGTTCGTTATTCATGGGACGGATCTGTCCGTGCACCTTCATGGAGATCGGAATGCCGGGGATCATAAAGATGTCCGATGCTTCCTGGTCGACAGCCTGCTTTAAAATTTCCTGTATGTTCATAGTTAAAGCTTCCTTTCCTGAATGTTTGTTAATAAAGGTACCGGAGCGAACCGGAGATCCGCAGTCCGCAGCGAGGCCGGCCGTTACTGGGGCGGCTGCGCCATATCCGCGCCGAAGACCGGCATGCGTGTGTCGATAACGTATTCGGTGCTGTTGAAAATATAGTAGGACAGGACCTCGCAGCCGGAGCCGTCCAGTTCCATGCAGAGCGTCTGGCCGTTCGCAAGAGGCACTTCGCAGCGGAGGACGCCGTCTTCTGCGACCGAGACTGTATTGCCTTCCGGGAGCGCCTGCGCCGCGGTCTGCGCGGCGGCTGCTCTATCCGTACCGGATGCCAGCGCCTTTCGGTAATCACGGATGAATGTCTGCGCCTGCGCGTCTGCCGTATAGTAGATGCGCACCGCGTCTGTATGCCGCTCCGAAAATGACAGGGCCGTTTTGGCGTCGCTTAGACTCAGAAGGCTGAATACGGCCAGGCACAGGATCAGGAAGATCAGTACGATCGAGGAGATGCCGATGCTGATACGATTCTTCATAGCGACCTCCTTTCTGCGGCGGCCCGTGCGCCGTTCAGTGTACACAGAACTTCGCCGTCCCGCGCGTCTGTCGCCTGCACGACGACCGTCAGAAGTCCGTCTTCCATATCTGTGGTGACGTCCAGTGTGAATGTCTCGGAGGAGTAAATATTCCGGATATTCTCGACCTCTGCCGCGAACTCTGTCTGCCCGCCGGCGACGTCGTCGAAGCCTGCGGCGCTTACCGCGCCGTCAAACGCAGCGTAGATCTCCTCCATGGCGTTTCCGGCCGCCAGCGTGGCTTTGTTCAGTGTTTCCGCCTTGCGGCTCATCTGCTCCGCCTTGGCGAAGGCCAGAACGAAGATACAGGCGCAGATCAGGAAAAACGCGCATACCCACATCATTTCCATCAGGAAAGCATAAGAAGGACGTTCCCGCTTTTTCATGACGCGCCTCCTTCCCGGCCGCTGCGCAGGAGCAGCCTGGCGTTATTGCCGCCGCCCAGAGAGATCGTCAGGATGCGGTCTCCGCCATCCTTTTCCTCAATTGCGAAGTTCAGGGACTGGCAGTCCATGATGTCCAGACCGTCATCTACGCCCAGGCCGCTGTCGGACCGGGAGAACAGCTCCTTCAGTTTCAGCTGGCCGCCGCTCTCGTAGATCCAGGTCTCATAATCCGTATCCCCGTAGCGGGAGTACATGACCAGCACGGAACATCCGTCGATGTCGCGCACTTCAATGGCGTCCTGCTTATCGCTTTGGCGGATCTTGTTGGTAATATAGGCAAGAGCCGTGTCTGTCTCGAAGGAATCGTTGTCCCTTCCGCGGATATTCTCATAGACGCGGCTGCCGATCAGGATCGTAAAGATCGTACAGATCAGAAACACAAAAAACAGCAGAGCCGGAAAGAGCTGCTCCGCTCCCTGGGAGGGCCGTTTAGATGCCTTTGCGTTCGCCATCACTCTTCCTCCTCTTCTACCGGGATTATGGTGATGTCCGGCATGATGTTGCTGGCCCATCCGCTGTAGAAGACATTATAGGCGTTCCGGTCGATGGAAATGCCGTAATGTTCCTCCAGATATTCCACACTGGGCGGATACCGCCCTTCAATGGCATAGCACTGAACAGAAGCACGCTTTACGGCTTCCACCAGTGCGTTCAGATTCTCTTCCTTCGTCCGTTCCGCCACACTGCCGGTACCGATCGTGAACAGGTAAAGGCAGGCCGCGACAAGGACCGCGGAAGCCATCAGGCCGATGACGGGGAATTTCTTCTTCTGCCGAACTACGTGTATCATCGCCTGCGCCTCCTTAACCGATCGCGGACAGGATGCCGGCTAACGGAAGCATGACGGACAGAAGTACCAGACCGACAGCGACGGCCAGGATCGTAACGATGGCCGGTTCTAAGCGGGCTACCATGGAATCCAGAGCATCTTCCGTCTTCTGGTCGTAATCGTCAGCCAGCTTGCGCAGGATGGATTCCAGCTGGCCGGCCCTGCTGGCCACACGGAGAAGCTGCAGATCGAAGCCGGAGAACAGCTCCGCATCCTTCACCGCGTCATAGAAGCTGCTGCCCTGAAGCACCAGCTCGTTGGTCTTCCGGATAGAAGCGGATATCTGCGGGTGGTCCGCCAGCTTCTCCGCCATGCTCATGCCTTCCTCTAACCGCAGGCCGCAGCGCAGCGTCACGGAAATCGTGCTGCAGAACCGGCGCAGAGCGGACATCCGGCTGATATTCGAATGGGAACTGATGAAATTCATGACCGCTGTGGCGAAGGCCGGCTGTTTGCCGCTGCTGCTTAAGAGACGGACGATAACGATGGCCGCCGCCAGAACGACAATAACGGCCAGTGCTACGCCGCTTAAGATGCCGCCGATGCGGATGGCGGCCTGGGCCACCGGCGGGATCGCCGCGCCAAGCTGCTCATAGACGCCGGAGAAGATCGGCATGATCCTTGTAAACAGGATAAATAAAATCACAAGAAGCATGAATACCATCATGGCCGGATATGTAAGAGCCCTGCGCAGGCTCTCCGCCAATCTGGTTTCACGCTCGTAGTAATCGGAAAGTCCTTCCAGGGTCACGTCCAGCGTACCGGTGCGCTCGCCCAGAACGATCATCTCAACCATGTAGGGAGGGAAGCAGTCCGCCTCGGTGACCGCCTGGCTGAAGGAGCCGCCCATCCGGATCTTGTCGGACATGCCGGTAAGGATCTTCTTCTCGTTCTCATCGGCGGCGTCCTCTGCCATGACCGCCAGTCCCTCATAGATCGGGACGGCGGATTTAAACAGAAGCGATATCTGCATACAGAAGCCGGCCAGAGCCAGCCCCTTAAACGGTGATTTTGTCTTCGCCATGCTGATAACCTCCGTTCGTCTTAATAGGAAAACTTCGCGGAGTAATTGGCGGAGTTCTTAATGTGCTCGATCGTAGCGGGATTGCCCTTGCCGGTGGAGGCAAAGGTCGGATCCATAAAACGCCAGTCATTGCCGTTAAAGAAGATAACGTTATCGATCCAGCCCTGGGCGTCCGTGTAAACGCTGACCCATGCGTGGTACTGGCCGCCGGTGTAGCCGATGACCAGCTTGGACGGGATATCCTGCAGCCGCAGCATGGCGACCATCATGGACGCGTAGTCAAAGCAGATACCGTTGCGGGTGGCAAGCGTGCTGTCAATGTTAGGCAGATAACCGCTCTGTACGGTAGCGGCCTTATTATAATCGTAGGAAAGAGTGTTTACCGCGTAATTGTATACAGCGGCAACCTTCTGGAGCGGATCCGTGATGCCGGCGCATACGGTATCGGAAACGCCGACTACCGCGGACATGGCGTTATAATTGCAGAACTGGTTCGGATACAGGAACGGCAGCTTGTCGTTGGACAGGGAGACGTTGATCGTCTGGTTCACCGCCTGGGCGTACATGGTTCCCTGCACCTGCTCGAAGATCGCGACGGAGTAGGCGCCGTTGCCTTCTGTCAGCGGGAACGTCTCATAGGCGCCGGATACATTCAGATCATAGGTATACTGGGTGTTCTTGGTAATGCGGACCTTGATCCTCTTGGCGCTGCCGGTGTACTTGATCATAATATATCCGTCCGAGGTATGGGAGGCGTCGATCACGGCGACACCGTTGCCGTAGGTGACGCTTCCGTCGGCGGACGGGGTTCGGATGACGGCCGCCCGGGCGGTAGAGACCGGCGTCATTGTGCCGAGTGCGAGCGCGAGAACAAGCGCGGCGGCGCGGCGAAAGGTTGATTTCTTCATAATCGTTCAAGTCCTTTCCTGTGAAGTGTTATATCATAGTCAGATGTTCATGCTAAACACTGTCTCTTCTGATAAGCTATATTATACAAAATGTGGTAATAAATTACAAGAACTAAACTATGAAGATTTATAACGGTGAAGTGAAAAGTTAACTTCCACTTCTGAGGGGCCCAAGTAGAAATTAGTCTTTCTCCAACCTCCACTTGAAA
>CANQBX010000037.1 GCA_947589095.1 uncultured Lachnospiraceae bacterium
CCCTGTGGCGGAGGAGGCTCCATAATCCCCTGTGGCGGAGGAGGCTCCACAATTCCCTGTGGCGGAGGAGGCTCCTTTATACCCTGTGGCGGAGGAGGCTCCACAATTCCCTGTGGCGGAGGAGGCTCCATAATCCCCTGTGGCGGTAGCGTGACCGTGATCCTCATCTGATTTAGCCTCAACTTTTACCCTACTCAGAGTAAAATCAATAGCCGCTTTAACCAGCCCAGCAATAGAAATTCTTGCCCCAATCTTAATATCAGTAGCACACACCTTACTATCTCCGGTATCCTTATCCATATCACCAGATAACTCTACCTCATGAAAAACACTGGTATTAGGGCTGTAATAACTGAAACAGTCCAACGGATACTCACACGCATGAAAACCCTCCTCACAGCAATCCGCTTTCTCAGTATGAAACTCTTTCCCCTCCTCATACTGAAACCCTCTACAGGTAAGATCCTTGTGAAATCCCTTAAAAGCTCTCATAAAATAATCTCCTTTTCTATAAGATTCTGAATTTTGTTGATAACTAACATAATCCTAAGAGTAAGGATTTTTTAGAAAGAAAATCAAAAAAACTAAGAGGGATTACTCCCTCTTAGCGATCCGCTCCCTTGTCCGGTTTACCTTATAGAGCTTAATGCTCTGCAAATCCTCCTCCGGTATCTGGAGTAAATACTTAATCTGCTCCAGCATGATCTCTACATCTGCTATCTCCTCTTTGAGATTATCTAAGGCTACAGCTCTTTTCTCCTCTGCCACCGGCTCTCCCAACCTTGCTACAGCCCTCCGGTACTTATTCACCGCCTGTATCAGCTCAGCACACTCCTCCACAAGTTGATTACTCTGAGCCTCATACCCATAATACTTAGCATTTTCCTTATTCCTCTCTGAAATACAGCACATACCTCTTTATTTATCCTCCTCTTTTATTTTTAAGTGTACTGGATGCTCTCCTCTAAAAGAGAATTCTATCCATTTTCCCATAAAAGGATAACCACTACAAAGCCGGATCGTATCAAACCAGAAATGAGCATTTCCTATCATTAAGGTACTGTAATTACAATACCACTCAATTTTTATAAGCTGATCCTCTATCATAAACTGGTATATCCTACTAAATCCATACTCATCAACCTCTACCCACTCTCCAGATATACCAACACTAGATAACTTTTTCTCTAGCTCCTCTTTACTCATCATACCTTTATAACCCTCCTATCTCTCACACCATTCCTCACAGCTATCCCCATAGCTGGTATCCAGCCCATACATCTCACTAGCCTCACAAGTACAGATAAATTCTCCTGTATCTCTATCCCTTTTACAATTCCCACAATTTCCACAGCACTCCATAGCACATTTCCCTCCTTACTCATCTCCTACACTCTGATTATAAATTTTACAAACCTTTTTAGCTTTCCTCTTATCTCCGATACTGCCGAAAACAGGTACATAAGGGTATCCTCTTTGGTGACAATACCAAGCACCGCTTTTCTCATCCTTTGATACCACATAAGGCTTTTCTTTCTTCACACCAAATACCTCCTTATCAGCTTTCTTACACCGCTGGGAGTAAGATCCGGTAAATCATTCACTAATGGATCCTCCAGCCCTCCTAAGGCATCCACAACCGCTCTAAGAGCCTCCCTACTCTTATACAGATCCTCCATAAGAGTATCCTCAATTATGTAATATTCTTTATCCTCTCCAAAGGAAATAGCTAGAGCATAATCCTCTTTCCGCATACTGAGCGATTGCTCCTTAGCTTTCTCCAGCCATTCCTTTTTTACAGTAATACTCTTGCTGGGCTCCATCCTCGTCTTAGCCTCAATAAAGAGCTTACCGGCTATTACATCTCCCTTAAGAAAAGGAGTAGAGCCAGAGCCTACCACCTTTCTACCTCCCATAGCCTTAGCTATTCTTTTCTCTTGCTGGCTACTCTTTTTCCTTGTGCTATACACCATACACTACCTCCCTATTTACTATCTGGATATACGGGAAACATAGTACAACTTAAAGCCTTTATAAGCTCCTCTTTACTCAATCCCAAAATATACTCAGCTACTCTCTCCTTAGCCTTTTCTACTTCAATAACCTCATCAAAAGTAACTCCTAATCTCATTTCAAATTTCTTAGCCATATCAATATAAGGTATGGGATTTATATACACATCAATCACTCTCCTCACTCTCCTGTAACTTCACACCGCCATACTCCCAAAGATCTCTCTTAAGATCTTCTATATCAATCTCTCCATTCTGCCAGCGTGTATAATACTCCAGTACAAGCTCTGTAAATCTAGGAATCCTCTTAGCATAAGATTTCTGCCAGTAATGATCCATAAGTACCTCTAAAGGGAGGGTAAGCAAAAGGATCATAGCGGTATTTATTGCCTCATCTGTAGCCTCCTGCTTTATCCTCTTTAGATCCTCCTGTATCCGCTCTTTTACCAGAGCATCCAACTGATCCTTAGTAAGATTATAAGTAGCTGTTTTAGCCTTTACAGCCTCTCTCTCTCCAGCCTCCGCCTCTCTGCTCTGTTCAATATTTTCCCTCCTCCTATCTATAGCCTGTAATCTCATCTGCTTAAATTGAGCCGCACACTTATTCTTAAAAATTCTATCCAGTGGAATCTCATCCAATAAACCAAAGCGGAAAACCATCTCCCTAACTTCCCACTCATACCCATCAACAACCCTATACTCCTCATATCCCCTAAATCCTAAATGGTCATAACCCAGACTTCTCTTTTCTGGATGAGATAATTCTTTCCTAATAACGACATAAACAACCTCACCTCTGTTATAAGGAATATTAACTCCCATGATATACCGCCCTCACTTTCCACTCTTTCAAAAACTGCTCTAAAGAGGAATAATACCTCTTAACTCCTCTAGTTGTTACAATCAGCTTATTATCCCTACACTTAGTAGAAATCTTGTAAACCCTACCACTCTGCAAAGAATCCTCATTGATCCCCAGATACTCCGCTTTTACCATCTGCACACTCCTTTTTAATCTTCTCCAGCTTAAAAACATCACGCCGCAAATCATCTAAAACACTATCCAGCTCTTTAGGATATGAGCCGCTAAGAGCTTTATCCAGATCCTCTAACCAATGCTCATTTTTATCCCATCTCCAGCCTAAAATACCATGATTAACAAGCACCTCTTTTACCTGTTTCCAGTTATTTATATAGCTCTCCTCCTGCCTTAATCTTTCCAGCCGGAGATTAGCCTCCTCCACATCTTTAGCCAGCTTAGTACCCAGAGCACAGCCCACATACAGCTTATCTTTCTTATCTGCCAGATAATCCTTAGCATACTCAGCTCTATCCTCATAAAAAGGTATTCTGTCCTCCTCCAGCTTGCTAAAGATTATATACTTATACAGTCCTACAGGCTCCTCTATCTGCCTATACAGGGCTTTCTTTACCGTCCTAAGCCCCTGTGTATCTGGATCATAATAAATAAGCCCAACACCCTCCGGTAACTCCTCTTTCTTCACCAGCCCCTTAGGTACTACAAAGAAAAACTCGTTACAATACTGTAAGTATAAATGCCACTTGTTATCATGCAAAAAATCATTTCTGCTTACTTTGATCTCATACCCTATAATATTAGGCTGTGTATAACTCTTAGTAATTGCCAACCCATCAAAAATAAGGAGCCCTTGCGGATCTGGGAAATAAGTGCTACAGGTTTTACACTCTGTTATAAAATAGCTCCTCCTAAATTCGTGCATCTTGCTAAGAGCTATTTTAATCTCAGTAGATGTAATCTTTCTCTTTTTCTCCTTCATGCTCCTATCCACCTCCTTTTAAGTGATACCTAACTTAATCACTAAAAGAGGGCTTTTTTAGACAAAAAAAAAAGAGGATCCGTTAGGATCCTCAGCTCCAATACCTACTCTGCTTTACATTCATTCCCCACCAGAAAAGCACATCTAAAACATTCTGGATAACCCTCATCCGGCTCATTCTCCAGAGTTACAAAATTCATACCACGATCTATACACTCTTGATACCGGCTACACTCACTACACACCTTATCCCAAAAAATAGGACAATTACCGCACTCCTCCAGCATATCCTACCCTCCTTTATCCTCTTAAATACCGCTGTCTACAGACTTTACAAAAATACTCTGGATGAGGAAATAAAGCCTCTTTGCCTATATCGGTAGTTTCATACTGCTTAGGTACCATATAATACTTTCCACATAAACTCTTTCCATTTACATAGATATGTATCTTTGATCTAACACTAATAATATCACCCTTACCAAACAATACGTCATCATGTACTGGCAACTGAAACTCTACCACATCATCCTTTTTAATCCGCATATAATCACCTCCTACACTCCTCCATAAGAAATTTACTCCATGCTATAGCATCATCCTCTCCCCTTAACATACATACAGTATCCTTATATGGAATCTGAGCTATATCCTGCTTTCCCTCTGTAGTGAGCCCTCTCCGCTCATACTTTCTCTCTACGTTTTGTAAGTGATGCCGGTACTGGTGGAGAAAAGCCTCCAGATCCGGCTCAGTAAGATAGATCTCACCAGTTTCCGGCACATAGCTATTATCCCTTACCCAAACAGTAATAACCGGTATAGATACCATATACAAATCTGATAAGGTAGTATCCAGCTCCCTCAGAGCCTCCAGAGCTCCTATTCTATCCATAGGTAATACAAATCCCTTTAACGCATCTAAAGCCTTACAATCCTTACCAAAAAGGCTCTTATACAGCTCCACTCTATCATCTATCCTCATCTCTATTCCTCCTTAGATTTATACTCATCCGGTATATCTTCCTTACATAAATGAGCAAAACTCTTTAGCCAATTCTTAGCTCCCTTATAGGTAGTTTTGTTTAACATATTCCACCCTTTCTCTCCTTGCTCATAATAATCAACCTGTACTAATACACTTCTCCATACAGCATCAAAACTAACATCATTAGCATTATTTCTATAAGAATTTACTTTTATACTTTCTAGCCTCTCCAATGCTAACCTCACAGGCTCCTCATCAATAGAAAAACTATACCTCTCCTGCATTTCCTTTATCCTATTAACCTCAATCTCATAATCTTCCCTTTTCTTCATAAATACCTCAGCCAACCCAGCACACTCCTTTTTCCTATAGTAATTTACAATACTATCATAAACAGATAAAATCCCACTAGAATCCTCTCCACTATCCGTTGCCGCAAGTATAATTAACTCAAATACAAACTCTTTAACAATCTCCCCATATTTCTCAGACAATTTCAGATAAGAATTTAAGCTATTTAATGCCTGAGTATATAGTTTCTGCTCTATCTGCACATAAGCTACTCTATACAGCTCTAATAACTCTTTTCTCCTACTCTCTAAAATAACACTTGCCCTCTCTCCATCCTCTGTAAATTCTTCCATTTTCTTTTCCAGCTCTTTATTAGAAAGAGAATCTAAGTCTACTCCTTTAGATTTATTCCAAAACATATTATAATTACCTCCTCACTTTTAAGGTAATTATATCATTATTCTTAAAAAATTCTATACCATATACAATTATCAAAGTACAATCTATATAAAAGAGGCGGCACTGTCCCTCTCTGCCGATGGGCTCCCATGACAGCCTCTATAGGCTGTTTCGATCTATGCCCTGTAGATCATCATCAGATGGGATTTACTCTAGTAATATCCAAATTCTCAAATAGTGATCTCCCTACTATGAATACAGTACCATACTTAAGATCTCTATATACTACCTGTACCTCATTAGCTGAAAGGATCTGCACCTCTCTGCCGTTTCTATTACCTCTGAAAACCATATCCCTCTCTATATCCACACCTCTCACCTCCCTTAATGCCTTGCATTGTAAGCCCACACATAATCCTTAATCAACTGGCTATCCTCATAAGTGGCATACACCATACCGCCAATTACATGAGCCTCAAAAGCCTCCATAGCCCTCTCTACCCTATCCAGATCCTCATACTCCGCTTTCCCCTCATAAATGCTATTCATGATCCGATCATGAGCATTATAGAGCTTGTGTTGATTTTCCTCCCAGCTACATACCGGATATAACTTTTTCCCCTCTTTATTTCTGTATAACGGTAACTGCCTTGCCCGTCCTGCCATCATCTCACTTTACCTCCTCAAAATATTTGTATAATACACAATCATTAGAATTAAGCCGCATCTTTAGAGCCTCTTGCTCTGTATCATACCAGATTACATCTGGATCATCTATCTCACCTACTCTATGAAGCCCATAAGCATCATCACGAAACGCATAAAAGGAAACCTTTGCCTCAGTACCTATCATATTCACCTCAGCCACACAATACTTATATCCCATTATAACCTTACCTCCGCTATATTGTAATTTCTGGAGTACCGGATCCTACAACCTAACCTCTCACACAAGATCTCTACTGTATAGCTCTCATCTCCCAGCCCCAGCTTTACACTCCCCTTTCTGAGGAGATAAAGTATTGTATTTGCCTCTCTGAGCTTTCCCTCCCTCACAAGCCTCCTATGCTCATCCATGAGCTTATATCTCCTTATCTTCTTCTCCAGCATCTTAAACCACCTCCTCATAATCCAGATCCCACTCAAACTCATTACCATCTATCCAGCTCCAGCCATTCTCTTTACAAAAACTCTCCGCCTCTGCCTCTGTTTCAAACTCAATAAAATCCTGCTTTACTGTACCGGCTTTCAGATAAACTTGATACCTTTTACTCATCTCCTGCAACTCCTCCTTTGTGTAGATATACCTCTTATACTTTTCGATCTGCTCCCATACCTGCTCCTGCTCTGAAACAGATAAGCTAGTGTAAATCCAATCAATGATATTACCTCTAAGAGTGCGGTAAGGATCCTCCTCTGTTTTCAGTAACTCGTCAATTTCCTCCGCTACTTCCTCTTTAGTAGCAAACCCTCTCATAATATAAGAGTAAACAATTACCATCTTTGCTCTCTTATTGCTCTCTGCTCTATCCATAACTTTCTCCTCTCTATCTACCAGCTCAATTTTAGTGTTAAGTGATAACCAGTAAAATACTCTACCATCCTCAGTTACTAAAAATTCTTTGTGGAGATTACTATTATCTTCTTTCAGATCGTAAGCTCTACACTTCACAACCTCGCCACTAAGGTACTCATACTCCTCATCACTTTCCAGCTCTGCATTTTCCTCTAAGTAAGCGATAAACTGAGAAACTGTTAACTCATCCATGAGCTTTTCTGTGGATCTCATAAATCTTACCCTGTACCTGTTATCATCCTGTTTTGCATACTTCATAGCTCTTATCTCCTTTCAGTTTGTATCTCGTTGCGTTTTTTATTTTATTATATACCCCCTATATAACAATGTCAAGCATTTTTTATATAACTCCTATATAAATTTTGGGGAGAGCCTTTACAGCTCTCCCATTCTTACACTGTTGCCTCATATACTTGCTTTCTCAGATAATCCAGCTCATCCAGATCATTATAATAAAATTCCTGTACTCCGCTAAATCCCTGTAATTTCTGCTCTGTACCATCACTCTTAGTAACCTTATACCAAGCTCCGCTCTGTACGATAATCCCCAACACCAGCCCTAGATCTAAGGTATCCTTTATCTCATCCACTCCAGAGCTGTAGTTAAGAGTATAGGTAGCCAGCCGCCTATCATTTCTGGTAACTTTGTTTTTCTCCATCTTCACCATTACCAGATTACCCACCGGATTAGCATATCCTCCGCTTACCTCTTTATACTTCTCATCCAGCAAGGATCCCTTTGTAAACCAAAGTATTTGACTACAGGCATGAGCTAGAGCTGTACCACATGGGATCTTAAACGGCTTATAGGGATTTCCTATATTTTCCCTTATCTGATTTACCGCCACAAAGGTACACTCATGCTTTTTACAGAGAGGTACCACCTTATCACAAAAGGCTTTCATGAGAGCACTGTTACCTCCATAAGATTTCTCATCCAGCCCTTTCTCACATACGCTCTTAGGCTGTATAAAGGGTACACTATCCAGAACCACCAGCCCTATCCTCCCAGAGCGGATATACTCTAAGATCATATCTAACAACTGCTCTCCATACTCACTCTCCGGCTGGATAAGGATCACTCTGCTCCAATCTACCCCCAAAGTTTCTCCCCACTCCTTATCCAGAGTATTCTCCGCATCCAGATACACCACATACCGCTCCTTATACTTAAGTTGATAATTAGCGATAATATCAAGAGCTGTAGTAGTTTTGCCGCTCTGAGGTAGCCCCACCAGCTCTATCATCCTCCCAACCGGTACTCCCCCTCTGGTAAGATAATTCATCTGAGGAGAGGTATATGGGATAAACTCTATACTCTTAAGATCTGAGGCTTTCCTTATAATCTCTGTTTTATACTTCTTATTTACCTCAGCTATGAGGGTATCAATCTCCGCCATCATCCTTACCTCCCAACTCTTGTAAGATCTCTCCGGTAGTTTTCCAGAGCTCCATATCTTCATCTGTAATACCCAAATTGTAATCAATCTTTACAGGATTTCTTACCAGTGCAATATCTACAGTTTCATGCTCTGTAGGCATAAACATTACCGCCCCATCATTACATATAAACACTGTTTCTCCGGTAATCTCTATACCCCTATTCTCCAGCTCCCCTAAAAAGGCACTTATCTTATCCTCTAACATAATTACCTCCTACTGCCACTTACTACAGTAAAAACTCTCTGGATCTGCTATATTTACCGCCTCTGTTTCAACATCCATCTCTAACCGCTCTTGATACAGCCTAGAGATAGCCTCATCCAACCTCTCCTTTAATTCAAAATCATTATAGGCTAATAAATGCTCCTCAAATAAATTCCTTGCCTCAATCCTCTTAGCCTTTGATACCTTGCACTGTATCAGTAGATCATCCATAGCTTTCATGAGCTTTTCCGGCTTAGAGCTATTCAGAGTTTCCTCTATCACCTCCGATAAGCCACCATCCTCCGCCACTGTATATACATCCAAAGTATGTACCGGCTTAAACACTCCCAGAGTACAGCAACCTTTTACATAGTGCTTACAGAATTTACAAGTATGATACATACCACCAACATCCCACTCATCACTCATCATCCTCAGCCTCCTCTCTGATATATTTATCCTTACTAAACCTATCCAGATCCACCTCAGCTATCCTCTTACTAAGAGATTTCTTTAATCCGCTGTAGATCTTCTCAGCCATCTCCAACTTTACCTTAAGGGTACTATAAGCTCTCTTATAGATAGCCGCCACCAGAGCCTTATCCTCTGTAATCTTCTCCGCCCTTGCTTTCTTCTCCGGCACCGTACCACTCACTTTAAGTAGAGCCTCATTCATAGCCACCTTATTATCATTAGCGGCAAGATCCGCTTGCATCCCCAGCTCCTCTACCCTCTGACCGGCATAATACATAAGAGCCGGTATCTTTACACAGTAATACTCTATCTCACTATCTGTAATATCCTCTATGGAGTTTTCTCCAATACTATCCATAATCATATTAAGCTCAGAGATAGCACTATCCAGCTCATTACTGTACTCCTCTATAAGCTGATTAGACAGCCTTATTACCGGAGTGCTCTCCTCCTGTACCTCTTTAATGAGCTTACTAAGCCTCTCACTATTCGCCATCCTCACTCTCCTCCTGTTTACTAAGCTCCTCTCTAGCCACCTTAATAAAAGCATGAAGATCATCAATCCTCCTATCCCATGCCTCCAGCTCTTTTTTAGCTCTCTGATAAGTCCATAAAAGAAAACTTCTCTTTGTAAAGTTTTCCTCTTTTTCTCTAAGCTCTTTCTCCGCCTTATCAATAGCCTCCCGAAGATCTCCAGAATAGGTAAACCTCCGCCCATTTTTGATATGCTTTATAGAAAAATTACTCTTTGCCATCTTTTCCAACTCCTCTAATCCTAAAGTAAGTATCCACTTTTTGACCGTTACGCTGTTTCTCCTCCTCTGTTTTTCCTACCACACTCCACCAACTAGCCACTCTGGAAAACTCAAAGAGAGAAAAGCACTCCTCAAAACTTAGGTTTAGTGCTCTCTGCACTTTCTCACATTCTACCCACTTCCCAGATACCAGATCCTTAATAACACCTCTAATCTCATCCAGATCATACACAGGTAACTCATCCAAACAAGTAGCGATCTCAGCGGAAAAACTACCCTTACTCCATTTACTAACCCCAAAAGCCATATTAAACTTATCACACACATTCTTTATAGCTTTATAGGCACTCTCCTTACTTATCATATCCATCCGGCATACCTCCATAATATCTCTGTAACCATACTCCTAAATCATAGGAGTATCTTACTCTTTTTTTATGCTGAGCTATCCTCACACCATTCATCCGGCACCACTCTACAGGGATACTCTTTCTCTCAGTAGAATTAACATAGCGGATCATATCCTGCACTGTAATATAGTAAGTTTCCTCCAGATCCCTAAAGTTAATGATAAATCCACCATATACTCCCTTAGTTAGTACCGCCCTTGCCATACCCTGTATCTGATTAGGGCGGATCTTTTCTATAGGGAGGCTCTTACCCTTATGAGTTTTAAGCTCTAAGAGGAAAAGGAGAGGATACTTATATAGCCGGTAATCCGCTGGATTACTTACACCATGAAATCCAGCGGTATCATCCTTATATCTTTCTATGTAAAAATCCTTTGGAAAAGATTGCTTTATCTCCTCCTCAAAAATCTTACCTATACCCTTACTCACCAGCCACACCTCCATCCAGCATTACCAATCCCTCCTAGCATCTATAGCCTCCATATCCGCCTCATGCTCTATCTGTGCCTTATATGCCGCCTCCTGTTTCTGGATAGCATTTTTAATCCTACCTGTAGATACTGTTTTATCCTCATTAACCTTAGAGGTAAACTTGCTGGGAGTAAACTTACACCCCTTTCTCCGATCTACATACATATCTCCATCTGCATCTACACTACAGTAATAAGCTCCCCACCCCTCAGCTCCACAATGAGCACAGTTACCACATACTCTCCTAACCGGCTTATTAGCCTCTGCGGGCTCCATTTTAGGCTTTCTCTTCCTCTTTTCCTGCTTACCCTTATTACTCTTGCCCTGTGGCTTTTTATCGGATTTCTGTGGCTCCTGTGAGGCTTTTCTGGGATCTTTCCACTTACCCTCCTCTACCAACTTACACTCCCTTTTATAATCACAGTAAGTACACTTATCCTCATCTTTCTCTGGAGGAGTACCGGCTTTAATTGCCTTATTTACTCTGGCAATCTTACTAAGTACAATCTCTTTCATCTCATCAGTAATTTTCCAGAGATAAACCTTTTTACCGCAAAAGTTACGATCCTCATAAAAGAAAAGCACATAATCTATCCCAAGCCCCATACCATAACAAGTAGCTTGATATTTATGATCCATCTTTGGCTCAAACCGGTTAGAGTGCTGATAAGTGCTCTCTGTTTTGATCTCCAGTATCACATCTTTCCCCAGAAAGTTAATAACTCCATCCGGCTGGAAATAAATGCTCAGCTCATCATTTTTACACCTTGCCTCTGTATGATCCTTATTCCATCCGACAAACTCAGTTTTAATACCTTTTTGATTAGCCTCTTTTACTACCTCCTCCAGATCCAGACAGGTAACACCCTCCATATCCTCTACTAAATGCTGGATCCTTAAATGGCGATCTGTGCCACTGTTACAAATCTCCACTAAATTAGTATCTACATCATCTTTTACTCCAGTACCCCTACAATGTACCCTCTGGAAAAAGAGCATCCGATCACACCCATACATAGAGCTAGGGCGGAAATAATCTTTAGGTACCGGCTGGCGTTCTCTCTCCTCCTGCCTCTTTACTGCCTCTTGATATTCCTTAATAAACTTATCCTCAAAAGATACATTAGCGGCATTTTTTCCCTGTGCTACCTTAATCAAACTGGCTAAACCCATTACCCACACCTCCTAATATCCTAAAATAATCCCTAAAAAATAAAGGGAGAAGATTACCACCCACACAGAGAGGGCTCCTAAAAAATCTGCCACTGTATCCAATACCTCTCTATGCTTTCTGTAAAATCTTCTCCACCGTTTTCTTACTACTCTTACCATCCTGTATCCCTCCTGTGATCTTGATACTAAACATAATCACAAAAGAGATTTATTTTTAGAGATCCAGTTATACCTCATTTCCCCAGCAATCCCATCCATCTACTACTTGCCTTGCAAATAACTCTATCTTATTAACCCCCCCACCCAGCAATTTTACAATTCTATCCCTTGTTTCCGCTGGCTTTTTACTATGCTCCTCAACATGAGAAATAATAATACTATGCACTCCGGCATCCACCCTCTTAGGCTTACCTCTCACACCTAAAAGGCATAATTCAGCATTTGCCCTAGTCCAGTTACCCATACCCCAAAAAAGGCTATCTGATTTCTTATTCTGCTTAATCCATGTAAAAGCACAAGTTTTATATTCAAATCCCCACGCTCTCATCACAGAAAAAGCCTCCTCCAAAAATGGCATTGTAACCCACATGAAAAGTACACAATCATCCTCTGCCAGCTCTTTTACAGGGAGCCTTTTAATATCTTCCAAATCCATTACATCATACTTACAACCAGCTCCACGATCCCCAGCTAACGCCTTATCCCTATATTTCCATGCTGGATCTGCATAAATGATCCCATACTTTTTATCAGTCCTAAAAATATCTACTTTCAAAGTAAAACCTCCTTTTGTGATTTACTGGATCCTAATCACAAAAGGAGGTAAGTTTTAGATACTATCTATGAGGATATAACCAACTCCAGCCATTAGAAACCTCCGGCATTACCCTACCGCCCAGCCCAGCAAGAGGAACACTACCCACAGAGCTATATCCAAAATACTTTATAGGTACATCCTCACTCTCATAGATAATAGTACCGCCGCCTGTACTCCATCCTTTACTCTTTGCATACTCAATCTCTTTCTTAGTGCCTACACTATTCTCATATCCCCTCAGCACATAGATAGCATCACACTGATCTATCATAGCCTTATTGATCTCAAAATAATCCTCTAAACCCTCTGGGAGAAAAGATGGATTAAGAGCAATATGCCCCAGATACCTCATCCTATCCTCCCCTCTCTTAAAATCCTCTTTGTACTTAAATTTTCCGGTAATAGCACCAGCAATATAAACTTTCATAACTCCTCCTTTTACACATTCTCCGGTAAGATTTCCACTACCTTAAAATGGTGTACTGTTTTCTCTCCATTCTTCTTTACCTGTACTCTCCTAACGGTACCAACCTCCAGAGGAGTAGTACAGTTATCCAAAATACGCTCTTTATTATCCTCTACATCCCACACCTTATATCTCATCCGGCTCCTCCTATTTCCAGTGCTTTAATACCAACTGCTCCTCCTCTGTAAGAGAGCTTTCTCCATAAAAATCCGCTCTAGCACAAAGCTCCTCATAATCATCCTCTGTATATTCCTTTAAGATCTCATCTATCCGGCTATCCATATTCCTCTCTTATTCCTCCTCCAGAAATTCATCTGCTAAATTCTCTCCATACCAATAATCATTTACCTCAGCATCCACGCTCATAGGGAGATCTATGAGGCTATGCCCTACCCTTTTCATGGTATTTACTAAAAGATCCGCTCCAGCTTTCACATTCCGCTCCGGCACCTCCATAATAAGCTCATCATGCACTGTAATTAACATATGGCAATCCAGAGCCTTATACTGAGGATCCTTATACAGAGCAATCATAGAGAGTTTCATAATATCCGCACTAGAGCCCTGTATCACGCTGTTAAGGCTCTGCCTGTGAGCCTCTTGATATCGGTAATCATCATGATCTGATAACTGCATATCCGGCAATCTACGCTTTCTCCCACAGATAGTAGTTACATAACCGTACTCCTCAGCCATCTGCTCTACCTTAAGCCTAAGTTGCTGGATCTTAGGAAAACTCTTGTAAAAGTTATCAATAAGCTCCTGCGCCCACTGAGCGGATCTATCAAACTGCTCTCCAATAGCCGCCGCTCCTCTTTCGTACATAATCCCCAGCAACACACTTTTCATAGTGGTACGCCGCTCCTTACCAGCCGGATTAACTGAGCCATCTGGATAAAACTCTCTGCACTCCTCATAAGGGAGTTTATACACCTGTGATCCCATGATAGCATACAGATCTTTATCATGCCGGTAAGCATCCATCATAGCCTCATCTCCAGATACATAGGCTAACACTCTGGGCTCAATCTGAGAGAAATCTCCTCCCACCAACTTATACCCATCTCTAGCCCTAAAGATCTTGCGGATCCGTTTCTCATGGCTGGGAATATTCTGGAGATTTACCTTAGTGATAGTATCAGAGCTACTAAATCTGCCAGTACGGGCTCCATACTGATTAAAGGTAGTATGTACTGCATTAGTCTTAGGCTCTTTCACCGCTGGAATCTTGTCAATATAGGTACTAAGGAGCTTAGTACACTCTTTGTACCTCTGGTAATTATCCAGAAACTCTATAAACTTCTCTCCCTTTTTGGTACCGGCTTTCTTTGCCTTATTCCTATGTTGCTGGATAATCTTATCACCGGTACCTCTGGGCTCTTTTCTGGATACGCTCTTAAGCTGGAAAATATCATAAAATAAACAAGCCACTTGCTGAGGGCTGTTATAGTTGATCTTACAGGTACCCTTAGTAAGCCTCATAAGAGCGGAGTGCTCCTTTATATATCCCTCAAACTGAGCTACATACTCATCACACTTAGCCTCTACCTCCTGCATCTCCTTAGTAAAAATCTCATGGAGCTCCTGTGCATAATCCTCTCTGATCTCTACCCCTCTAAGCTCCATATCCATACACACATCCACCAAAGGCATCTCTATCTCCTTAAACACATAATAGAGCCTCCGGTAATCTTTTCTGGGATGATCCGACCTTAAAAACTGTTTCTGAAATTGATACAGAGCCCATGTCTTAAAGCCATCATTAGCTCCATAAATACTAAAGATCTCAATGGGAATATAATTACATGGAATACCCTCAAACAGATCCCCAAAATCCTCATCTGATCCTTTCCCATCCAGAATATACTTGTTATACATAGGCTTAAGCCCATGCTTTTCATTTTCATTAAGCACCCATCCGGCTAAGTTGGTATCCCAGAAAATATTAGCTATCCTTGCTCCCCAATTCCAGAGGAGTACCTTTGCATCAAACTTTATATTATGATTGATAGTCTTAAGCTCTGGATCCGTGAGGTAAGGGATCATAACCTCCTTACACTCCTCCTCTGTCATTTGACCGGCTACCCTCACATTATTAAGATCCGTATGATTAAAAGGCACATAAGCACTAGGGAGATCTGGATTATAAAGACAAATACCCACCAAAATATCATTAAATATATCCAATCCGGTAGTTTCCACATCCAGCACATACTCCCCATAGCCCTTTACATAAGTATCCATAAACTTCTTTAGCCGCTCTGGAGTACGGATAACCTCTATCTCCCCCTCTGCTTTTAACCTACCACTCTTTACAAGCTCTCCGATCACATCCAGAGCCTTAAGTAGAGTATTCTGATTACGCTTTACAGAGATATTACATACCTTTTTATGAGCCAACCTAGAGCTAATATCATCTAAGCTAACATCCTCTCTCCCCATATTCAGATCCACCTTTTCTCTTTCCATCCTGCATATCCTCCTTTATGAGAAAAGGGAGGCTATATTTCCTCGCCTCCCCCTACTCTTTCTGCCTCTCTAAAATACCCTACTTGCTCCTACACCGCTGGAATCTTCCCGATCTCCGCCGCTGTTATTGTTTCCCTTACTAAGCTGGAGCCGCCCCTCTATAGCCTTAATCTGATCCTCCCTATCCAGATCCAAGATAAGCGATCCTACTAAATTCTGAGGCTCCGGTACATTCCGCTCACTCTTATCCTTAGGGAAATACTGGTATGTTGTTTTCAGAGATCCCTTAGCTCCAGATCTGCGGATTTTGATATCCCTCTGAGTAAGATCTCCATACTCCGCCGTAAGCCCTAACATCTGCTTAATATCCGTAAGCCCACGCTCCCAGAGCTGTACCTGTTTATCCTTGTCCTTTTCATCCAGATTTATCATCTGGAGAAACATCCTCAAAGAGGGCTTATTACCAGCCTTACAGAGCTCACAAGCCTCTCCCTTACAGAGTACAGTCCGATCACGCCCAGATCCATCCACATCCAGCTTGTGTACCTCAAAGATAGGAAAATCATACTTAGGCTCCTGTGTACCCTCCTCTACCCCGATCTGCCCCTTATGGAGCAATCTCACAGTAGCGGTATCACCATCATCCTTAAGCTGAAACCATCCTGTTTTAGTAAAGCCTCCGTTATCGTACTTATCCAGTAATGCCTGTAATCCCATATCCTATATCCTCCTTTATTTATGATTGAGATCCTTTTATTTACAGCAACATAGCCTTTACAGCCCCTACCATGCTGTTAATGGCAAATTGCCTATTAACACTCTTTCCCACCAGCACATCAGCCTTATGCTCCTCACGTTTTACCAGCACAATAGCCTTACCCTGTAGGATTGCCAGAAACACTCTTAAACCTCTCATTTACCATCCTCTCCTCTGTTTTCGTGATACCTAACTTAATCAGTTACCGGAGATTTTTTTAGACAGCCACACCAGCAAAAACAAACTTTTTACGAATACTCTTAAAATAGTAATTTGCTGTAGCCGGAGTACACTTAAGAGCCTTTGCTACCTCTCCCTTAGATCCTCCTGCCATAAGCACATTTACCGCCACTTGCTCCTTATCATTGAGATTTAAGGATCTAAGGAGATCCCAAAACTCTACAGAGCTAATATCCTCCAGCTCTACGGTAAAGGAGCTATCCAGCTCTGTACCGCCCTCCCTATTTATCTCCACCAAACTCTCATAGCTAACAGGAGTAGAGCCGGTATAGCGTTTCTGCCTAGTTGCCTCATTGTATAAGCGGTTTAAGTGCTGGCGTACATATACCTTAAGGAGATTAGAAAACTTAAGATCCATGCTGGGATCAAAATCCTCAATAGCCCTAAGCATGGGTATGTAACTCTCACTCACCAGATCCTCTCTCTCAGCATTAGGAATACTGCTTAAATAACTGGATACCAGAATGTTAATCAATCCGGTATTTTGAGTGATAAGCTCCTCCAGATACCTCTCATCTCTGCTCTCCCTATACAGCACCACTAATTCCTCATTTGTCCTTTTAATTCCTGTAATCATCCTGTATAATCCTCCTTTAATATCCTGTTAGGTAATCAACCCACCTATCTCCATACTGCTTTACAAGATCGTTAATATCTTTCAGATCCGTATCCCAGCGGAGATTAGTAAACCTAAATCCTTTTGGTATCAGCATCCGCTTTATCTGTACGGCTCCTTTTCTACCAGCCTCATCATTATCTGTAGCCAGCACATACCGCCTAAATGGAGCCCTCTCCAGCTCTCTACACTGTGCATCTGAAATATGAGAGCCCATGATAGCCACCGCATACAGCCCATAAGTAACAAGGCTTAGAGCATCAATCTCACTCTCTGTTATCCAGATCTCACTATCTGGAGTAGCTACTCCCTGTGAAAAATGCCCATTACACAGCTCCCAGAGCCCGAACACTAAAGAGCTTTTATCAATGTCCTTTGCGTTGTAAAAATGCTTTCCGGCTAAGCTCCTGCCTTTGTAAAACACCACTCTCCCCTCCGTATCTCTCACCGGAAAGAGCACTGTTTTATCTACCGGATCATAGCCCAGCTTGTAAGCATCCAAAATCCAATTAGCTAACCGCCTTTTATGTAGGTACTCACAAGCCTCAAAGCTATTTAGGAGCTCTCTGTTATACCGCTCTACCTCCTCCTCATCCATGTAGGAGGATTTCTGAGCTTGTCCTCTGTAAAGATTGAGATCCAAAGGCTCCCTCTCCGCCGCTGAGTAGTTGTACCGCCCTACCAGCCACCTATAACCAGCTAAGCTATTCTCCAGCCCCAGCACATCCGCCACAAACTGAGGTAGATCCGCTGTATAGCCACAGGTATAACAGTGGACGGTACCAGCCTCATATTTCTTATCCCTAAGCACCTTTTCCTTAAGGAGCACCCCGCAGGAGGGCTTATTTTCTTTTCCGCCCTTATGAAAAGGACAGGTAATCATGAGATCCGATCCGGTATTATTGATTTCTTTTAGGAGCCCTGTACCGTAAAGCTGGAGCTTTATATCCTTAATCACTTGCTCCACTGTGGCTACTACCGGTACCCCCCAGATCGTTATCATTTCTTAGCTCCCTTTTTAGGAGCTGTGAGCTTAAGCATCACTACCTCCTGCACATTCAAGCACTCAGAGAGTACAGCCTGTGGTAAGCTACCAGCCTCTACCGCCAACAGGGTAGCATCCTCATCCACTACCTCCTTAAACCGGATACAATTATTCAGCTTGCGATCATGGAGCTCCTGTAACAGCCTCTCCTCATCCATGCTCTTACGCTCCTGCACAATCCGCTCAAATAAGTAGCCCTGTGCATCCGTGTAATCCTTAACACCAGCCTCCGCCATAGCATCCTTAAGGAGCTTTTTGTACTTATCCTCCTCTTTTTTTGCCTGTTCAAAGGCTAACTTTTTGGCTTTATAAGCCTCATACAATTCCTCCAGTTTCATAGCCATTACCGCTACCTCCTTAAATTGGTTTTTATCTCAAACTACTGTTTAACAGTAGCCTAAGGGCAAAAAATATTGAGAGTACCCCATTTTATAGGTGCCCCTACTGTTTAACAGTATATCACGCTCAGTTTCCATCTGTCAATATAAAATTCTGTTAAACAGTATTTTCATTAAATTTATCTTTACTTTTCTACTGTTATACTGTATAATTCTATTATCCTTTCAAGAGAGGAGGTGAGAAAATGAGCACTAAATCCTCTCTACTGGATAGCTTTACAAAAGCCTTAAGTTACTATATCTCGGTATCTGGAAAGACTAAGAAAGAGATAGCGGAGGCAATAGGAGTACCGCCCACAACTTTCTCCTCATGGAGTAACGGCAAACATCTCCCAGATATGGATAAACTGCAAAACTTAGCAGAATACCTAAACGCCCCAATAACACACTTTTTCGATTTTTCCAGCAAGCCGGAGCCACCAGATCCTATATTGGATGAGCTCATAGAGGCTTACAAACAGCTACCCAATGAGGATAAGCTCTTAGTGAGGGCACTAACACTACGGATCCTACAGCTACAGGAAAGTAAATAACCCTCACACCACCGGAGCCCTGTACCACCAATACAGGGCTCTTTTTCTATCAAAAGAGCGGTATCCCCTCACCATCCTCCAGCTTTCTATCTTTCAGAGGTACCCTGTTTCCCTCTTTAGTAAAATCCATATAAGCCAGAGGCACCATGAAAAGCTCACTAAGTTTCTGAGCACTCTCCATCTTAGGAGCTGTATTACCATTCTCCCAATCTACTACTGTTTTCTCAGATACCCCCACCAGCTTAGATACCTCTTTCTGGGTATATCCGGCATTTACTCTACAGGCTGAGATCCGCCATTTCCGGCTAAAAAAATTCAGATCCATTAAGCTCTCCCCCTATCCTCCATAAATTCCTTAAACTCCTCCTCAGTAATGAGAGTTTTTACAGTAGGTACCATAACCTCTACTTTCTCCGCCTTAAGGATACCTTTCTCTATGTACCGCCTCACTGATCTCTCATTCATCCCAAGAGCCTCCGCTACCTCCTGCACTGTGTATCTCTTAGGCTCCGGCTCCACCATGATTACCGGCTCCTGCACCGGCTCTACCTTTTCTCCAAACAGAGGTAGATACTGATCCTTAAAAGCGGTACTCTTTGCCCCGATAATCCGCCCAGCGATAAGATCACATCCGGCTAAGGTAATCCCATAGGAATTTTTAGCCCTACCCTCTGCCATGCCCTCTACAAAATACTTAGGAGCATCCTCTCCCAGATCTGTAGCCAGCTTTTTAATCGCTCTTACAAAATTATCATGCCTCCGCCCCAGCATCTCCGCTACCTGTTTACTACTAAGCATCTGCATATAAAAAACCTCCTTTTGTTTTCGTTAAAACAACCTAATCACAAAAGGAGGTAATTTTTAGAGAGCTTTTATTAAGTTTTACTTTTATCCTCAATTCTATAGCTACAGGCATTATTAAGAGGCTCACGATCCAGCACCACATTTCCCTCTAGGAGAGAGCTCATTAGAATCTGAAAAAGCTCTAATTTCTCCTTACTCAGCCTAATACTATACATATCCCCATCATCCAAAATAAACACAGGATAAAACTTACCCCTATTAGCCAGATTTTCACCATCC
Source organism: uncultured Lachnospiraceae bacterium (assembly GCA_947589095.1). GTDB lineage: Bacteria > Bacillota > Clostridia > Lachnospirales > Lachnospiraceae > UBA3402. Next base: position 20,417 of record CANQBX010000037.1, read on the forward strand.
TTAAAAGCCATAATCCTTAGTACCTCCACTCTCCTCTTTTTCTTCTTTTCCATCCGGCTCAGTTTCCTCTTGCGGATTATCCTTAATCAGAGGATCCAGATATCCGGTATTTATATCCCACACCATAAGGATCTCTTTGTTATTGATCCCATACCTATTTTTCTTGATTGAGATCTTAAGAGTACCATCTATCACACTAAGAGAAAGTACCCTTGTAGCATTTTGCCCTACCCCATCACTCTCCGCTAAATCATGGAGCTCTGGGCTCTGCCCCTTTTTCCGGTTTTTAACCGCCTCCCTGTTAGCCTGTGCCAAGAGGAGTACCGGCTTTTTAAGCCTCTTGCTCATAAGGAATAGATCCTCTGAGATATTGTTATAGGCTATTCTGGGTATATCGGCTTTCCGCTTATCACTCATAAGAGAGAGCTGATCTATAATAATCATATCCGCCCCATGCTTTTTAGCCAGTGCCTCTACCTCATCCACATTAGGCTTTCTCCCACTAAAATCATCTGGAGTAACCACAATAAAACCGCTTTTCTGGGAGAGCTGGCTTATATAATTCTCATAATCCTCCTCCAGATAACTACCTCCATCCGTTTCCGGCTTTTTCCCCAAAGTACCGGCACCATTAAGGAGCCCCGCATTAGAAAAATGCTTATTGAGAGTATCAAACCTAAAACCAATCATCTCCCTACTCATCTCACCGGAGTAAAAGAGGATCTTATAACCCATATTCCAAGCGATAGTAGGAAAATACTCACCTATCCAGCTCTTACCTACGTTTGTTCTTCCGGTAATTACCACCAGCTCCTCTCCCCAGAGCCAGCCATTAGTAAGCTCATCCAGCTTAGGGATCCCTGTAGGTATGCCAATCAACCCCTTTACCTCACACCGCTTTTTATACTCTGCCAGCCTATCCTTAGCATTAGTGATAATATCATATCCATCCTTATTAGCGTTTACCGGTACCTCCCTTGTAAGGTTTTCCAGCTCCTCCTTTATGTACTCAATGGCTTTAAGGCTATCCTCCCTTACTAAGTCCGCTGTAGTCTGGATCACCGGTACCAGCTTAGTATAGATATATGCCTCTTTGAGTTTCATGATAAGATAATCTGTGCTCTCAGTTACATCCAACATCTGAAAATCCTTAAACTTACTGAGAAAAGTAAGTTTATCCGGCATCTGCCTGTATTGGCTGTAATGATCCAGTATAAAGGTTATCTCCTCCTTACAGGTAAGGAACATCTCAGCGGTAATACTATTAGAGTGCAATATCTCCAGATCTGGAGCATCCAGCAACTTACAAATAATACTCTGCTCAATCATCATAATACCGCCCCTCTCTTATCCATCCCCAAAAGGTTAACCTCTGTAACAGATCCTTTAATCCTGCTACTGATCCGATCATCCCCCAGCTTATCAGCCAGCCCCTTAAGGGATAAGTTACTTGTGTAAATAGTGCAAAGCCCATTAGCAGATCTGGTATTGATGATACTAACTATCCGCTCCCTTACCCATTCGGTAACTCTTTCCGCCCCTATATCATCCACGATAAGGAGCCTACAGATCTTAACCATCTCCAACTCCTCCTCAAATTCTGGAGTAGAGCTGTTATAACTATTTCTAAGATCATCCAGAAAAGTAGGTAAATAAATATACAGCCCCTCATTTTCTAAACCAGAGCTAAAGGCTATCTTACGGAAATAATACCCCATGATCTTACAAGCCCAGCTTGTTTTACCATTTCCAGTATTCTCTCCCCAGATATACAGCCCCTCTCCTCTGGCTACATGATCCACAATATTCTCCTTAAAATCATTAAGAGCTATAAAGCTCTGCATATCTTCCTTTTCCGGTATCAGATCCATCTTGTATTGATACTTAACCGGTATCCGGCTAAGAGAGTACAGAGCTCTTAGCACCCTGTACCCTCCACAAAGCTCACTACAGGAGGCTCTATCTTTCTTACAGTAATCCTCCGCATAACACCGCATATCCTTTTATCCCTCCTTAAAATTTCACATAAGATCCATCTGGATTAGTAGCCAGTTTGCCAGTATCCACCGGAATACTAACCGCCTCTTTCTTAACATAAGCATTTTTCCCAGATTTCTTTAGAGGGTATATATCTTTCCATCCTTGCTCTATACTCTGATCTACCATAGCCATAGCTAAAGCCGGATCACTACCAGCATTATCCCTAAGGATAGTAGCCCACCTTTCCAAAGTCCTAAATTGAAACTTTATATTTCTCCCCTTACACACCCCTACAAATTTTACTAAGGCATCTGAGATATACTTATTCTCTGGAGCATTAAAAACCTCTTTATAAGATTTTTTTGAGGTATCTCTGGGAGCTTGCTCCTCTTTTCCTTTTGGAAAAGATTTTTCTGTATTTTTACTCTCTGTATTATTGAGTAAACTTTTTTTATTCGCACCGGATAAAATTTTTTTACTCGTTTCATCCTCAGCGGATAAAATTTTTTTACTCGCTCTAATGGCTATATAACTGTTATAAATAATGGCTCCTTTAGTGGTACTACTCTTAGTGAGGAGCCCTTGCTCTACCAGATTATCCAGAGTATTTATAACTGTTGGTCTGGATACCCCTCCCAGCCATTCACAAAGGTAATCTACAGATCCGGTAAAAGCTGTGTTAGCTGTCTGAGAAAATCCGTAGATAATAGCATAGAGCATAAGAGCATTACCCTTTAGCCCCAGCTCTGTTATCATCCAGCCTTGCACACAAAAATAATTATCTTCCTTGATTTTTATGCTCATCCAGCACACCTCCCAATAAGGAAAGAGGAGAAAGATAAACCTCCCCCTCCTCCTATAGATTTACTTACTCCATTTCAGAGATCACTTTTTCGATATTATCACATACCTCATCAAACGCCTGTTTAATAATAGCTTGCCTCTGAGAGGGAGAGGTACCTCCATCAATCATAATATTCATCCGTACAGTAGGCTTACACCAGATACCGCTCTTATTCTGTACGCTCATCCCCAGCTCTACCTCTACCTGTGCTACCCTTGCGGTAAATTCACTCTTTGCCATGATCTGTATCCTCCAACTCTTTTAGATTCTTTTCTCGCCTTGCCAGCCGCTTATTTAGATCCGGTACTGAGCACCCAAATTTCCTAGCAATTACCTTTTTATGAATTAGGGTACCCTCATTCTTCTGTTTCTGCCGTTTCAACTTTCTGCCGATACTGCTCATTTTTATCCTCCTCCATATCCTCTACATGATACCAAGTTTCCTCCCCCGTATCAATTTCTGTAGTAACCGGCTGAGGATCAATAATAACAGTAACATTACAGCAACTACTCTCAAAAGTAGGTAATCCAGAGCCATAACCATAGTTACTCCCTACCTTTGTACCCAGCATAGTAGAAATAATATCACTTAATGATTTACCATTCACCTCCAGCCCATAACCAGCATCCTTAACTTTTGCATTACTAAAGCTCAACTTAAACATCTTGCAATCTCCTTTCATTTTTGGTAGTTTTCCTACCGTTGATACTCTAACCTAATCAGCAACGATCCATTTTTTTAGATACTCCTCACAAGTTAGGACAAAAAAAAGAGGAGCCTTTTACAGCTCCTCTAAACCACTCACTATTAGGATTATTCCTTGTGCCGTTCTTTCACAGATTTACCAGCATACCGCTGTATAAGCTCCAGCTCCTCCTCAGTCCAATATCGGTAATCATTTTCATCCCTTACAGAGCTAGGTATTTTTCCAGCATCCTCCCAGAGGCGGATAGTCTGAGTAGATACACCACATAAACTAGCAACCTCTTTCCGGCTATATACTCTTTTCCCTGTTTCCTCATCTATAGTAATTACTCTCATAAAATCACGCTCCTCCAGCTCATTATACTATATACTCTCTCAAAGTTTCAAGAGTTTCTTAAGTATAGTTTGTACATCCGTTTTTCTTCCCTTGCCATCTACCACTCTCTCAAAAAGCTCCTTATTTTCTATCAAATACTCCTCTACACCCTCATCTATGGATCCCTTAGCCACTAAGGAGATAACATTTACTGTACCGGCTGTACCTATTCTGTGTGCTCTATCCTCAGCCTGCTCATTTTCTCCACTATTCCACAACTTATCCACAAAGAACACATAAGAGGCTTTATTGAGAGTTAAGCCGGTACCCATAGCTCCAATAGTACCTATAGCCAATTTACACTCTGGATCTGTCTGGAAACGTTCTACCGCTTTCTGCCGATCCTCTGGAGATACCTTACCGGTAATGTAAATAGGATTATACTCCCTCAGAGCCTCCAGATAGATAGAAGTAATGCTTTCCCACTGAGAAAAGATAATAGCCTTATATCCATTAGGTATAATCTCCTCATCCAGCATATCCTTTACCCTATCCAGTTTAGGATTATCCTCAGTGAAAAGCCCTCCGGTAAGCTGTCTAAGCCTCAGAGTACAGCTTAGAGGATCCACACTGGTAAGAATATCCTCCAGATTATTTATAATCCCCTGTTTAATCTCCCTGTAGATAAGTTGCTGTTTTCTGGTAAGCTCTACATACTCTGTACTATGCACCTTAGGCGGCAAATCCAGTACCTCCTCTTTTTTTCGCCGGAGCATTACCTTATTTAACTCAGCATTGAGGCTATCTAAATTCTTATGCCCCACTACTTGATATCCGCCATATCCGCCCATGATACAATAGGTATTTCTAAAACTGTAAAAGCTCCTCTTTTCCACTCCCAGCCATGTAAGGATATTCCATAGATCCTCTGCCTTATTCATGGGAGTACCGGATAACCCTATCCGTATAGGCGTTTTCAGTGTTCTAAGGGCTTTTCCTTGCTGGCTGGATCCGTTCTTAGCCTTGTGGATCTCATCCACAATAACAGCTCCTATATAGCCATCTTTAATACCCACATAGAGAGCATCCTGTATTTTCTCATTTCTAAGGCTTTCTATGTTAATGATACCAAAATACTCAGCCCCTGTGTACCAATCATTTATCTGAGCCACCCTAATATCCATAGTCCTACCGTCAATCATAGCCGCCTTTTCCTTAGAATGAGTGGCAATCTCTTTTTCCCAATTATACTTAACTGAGTTAACTCCGCATACAATAAGAGTTTTTACCAGCTCTCTCTTTCTGGCTACTGTAATATCAATGCTCTCCTTAGTCTTTCCTAAGCCTTGCTCATCACCAATAAGGAGCCGATCTCTTTCCATGCCATAATTAAAAGCCTCGATCTGGTGAGGGAGAGGAGCTGTGGTAAAGGAAAAATTTACTACCGGCTTGATCCCCTTAAGCCTTTTCTCTGTAGCCTCCCTTTTATCCTCTATCTCCTGTGATCTAAGGGCTCCTATCAGCCTATCCTCAGCACTAATATTATTAAGCCCTACTTTCTCCACAAGATTAGGGAGTTCAAAGCTGGGTATCTCCCATGCTCTATCATCCGGCAAATACCTCCGCTGAGCCAGCTCCTTTACCTTTGCTACTGTAACCGGATCATACCTAAATGAGAGCTTGTAGGCATCCTCAAAGTATGTACCCTTTCCTATTTTTTCTACCTTAATCATAAAGATACCTCCTGTGATTGATTTAATTAACCTAATCACAGGAGGCTCTTATATTTAGATATCCCCTATATAATTTTAAGCCGCCAACTGCACATAAAGCCCTATTTCTTTATTCCAGTGCCGGTAATTTGCTAAATGATAGATTGTTTTTTCAGTTTCTATCTTGCACCATTAGGCCCCAGCACGCCGATCTTCTGACCCCTGCGGACACGCAGCCCCATTTCCAGAAGCGGCCTGTCATAGCCGATCTTCAAATGCTCCGCCTCCAGCACCCACCTGCTGCCGGCCACGTCCGGCGTGATCGGCCCGGTAAAAATATGGACATCGTCCGTCTCCGGCTTCTCTATAAGCGCCGTTCGCTCCAGGATCTTCTTTCTGGAACGGGCGAAGGCCGCCTTGGCCGGCTTATTCTTAAACCGCTCGATCAGTTCCGTAAGCCGCCTGATCTCCGCCTGCTGCTGTTCATATACCTTCTGCTGCAGACGAATCCGTTTCACCTTCTCCTGCCGGTAAGCGGTATAATTACCTGGATACCGCCTAAGACGGCTGCCGGAGAGTTCATAGACCACATCCGCCGTCCGGTCCAGGAAGAACCGGTCGTGACTGACCATGACGATGGCGCCCGGATAGCTGCGGATATAGTTCTCCAGCCATTCCACGGACGCAAGATCCAGATGGTTCGTAGGCTCGTCCAGAAGCAGGATATCCGGCTTTTCAAGCAGCAGCCGGATCATCATGATCTTCGTCTGTTCGCCGCCCGAGAAATCACCGAGGCGGCGGCATTTGTCCGACTTTTCAAAACCGAAACCGGTAAAAAGCCGGTCATATTCCTTCTCGTAATCGTAGCGCTCACGGGAATAAATATCCGCTGCCGCCGCCAATTCTGTCCCGTGAGAATCCGGGTCTGCGTTACCGGCTGAGCCAGATCTTCGGGAATCCTCATCTTCCTTCCCGACTGAACCAGATCTTCGGGAATCCGCGTCCGCAGACCCGGTCAGCACAAAACTGCCGATATCCGCATCTCTCCCCGGGCAGCCCGCAAGCAGCAGTTCTTCCACTGTCCTCTCCCGGTCGTCGGGGTCCGCCTGCTGGTGCAGAACGCCGATGCTCAGCCGTCTGGAAGTATAGATCCCCGGCGTCATCCGCTTATCGTCCCGATCCAATTCCAGTTCTCCCGCCAGAAGGCGCAGAAGGGTCGTCTTGCCGGCGCCGTTGCGTCCGACTACGGCAATCTTTTCATTTCCTTTTATCTCAAAACTGATGTGGGACAGAACCGTTTCACCGCCCAGGGATACGGTTCCGTCTGTGATCTGATATAACATGAAAACCACCTTATCCGTTTGCGCACCGTCCGCGCAGGCACTGCCTTCATCCGTATTACACGTTCACATGCAGTGTAGCACACTTTTTCTGATTCTTCCACAACTCGTCCGCATTTTACTCATAATCGGGCCGGTTTCTGCGCATATTAAGCATCAAGGCAGCGCCGCTGCCAAATGATCACGAAACAGGAGGTACTACCCATGAGCCCAAAAGAACTGGCGTATATTGAAGACGCCCTGAGCCACGAAAGCTTTCTGAAGAACCAGTGCACCGACGCGGTCCGCAACCTGCAGGATCCGGAACTTAAATCCTGCGTGGAGGAGATACAGCAGAAGCACCAGCAGATATTTAACGATTTCTACAGCCTGATCTGAGGAGGGAACGGACATGGATGACAAATGTATCATGGAAAATCTGCTCTTGACCACCAAGGGCGTATGCGATCTGTACCTGCATGGAACCATCGAATCTTCGACTCAGAACGTACACCAGACCTTTGACCGCGCGCTGGGCGACAGCCTGTGCATGCAGGATGACATCTACCGGAAAATGTCGTCAAAAGGATGGTATTCCACGGAAAACGCGGAGATGGAGAAGATCCAGAAAGTGAAGAACCAGTACGCGGGACAGCAGTAAACGGAAATGATCCGCCGGGGATCCCCGAAAAAGGAGCGGGAATGAAATGTTTCCGCTCCTTCCCATATCATTATTTTTTCGCGGAATCTTTTGCGGGAAGCTGCGCGAGTATGACGGCCGCGAAAACGCAAACGCAGCCCAGAAGCTCGCGGCCGGAAAGCCGCTGCCGCAGAATCACCCAGCCGGCCAGCAGCGAAAAGACCGACTCCAGGCTCATAAGAAGAGACGCCACCGTAGGGTCTGTGTCCTTCTGGGCGACGATCTGAAGCGTGTAGGCGACGCCGCAGGAAAGAACGCCCGCATAAAGGATCGGAGATGCCGCGGCAAGGACAGCGGACATACGCGGCTCCTCGAAAAGGAACGCGAGTACCGCCGACAAAACTCCGGCAGTCAGGAACTGAACGCTGGAGATCAGGATCCCGCTGGATCCCGGCGAGACCCGGTCAATGACCAGAATGTGGACGGTAAAGCTCAGCGCGCAGAAGAACAGGAAGATATCGCCGCGATTCACCGTAAAGCTTTCCGTGACGCACATCAGATACATGCCGGCGGTGGCCAGCGCCACGCCGGTCCAGACCGGCTTCGGCACCCGTTTCCCCATGAAAATGCCGCAGACCGGGACTAGAACAATATAGAGGGCCGTGATGAATCCGCTCTTGCCGACCGTAGTCATGGAAATGCCGATCTGCTGGAAGCTGCTTGCCACGAAGAGGACAACGCCGCAGGCCAGGCCGCCTTTCACGCCGTCCATGATACGGCGGCGCCGGATATCCTGGAACGCACCGTCGGTTTGATGTACGTTTTCATTTCGTAAATTCCGATCCGTTACTTCCGGAAGGCTGCCGTCGATTCGGCGCACGTTTCCATTCGATAAATACTGATCCGCTCCTTCCGGCAGACTGCCGCTCCGGTCATGCCGGCCGGTAGAACCGACAGCCTCTCTCCGAACCACGAAAACGGCCGCCGGCGCCAGCGCCAGACCGCCTAGGAGAAAGCGGCACATGTTAAATGTGAACGCACCTACATAATCCATTCCCACACTCTGCGCCACGAATGCGGTTCCCCATATAAACGCTGTCAGAAGCAGCAGAAAATTGCTGCGCATTCTCTTCGCTCTCATTGCTCATACGCGGCAAAGCCGCTGCTCCTTTCTTCTGTCCCGTCCGGATAGATCCAGAGGGCTTCCACGCCGTCCAGGCTTTCGATCAGCTCCAGCCCGTCGCCGATTTCCATATTAAATACCGCCGTAGACAGACCGTCCGCCAGACCGGAATCCTCACAGAGGATCGTGACCGACGCGTACCGATCCCATGGCATCAGAAGATCCGGGTGAATGATATGGTGATATCTGACGCCGCAGGCCTCGTAATACCGCTGATAGGTTCCGCTCGTTACCAGCGAGCAGTCCGCGATCCCCACCGTATGCAGATACGCCTCCCGGCTGTCCGTGTCCGGATTCTGTACGCCTACGGACCACGGTTCGCCGGGATCCGCCGCTCCGAACCGAAGGAACCCGCCCCCTGGGTCCGACGGCTTCCGGCCAACTGTTCGAACATTGCCGCCCACGTTCAGCATAAAGCATGTAAGTCCGTCTGCCTGCAGCTGACGGCACACCATTTCCGTGGCGTAACCCTTCGCCACAGCCCCCGCGTCGAGACGCATCTTAGGATCCGCCAGATAAACGGCGGACGCCTCCCGGTCGATCTTCAGATCCGCGATATCCGTGTGCGCGGCGGCTTCTTTGAGCAGTTCCATCGGCGGAACCTTCGCCTGCGCCGGATCGGCGAGCGCCGCTTCCCGGTAGTCATGCCATATAGACAGGACGCTTCCCATGGCGATATTGACGGCTCCGTCAGTCAATTTGCAGAGACCGGCCGCTTCTTCCAGGAGTCCGATCAGCCTTTCATCCACCTGTACCGGCGCAGCGCCGGCGTTGTCATTGACCGTTTTTATATTATTGATTCCCTCATAATCATTATAGATATCGCTGAGACGGTGATAAATAACCATCTCCTCGTGCATCTCCTCCGCGAAGCGGTTAAATTCCTCCTCATCGGACGCGTACGCAGTGAAGACCGTCACAGTATCAAACAGGTCGAAGTACTGGGCGCTGTACCGGTTAAGCCGCTGCCCGCCGCCGGCCCCGCACGCGGACAGGCATGCAGACAGAAGAATGCAAATGAGCAAAGCGAAACAAACGGCCGCGGCGTAATGCCGGACCGCCTTCAAACCAGTACCCGCATTCATGACCTTCGTACCCGCTGCGTCCAACTGCGTTGTATTTCCATGCAAGCAAGGCGCCAGTGACGCCTTGCTTGTATTCTCATCTGATTTTATCTTTCTCACTGCCCGTAGATCCACCGCTCTGTCCTCTCGAAGCTCTTCCGCCCGCCCGGCCGGCTGCCGGCTGGCTTCCACCTTTCAGCATGTTCCCGGCTGCCAGCCCGATGTCACTTCTTAGCATGTTCCCGGCTGTCTTCCGCTCCCTTGCATGTTCCTGATCGTCCGGTCTCATTTCTCCGAAAACCCGGCAGAAATCAGTCTATCACATCCCTCTATTCATTTCAACCGCTTCTTATATTTCAAACTTTCTTAATATTTCAGGAAATTATTAACATTTTCGAAACACCCTTGTATACAAACTTCATCCGTGCTATAATGTGCGTTTAGAGATAAAACTTTGATGAAGGTGGGGGTCATGAAAGAACTGATCAAAAAGTACAGGCATGCCTGGGTGGCCGTTTATTTCCTGCTCTATGGTCCGTGGTTTATCTGGCTGGAACAGACGGTGACCCGGGATTTTCATGTGATACACACGGCGCTTGACGATATGATTCCGTTCTGCGAATATTTCATCGTGCCGTACCTGCTGTGGTTCGTGTATATGTTCGGAACCGTGTTCTATTTCTTCTTTAAGAATACGAGGGATTTCTACCGGGTGTGCACTTACCTGTTTGTCGGAATGACGGTCTGCCTGATGATCTGCACCGTCTTCCACAACGGCACAGACATGCGGCCGGCGATCGATCCGGGTAAGAACGTGTTCACCTGGCTGGTATCGGTGCTGCAGAAGGTTGATACCTCGACCAATATCTTCCCGAGCATCCATGTATTCGACTCTGTAGTCATGCATGTTGCCGTGATGAAGAGCGAGGACCTGAAGAAGCATCCGTATTTCCAGAAACTGTCGCTGGTACTCTGCATCCTGATCTGCGCTTCGACGGTATTCTTAAAGCAGCATTCCGTCGTAGACGTAATGGGCGCGCTGGTCCTGGCGTATCTCCTCTATCCGATGGCCTACGGTTCTTCCTACGCCGCCGAAGGCAGAAGATACCGCCGCAAAGCGCTTGGCTGAGGACAGACATGCGGAAAGCGCGGTCAGTGCATTTCCGCGTACTGATGCAAAGAAACCCCTTCCTTCGGTATTACAGCCGAAGAGAAGGGGTTTTTATTATTAACAGAAGTTACCAAATTATTTCGCACCGATCATTCTCTGCTGATTCAGGACATAACCGCTCCATTTTTCACTCAGTTCATAAGCTTCATCCGCGGCATCAGCCAATCCGGCACACTCTTCTGCCGCTACCACGTCAGCAGCGCGTAAATCCCACCGATGTCAGGAACCGTTCGAACGCCTCCCTGCCCTCTTCGGTGCATTTATAGACGCCCGCGTCCTCCAGTACCTTCTCAAATACCAGGCCCACCTCGTTCTTCAGGATCTCCTGCACGTTCTCCGCCGTGATCTTCTCATACTTCGGCGCGAATTCCTTCACCCAGTCCGCATGCTTGGCAATGGTCTCCTCCGACGCCACATCCTTCCCGGCAACCAGATACTCACCCAGAAGCGCCAGCTCGTCCTTAAGCCTTGCCGGCAGCACCGCCAGACCCATAACTTCGATCAGGCCGATATTCTCCTTCTTGATGTGGTGCAGGTTCTGGTGCGGATGGTAGACGCCCAGCGGGAACTCTTCCGTCGTGATATTGTTGCGCAGCACCAGATCCAGCTCGTATTTGCCTCCGGCCTTTCTGGCGATCGGCGTGATCGTGTTGTGAGGCTCCCCATCCGTCTCCGCGTAGACAAAGGCCGCCTCGTCCGTATAAGCCCGCCACGCCGCCAGGACCTCCGTCGCCAGCTCCACGAGCCGGTCCGAATCGCCGGCCCGCAGACGCAGCACCGACATGGGCCAGTAGACGATCCCGGCTTCCACATCCTCATAGCCCGCCTTCGCATACAGCCGCTCCATCGGTGCCTTCGCCATCGCAAACGTATAATGCCCGCCCTGGAAATGATCGTGGCTTAAAATGGAACCGCCCACGATGGGCAGATCCGCGTTGGAACCCAGGAAATAGTGGGGGAACAGCTTCACAAAATCAAACAGCTTCTGGAACGCCGCCTTCTCGATCTTCATCGGCACATGACGGCCGTTAAAGACGATGCAGTGCTCATTATAGTAGACATAGGGCGAATACTGGAAGCCCCATTGGCTGCCGTTGATCATAACCGGAATGATCCGGTGATTGTCGCGGGCCGGATGGTTGACGCGGCCGGCGTAGCCCACGTTCTCCATGCACAAAAGGCACTTGGGATAGCCGCTCTGCTTCGCCAGCTTGGCCGCGGCGATGGCCTTCGGATCCTTCTCCGGCTTGGACAGGTTCACCGTGATATCCAGATCGCCGTATTTGGTCTTCGTCACCCACTTCATATCCTTGCAGACGCGGTAGCGGCGGATGTAATCGGAATCCTGGCTCAGCTTGTAGAAATAATCCGTCGCCTCCTCCGCCGAATGGTCATACTTTTTCCAGAAGGTATCCACTACCTCATGGGGCATCGGCATCAGACAGTTCATTAGTTTTGTATCAAATAAATCCCGGTAGGTAACGGTGTTCTCCTTTAATGCACCGGTCTCGGCGGCATAGTCCAGAAGTTCGGACAGTGTCGCCTCCAGATCCGCATAGTAGGGATGTCCGGCTGCTCCGGCCGGATCCGCCGGCTTTGTCTCTGCCGCGCTGACGGCTCCAGCCGCGCTCCCAGTTTCTACTGTACCGCCCGCTTCGGCCATACTGCCGCCGCTGACTTCCGTTCCTCTGCCCGCTCCCGCCGGCGGTTCCTCATATTCATCCATCTGCATCTGCTCCAGTATCCGGTTCGTCGCATAGATGCGGTCCACCTCCTGAATCAGCCCCGCATCAATTCCATACTGTACCAGCTTCGCGATCGCTTCGTATACCATACCTGTTCCTCCTCTTCCCGCCGGCATTGTCGGCATTATATCTGCATTTTCTATATATTACTGACAATTTACCATTACGTCTGTATTCCATCTTTGACGTACGATCTCTGTCGCTTCAGATCACAAATCCGCTGAAAAACCGTATCTCCGGCAAAATCATCCGCAGCGCCATACATTCTCACATATTCTTCCTTACATTTCCGGTCCCCCGCAGAAGACCCTGCACCGCCTTCCGGATCCGCGCCGTCACCAACCCGCCCAGAAGCCCGATCACCGCCCCGGCGATGCAGCCGGAGGCCATCAGAAACGGCAGATAATAGAATACTCCCGCCGTCTGTGTCACCAGCGCCGCCACCGCCAGCTGTCCGATGTTATGGCCCACGCCGCCGATCACGCTGACGCCGGTCTGGTCAAACCATCCCCGTTTCTTCACGAAGACCATCAGAAGAAGGCTCAACGCGCCGCCTGCCAGGCCATACATCATGCTGAACGTATTGCTGAATGTAAAGCCCACCAGCACGATCCGCAGAAGCGACACCGCCGCGGTTCCAGCCACGCCCACAGTGTAAAGCCCCACAACGGTCACCAGATTCGCCAGCCCCAGCTTGACGCCGGGGATCGGAACCGGCAGCGGCAGGATGGCTTCCAGATAACTCAGGATAAACGCCAGGCCGATCAGCATTCCGTAGACCGCCGTCTTCGCCGTAGCATTTCGCAGGTTCATCTCCATCCTCCCATCACGTGACTTTCTCATCCGCTTTCCCTATCTTACCACAATCCGGACCTTCGCGCAAGAAATCCACGCGGCTTTCAGACATTTTGTTCCCGCCAGGATAACCAATGGAGAATAATCTTCATTGACAAAAGGAAAAAATCGTTGTATGCTTTACAAAAATATTGCGAAAGGCTATGAAGAGAAGAGTAAGCAGTTAGATATGTCACAGAGAGTCTGATCAGGTGAAAACAGACACAAAAGGAGCTGCTGAAAATGGTCTCAGAGCCTCGTACCGAAGCTGCTGCGCCAAGGCTACGACGGATGCACCCGTTACAGTGACAGACTATCGATGAATCATTTCTCATCCGTAGTTGATAAGGCTTATACCGTGAGGTATAGGTAAATTTAGGGTGGTAACACGAAGCGTCTGCTCTCGTCCCTGAAAAAGAAATTTTTCAGAGAGGAGGGCTTTTTTATTGCAAAAAATGGAACGATTTATAAGGTCGTAAAAAGCTAAGTTATCACCATAAATGAAGAAATGAGGTATGTAAAATGAGAACTATTTTAATTGGCGGCGCATGGCCGTATGCAAATGGTTCATTGCATATAGGTCACATAGCCGCATTATTGCCCGGAGATGTACTGGCCAGGTACCACAGGGCTATTGGAGATCATGTATATTTCGTATCAGGAAGTGACTGTCATGGAACTCCGGTAGCGCTCCGGGCCAAACAGGAGAAGAAAAGTCCGCAGGAAATCAGTGATTTTTATCATGAAGAATTCGTAGATTGTTTTAACAGGCTGGGTTTTCGTTATGATGTATATACAAAGACATCTTCGGATGAGCATAAAGAATTCGTGAGGGAATTTCATAAAAAAATGTATGACAGCCGCTATGTCTACGAAAAAGAGGTTCCACAAACATATTGTAAAAATTGTAATCTCTTTTTGGCCGACCGCTTCGTGCTGGGGAAATGCCCCAAATGTGGAAAAGACACCAGAGGAGATCAATGTGATGCCTGTGGTACAATACTCGAACCGGAGGGTCTTGCAGAACCAATCTGTGCAGTATGCGGAAAGCCTATAAGCTTTAAAAATTCCAGGCATTTGTATCTCGCTGTTACAAAATTACAGGCCGAACTGCGGGCACTGGTCGACCATCACCCGGAATGGCGGAAAAACGCCATCGCCTTTACGACGAAATATATCGAGGATGGCTTAAGAGACCGTGCCCTGACAAGAGATTTGGAATGGGGAATAAAGGTTCCCAAAGAGGGTTACGAAAACAAAACCATATATATATGGGCAGAAAATGTGTTGGGATATTTATCCGCGAGTAAAACAGCCGTCGAATTAAGAGGTGCTGATTTTCAGGAACTCTGGGGGAAAGAAGCGAAACATTATTATGTGCATGGCAAAGATAACATTCCGTTTCACACCATTATTTTACCGTCGCTTTTGCTGGCGAATGGTGAAAACTGGCATTTGCCGGACCAGATTGTGTCAAGCGAATATCTGACCTTAGAAGGGAGGAAAATATCTACCAGTCAAAATTATGCGATCTGGGTGAAGGATCTGTTGGAACATTATGAAGCAGATTCCATTCGTTACTTTTTCCTGGCAAATGGGCCGGAAAAGAAGGATGCCGATTTTTCATGGAGAGAATATGTTCATAGTCATAATGGGGAATTGCTTGGGGCATACGGAAATTTTGTGAATCGTTCGCTGACGTTTATCGTAAACTATTTTGACGGGATTGTACCGCAGGGAATCGATAATCCGTCAATAAACAAGCGGATAGAGGAATTGTTTGTTTCCGTTGGCAGGCAGATCGAGAACGGGGCTTTCAAGGATGCAATTTCGGAAATATTCAAGTTTATAAGAAGCGCAAATAAATTTTTTGATACCGAACAGCCCTGGATTACCAGAACCACTGATAAGAGGCTATGTGAAAATACACTTTATCAGTGTGTTCAGATCATTGCCAATCTGGCGGTCCTGCTATCTCCTTTTTTACCCTTTTCATCAGAGAAGGTGTGCAAATGGCTGGGAATCAATAATAAATGGGAAAAGCATTCTGTTTCAGCCGGGTACTTGCTTCCTGAAGTGGAGCTTTTGTTTCAAAGAATTGATAAAAAGGTTATAGAAACGGAAACGGAAAAGCTAAAGGCTCCGTAACCCAAAAGGAGCGGCATTCCATCGCCCCTCGGTCGAGCAGAGGGCTTCCCGGTTTTATTTGCCAGTCATAAGCAGAGGCGCCGCTTAATCATCTGTTTCTGATGATTTTGCGACGCCCCCTGCAAAAAAATTCGTTCTTTTTATTCATGCGTTTATCCTGAGAAATGAACTGCTCCCGGCAGTCTTACGCTTTTTTAAGGAATCCCACCCCGAGAGGATAAGGCCCGGTGTGGACGGCGATCGTAGCGCCGATCTGATACATCTGGATCTGATCCACATCCAGGATCCCGCGGAATTTCTCTCGGATCCTCGCCAGAAATTCTTCCGCTTCCTGAATGTCATACCCATATCCCACGTCCACGATATAGTCGGCCATATTCTCTCCGGCGGCCTGCAGAGATTTCACATGATTGTCCAGAAGATTCACCACGGCATCCAGCGATTTTCTGCGGCTCCTCGACAGCCCTGACGGGAAGATTTCGCCTTCTTTCAGCGTAATCAGCGGCCGGATCCCCAGCACGGAAGCCGCGAGTCCGGATAGCTTCCCGATCCGTCCGCCATGCTTTAAGTAGTCCACATTTCCCACCGTGAAAAAGATCCTGCCCGTCTCCCGGATGCTCAAGAGCCGCTGTACGGCCTCCTCATAAGGCACGCCCTGCTCCTGCAGCTTTACCGCCTCCAGCACATACATGCCCTGCAGAACCGTGTTGATCGTGGAATCGATGACCTCGATCTTCGCGTCCGGATAGGTCTCCAACAGAATGCTTCTGGCATTCATCGCCGCTTGGTAAGAACCGCTGAACTTTACGGTGATGCAAATGCAGATAATCGGGATGCCCTGTTTCACATATTTTTCAAATGAAGCGATAAAATCCTCGATCGACGGAAGGGAGGATTTGGGAAATACGACATTCTCCTTCTCCACCATCTCATCATAGAACTTGCGTATGGGCATTTCCTCTATCTCTTTATAATAGGTTTTCTCGTCAAAAGAGACGTAGAACGGAACCACCTCTACTCCCTTATCCTTCGCCAGCTGCTCCGGCAGATCGCAGGACCCGTCGCTGATGATCTGATACATAAATTCCCCTCCCGCTTTCTTGTGTGATAAACCCTGTTGTTTAGTTTTCAATATTTTGGTATATAGTTTATTTTACTATATATTGCGGAATTTGCAAGCTGTTTTATCATCTTTCTTTTCCGGCCGGGTTATGATACAATTCTTTAGGAAAGTATCAGATTCAGGGCAGACAAAAAGAGCAGCCTGTATAGAAACTGAAGCTGCCCTGAAT
>CANQBX010000038.1 GCA_947589095.1 uncultured Lachnospiraceae bacterium
GTCGGAGCGCCCTTGATGTCGCCGTCTAAGATCGCGTCGATGATGCCGCGGGTGTCCTTGATGGAGATACGCTTGCCGGTGCCGTTCCAGCCGGTGTTCACCAGGTAAGCCTTCGCTCCGTTCATCTCCATTCTCTTAACCAGCTCTTCCGCGTACTTGGTCGGATGCAGCTCCAGGAACGCCTGGCCGAAGCATGCGGAGAAGGTGGGCGTCGGCTCGGTGATGCCGCGCTCTGTGCCGGCCAGCTTCGCCGTGAAACCGGACAGGAAGTAGTACTGGGTCTGCTCCGGGGTCAGGATGGATACCGGCGGAAGTACGCCGAAGGCGTCGGCGGACAGGAAGATCACGTTCTCAGCTGCCGGAGCCGCGGAAACCGGGCGTACGATCTTCTCGATGTGGTTGATCGGGTAGGATACGCGGGTGTTCTCGGTGACGCTCTTGTCAGCGAAATCGATCTTGCCGTTCTCGTCCAGAGTCACGTTCTCCAGAAGCGCGTTCCTTTTGATCGCGTTGTAGATATCGGGCTCGGACTCCTTGTCCAGGTTGATGACCTTCGCGTAGCAGCCGCCCTCGAAGTTGAAGACGCCCTTGTCATCCCAGCCGTGCTCGTCGTCGCCGATCAGCAGACGCTTCGGGTCGGTGGACAGGGTGGTCTTGCCGGTGCCGGACAGACCGAAGAAGATCGCGGTGTGCTCGCCGTTCATATCGGTGTTGGCGGAGCAGTGCATGGAAGCGATGCCCTTAAGCGGCAGGTAGTAGTTCATCATGGAGAACATGCCCTTCTTCATCTCGCCGCCGTACCAGGTGTTCAGGATGACCTGCTCACGGCTGGTGATATTGAAGACGACCGCGGTCTCGGAGTTGAGGCCCAGTTCCTTGTAGTTCTCTACCTTCGCCTTGGAAGCGTTGTAGATGACGAAATCCGGCTCGAAGTTCTCAAGCTCTTCCTCGGAAGCCTGGATGAACATGTTCTTTACGAAATGAGCCTGCCACGCGACTTCCACGATGAAGCGGATCGCCATGCGGGTGTCCTTGTTGGCGCCGCAGAAGGCGTCCACGACATACAGCTTCTTGTTGGACAGCTCTTTGACAGCCAGATCCTTGACGGCCTTCCAGGTCTCCTCGGAAGCCGGATGGTTGTCGTTCTTGTAAGCGTCGGAGGTCCACCATACGGTGTCCTTGGAATTCTCATCCATAACGATGAATTTGTCCTTGGGGGAACGGCCGGTGTAAACGCCGGTCATAACGTTCACCGCGCCCAGATCGCTTAACTGGCCCTTGTCATAGCCTTCCAGCGAGGGATCCATCTCCGCCTCGAACAGATACTCGTAGGAGGGATTGTAAACGATTTCGGTGGTTCCAGTGATGCCATACTTGGTTAAATCCGGAGTTGCCATGATACATCATACCTCTTTTCTTTTTAAAATATATGGTTGGTAGGCTGCTATGTGATAAGTCCTGGCGTACAAGACCAAACCTTCCACTATTCCTATATTATACATGATAAGGCAAGAAAATCAACTAGATTTTGCCGGATTGTTCAAATTTTAGTACAAAGCGGTGACAGGTTCAGGCGGCGAGGGAAAAGATGTAAAACGGCTGTAAAAACAGCTGCAGAAATGTCTGTGAAACCGCGATTTTGGCGGTTGATGTTACAGGGAAAATGTGGTAACATCGGGAGAGCCGGAGATGTAAACGGATGTCCCGGAAGACGAAGCCTGCCGGAGGAGCAAGGCCGGAAAAGTCTGTCCGCGGAATCGTATTGCCGGTACGATGATGCCTGAGAATCAAACTGCCGCCGGAGTCGTCCGGCGGTTTAAACGGAGGAATTGTTACATGTCACAGAAACAGAAGAAGCAGCCTTTCCCCTGGCGCACATTTCTGCCCAGCCTGGCGTCGGTGGCGATCCCGATCGCCCTGCAGAACCTGCTGACGACCACGGCCAGCATGATCGACACGATGATGGTTGCGCCCCTGGGCGAGCTGTCAGTGGGAGCGCTGGGGCTCTGCGCCCAGTTCTCGTCGCTTATGTTCTCGGGCTACTGGGGCTTCGTCGGCGGGGGGATGCTTTTCATTTCCCAGTACTGGGGGTCTAAGGAGGACGACGGGATCGAACGGTCCTACGGCATGACGCTTATGTGCATGATGGCGGTGGCCGCGGTGTTCGGATGTCTGGCGATCTTCGCGCCGGAGCAGATCATGCGTCTCTATACGGATAAGGAGGCGATCCGGGAGATCGGCGTCCAGTACCTGCACATCGTGGGAGCGGCGTATTTCCTGCAGATCCTTTCCATGGCCATGAGCTGTCTTCTGCGGGCCACGGAGCGGGTCCGGATCCCGATGGTCGCGTCCATCGCCTCGGTGGCGACGAACCTGGTACTGAACTGGGTCTTCATCTACGGCCATTTCGGCCTGCCCGCCATGGGAATCCGCGGCGCGGCCCTGGCGACCACCTGCGCGGCGGCCGTGAACGTGATCATGATCTATCTGCTGGCGTGGGGAACCGGGTATCCGTATCTGTTCCGGGTGCGGGGACATTTCCGGTGGAACGGACGGCAGCTGAAAGCGTATTTTATCAAATGCTTCCCGATCATCTGCAATGAGGTGCTGATCGGCGTCGCCAACATGCTGATCAACGTAACGCTGGGACGCCAGCCGGAGCATGTGATCGCGGCGCTGGCCGTCTTCCGTACGCTGGAAGGACTGATCATCGGCTTCTTCGCCGGCTTCTCCAACGCGGCCTCGATCCTGGTGGGCAAATGCGTCGGCGCGGGAGAGCTGGATACGGCCTTCGAGCGGGCGAAGCGGCTGGTATACATGTGCAGCGGCGTGATCTTTATGGCGGATCTGCTGGTGATCCTTGTGCATAAGCCGCTCCTGACGGCCATGAGTCTGTCCGGCGAGTCCTATCTGGCGGGATTCCGGATGCTTCTGATCTACGCAGTGGTGTCGGTGATCCGCATGGGCAACTGGATGCAGAACGATACCTACCGGGCTTCCGGCGACGCGGTGTACGGGACGGTGCTGGAGATCGTGTTCATGTATGTCATGGTGCTGCCCTGCGTGCTGTGCAGCGGGTTCGTGTTTAAGCTGCCCTACTGGGTGATCTTCATCTGCTGCTACATCGACGAGCCGGTACGGTATGTGCTGATGCAGATCCATCTGTATTCCGGCAAATGGGTGAAGCCGGTGACGGAGCTGGGAATGGCGGCGCTGCCGGCGTTTCAGGCGAAGCATGGGAGACGGCGCGGGGGGAAGACGTGACGGGCGGCAGGCATAAGTATCAAAGGTTACCGTTCAGACTGCGTTTGTATAAGCAGTCTGAACGGTATTTTGCGTATTTTATATGGCAGTTTCCATAGGATTATGGTAAAATAATAAATAGTTCTTCTAGAGGAGGTCATTTTCATGAAAGTATTAATACTGAACGGTTCCCCGCACGCCAAGGGCAATACATATCTGGCGCTGCATGAGATGGAGAAGGAGTTTGAGAAGGCCGGTATCGAGACCGAGCTGGTCTGCATCGGCAACCAGGATATTCGCGGCTGTATCGCCTGCAATTCCTGCTACAGGAACGGTAAATGCGCTTTTACCGATGCGGTCAATGAGCTGGCGCCCAAATTCGAGGCGGCAGACGGCCTGGTGGTGGGAAGTCCTGTGTATTACGCGTCCGCCAACGCCACGCTGGTCGCGTGTCTGGACCGGCTGTTCTACAGCACCGGTTTTGACAAGACGATGAAGGTAGGCGCGGCTGTCGCAGTCGCCCGCCGCGGCGGATTATCGGCCACATTTGACGAATTAAACAAATATTTTACCATCAGCGGCATGCCGGTGGCGTCCAGCCAGTACTGGAACAGCGTCCACGGCCGCACGCCCGGCGAGGCGGAGCAGGACGGTGAGGGGATGCAGACGATGCGGACTCTGGCCCGGAATATGGCGTTTCTGATGAAGAGCATCGCGCTGGGCAGGGAGAAGTACGGACTGCCGGAGACGGAGCCGCGGGTGTCGACGCATTTTATTCGGTGACGCGGCTGAGTTGATGTGCCGGTCGGAACGATCAGGCATATCGTATATACGTGAAATGATAAGAAAGGGGCAGATCAGAATGAACAAATTAGCGATTTTCCTTGCGGACGGGTTTGAGGAGATCGAGGGGCTGACTGTGGTGGACATCTGCCGCCGGGCCGGCCTTGACATCACGATGGTATCCATCAATGATACGACTGCGGTGAACGGCTCCCACGGTATCCGCGTGACGGCGGATCAGGTGCTTTCGGAGGCGGATTTCGCGTCCATGGAGATGCTGATCCTGCCCGGCGGCAAGCTGGGAACCATAAATCTGGAGAATTGCGGGCCGCTGATGGAGCAGATCGACACATTTTACCGGGAAGGGAAATATGTGGCCGCGATCTGCGCCGCGCCCAGCATTCTGGCACACCGCGGGATCCTGACGGGGAAGAAGGCGTGCTGCTATCCCTCATTTGAGTCTCATCTGACGGAAGCGAAAGCGGAGCTTGTGCGGGAGCCCGCAGCCACATCAGGCACGGTGATCACCGGGCGGGGTATGGGTTGTTCGATCCCGTTCGGTCTGGCGATCGTCGCGGCCTGCTGCGGACAGGCGAAGGCGGACGAGATCGCGGCGCAGATCGTGTATGCTTGACCGCAGGGAGTGCCGGCGTGTGGGAGTGTCTGGCGCTGTACAAATGGCTACTAATGGCGCCGGGAAACTTCGCGGACAGAACCATTTTTACAAAATAAGCAAGGAGAATGGATGATGTGTAAAAGGTATCCGCATATTGACGCATACCGGACGGGGCAGAACATCAAACGGATCATGCGGCTTAGAGGCCTGACGGTGCAGGATATCCAGACATACCTGTCTCTGGCGGTTCCGCAGACGGTCTATCGGTGGTTCGAGGGCCGGAATCTGCCGTCTGTTGATAATTTGTACGCATTAAGCGGGCTGTTCTGCGTACCGCTGGACGCGCTTGTCGCTGGCGACCGGGAAGCGCAGCCCGGGCGGCAGGGGTATTTCCATGCGAACAGAGCGCCAGTGACGCCTTGCTTGTATTGGGAATGGCAGCAGGACGCGTTTGGCCCGCAGGAGAAAGCGGTTAATTGGGAACCCATTTCCGGGTGGCGTGCGTGCGCGGCCGAGCGCAGGCTTATTGCTTATTATCGGAGACTTTGTATGCCGCTGGCCGGATAGGCGGGCGGCGATGCGCTGAAAACCGTGAGGCCGTTGCTTCCCTTATTTTATAGCAGCGCTTCAATGACAAACCGGAAATCCTCTCTTATAATAGTCTTGTATGGAAAAACTATTGCACGGCATCCAGCGGCAGAAGTGCAGGAAACCGTCGAAGAATGCCGTGTCCGGAGGGGAAAAATGAGTGAGAAGAAGGTGCAATGGCATCCGGGGTTTGCAGCGGCGCTGGATCTGGAACTGAGGGATTACCGCGAGTTTCTGCAGTATGAGAAGGAATACAATCTGAATACGAAACCGCTGGAGATCGATCTGTTGGTGGTCAAGAAGAATGCGAAGATACGGATCGATAACGAGATCGGAAGGATATTTCGCGGGCATAATATAATGGAATACAAGTCGCCCGACGACAGCCTGAATATTGATACATTTTATAAACTAAGTGCGTATGCCGGTCTCTATAAGGCGTATGGCAAGACCGTGGATGAGATCAGAGCCGACGATGTGACGGTGTCGTTGGTCCGGGAGCGCCGGCCGGAGGGTTTGTTTCGATATTTCAGGGAACACGGCGGGTATTCGTTATCCAATCCATATCCGGGGATATATTATGTAGAAGGAAAGGTGCTGTTCCCGACGCAGATCATTGTTACCGGAGAACTTAGGACAGAGGATCATATTTGGCTGAAGGCGCTGTCCGGACGTATGAGACCGCAGGATATGAGGCGGTTATTTGAGTATGTCCTAAGGCTTAGCGGGAAATACGACAGGGAACTGGCAGACTCGGTTGTAGATGTAAGCGTCCGTGCCAATGAGTGGTCGCGGGATATGTTGATGAAAGGGGAAGAGAAGATGAGCGGAGCGTTATTGGAGATTATGATGCCGCAGGTGAAGATAGAAGCGCGGGAGATGGCGGTGGGTATGGCGCAGGACATGGCGAAAGATATAGCGCAGGATATGGCAAAGGACATGGCGCAGGATATGGCAAAGGACATGGCGCAGGATATGGCAAAGGACATGGCGCAGAATATGGCAAAAGACATGGCCAAGGATCTGATGAAAGGTATGGCGCAGGACATAGCGCAGCAGGCTAGAAGGCAGGGAATTCGGGATACTGTCTCTGCGCTTCGCAGTCTGCGTCATGATGATGACGAAATTAAGCGGGTGATTATGGCTCAGTATGATCTGACAGATCAGGATGCGGAAGAGTATCTGGGACTGAAATTGAAATAATTTCTATCATTTTATAGCAGCGTTTCAATGAAAAATAAAAAATCTTCTCTTAAAATGGTCTTATACGGCAGATAAATTACTTGATTGCGAGGGATCGTTTTGAGAGAAGTTTTTTATTGTACAAAAGCAGATTTTGTAATGATAGCCATTTTATGGCACAACGATATGCAGGATTCAAGGCGAATTCTGCGGTGCCGGGATTCAGAAAAACCGTCTGAAACTGATAAGACCGGAATGGTATGTATTTACAGTGATGGATTTGAACACACATAGGAGGTATCCGCTTCATCGGATACAGGAACTCCGTATGCAGTTGCAGCTTCAGATGGTGCCGATTGAAGAAGAGGGGCTGGGATTTTCCTATGGCAGTGGGGCGGAACTTCTGGAGAGCCAGAGGAAAATATGTTTCCGGCATGAACAAGGAAGGTATCGTGATCCGGCCGACGGAACCGGTGTATTCGGAGATAATCAAAGGCCCATTGTCGATGAAGGTACTCAACAATGATTATCTGCTTAAGGAGTGAGGCAAGGTGACGGAAGAGAACAATCGTTCTTTAGAGAGCAGGATATTTGTGATTGAGGTGGATATGGAAAGCCGTGCTGCGGAGGAGATTGCACTGAATGCAGTAAAAAGAATACTGGAGATTATGGACGAATTAAAAACCGAGATCTGATGAATTGATTCATCGTATACTGAGAATGGCTCCGGAATACCGAAAATGCATCTGGTATTCCATCCATTCTTTTGTTATAATAAAAGCAGAAGTAACCGGCATACAGCCGTTCATTTTCAGAAAAGGAGACCAGACACCATGGAATTCACTTACCAAATCCCGGAAACAATGTTCAGAACACCGTCCGCTAAGGGCGAGGTCGTACGGTTTACATACGATACCCAGACCTACGATGAACCAAGTGAACCGCTGAAAAAGGGAGCGTGGGTCTATCTGCCCTACGGTTATGCTGGGGAGAAGCGGTACGATATCCTGTACCTCCTTCACGGCGGCGGAGAAGATGAAGGCATGTGGCTCAAAAAGTTCCCTGAGACGGTCACGATGCTTGACAATTTGATCGCAGACGGCGTCTGCCGGCCGTGTATCATCGTGACGCCCACATTTTACCGCAATGGTCCGACGAGGGAGATCGTCGAGGATGTGACGGAGCATTTTAAGTATGAGCTCCGCCGCGACCTGATCCCGGCGGTCGAGAAGGTATTTTCTACTTACGCGGGCGGCGACGTGTCGGAGGCCAATCTGATCAGGACCCGGGCGCACCGTGCGTTTGCGGGACTTTCCCTGGGCTCGATGACGACTTACCGCGCGGCTCTTTACAATAATTTCGACCTCTTCGCCTGGTACGGTCCGTTCTCCGGCTGCGCGGGACCGAAGGGAAGCCGTGAGGCAGAAGTGAAGAGAATCTGCGAGGCGCTTGCGGAGGGCGAGAAGAAGGGACTGGATCTGAAGTGTATGTTCTGCTGCAACGGCGACAAGGACATCGCTTACGCCGAGCATATCGATGTCATGGGAAAGGCCGAGGCCGCGTGCCCGCAGCTTAAGAAGGGCGAGAATTATTTCTTCATGACGATTCCGGGCGGCGTACATGACATGAAGGCGTGGCAGACAGACCTTTACAACGTGCTGCCGGTGTTTTTCCGGGCGGAATAAGGCTGAGGCCGGCACAGAGGAGGAATGAAAGATGGAAGATCCATTGGATTTAATACGTGATCTGTTCTCGCAGGACTGCTCGATCGAGACAGTCCTGCATATGGTTATGGCACATTTTAATCTGTCTGAGGAAGAAGCGCAGGCGAAGATCACGGAGTATTTTGATATTGTCGGATGGTAGGGAAAGCGGATGAAAGGGGCAGATCGGAGAACGGCTGCAAAAGAAAATGAGATGCGGAGGATGAAATATGCTGTCAGAAAAATCGGGAAGAATACGGAATGGATACGTTCCGGATTATGTGGTCTTTGATCTGGAGACGACCGGAATTTCCAGTGAAACGGACGATATTGTGGAAATATCCGCCATTCGGGTCGCCGGCGGCCGGATCACGGACGAGTTTTCTACGCTGGTGAATCCGGGCCGTTCGATCCCGTATGCAGCCAGTATGGTGAACGGCATCACGGACGACATGGTGAAGGATAGTCCATCGGTCAGGGACGCGCTGGCTGATTTCCTGAGATTTGCCGGCGACGCGGTGCTGGTCGGCCATAATATCCATACGTTTGATATGAAATTCCTCTGCCGCTATGCCAGGGACTTCTGGGGCCGGACCATCGGCAACGATTATATTGACACGCTGCAGCTGGCGAGGGCCTGTCTGCCGCAGCTGGGACATCACAGACTGACGGACCTGGCGGTTCACTACGGAATTTCTGCCGAAGGAGCTCACCGGGCGCTGAATGACTGCCGAATGAACCAGATGGTTTTCGAGCAGCTGGCGAAGGAGACGGCAAAGCGTTCCGGTGGCACGGAGGCGGTTAAGCTGTGTCCGAGATGCGGCAATGTGCTTCGGAAACGGAATGGGAAGTTCGGAACATTCTGGGGATGTATGAGTTACCCGGAGTGCCGGTATACGGAGAATGGCTGAGGGGATGCCTTGATTTAAGAGTCTTTTTCATCAAGAAAATGTATCAACAAATCTTACACGCCTGACTCTGTTTCTCGGCAATGAATTAACGCCGATTCCAAGAACACTCTTGTGTGATTCACGATTTTATGCTATAAATATATGTCAGAATCGGAAAATTCCGACTTTCCCGCGGAAGGCACGGTACGGAAAGGCCCACGGCGGGACACCGGCAGACGATGGAAGCGTCGGCCGGGCGGAATCATTTCCGGAATCACAGAAAGAAACAGGCAGGAAAAGACAATGAAATATCAGTATAAGAAAATCGAAAAGAAATGGCAGCAGAAGTGGGAGGACGCCCAGATCTTCAAGGCATCCGACGACTTCACGAAGAAGAAATTCTACGGCCTGGTGGAGTTCCCCTACCCCAGCGGCGCGGGCATGCACGTAGGCCATATCAAGGCGTACACCGGCCTGGAGGTCGTCAGCCGCAAACGCCGCATGCAGGGCTACAACGTCCTGTTCCCCATCGGCTTCGACGCGTTCGGCCTGCCGGCGGAGAACTACGCGATCAAGACCAAGACCCATCCGCGGATCATTACCGACCAGAACATCCGGCATTTCTCCGAGCAGCTCAAGAGCGTGGGGTATTCCTTCGACTGGAGCCGCGTGGTGGACACGACGGACGAGGATTTCTACCGCTGGACCCAGTGGATCTTCCTGAAAATGTTCGAGCACGGGCTGGTGTTCCGCGACAAGGCGCTTGTCAATTACTGCCCGTCCTGCAAGGTGGTCCTTTCCAATGAGGACAGCCAGGGCGGCAAATGCGATATCTGCCACAGCGACGTGATCCAGAAGTCCAAGGACGTCTGGTACCTGCGGATCACCCAGTACGCCGATAAGCTGCTGGAGGGTCTGGAGACCGTGGATTACCCGCCGAACATCAAGCTGCAGCAGCAGAACTGGATCGGCCGTTCTACCGGCGCGTTCGTGGATTTCACGATTGATGGCATCAACGAGAAGCTGGAGATCTATACGACCCGTCCGGACACGCTGTTCGGCGTGACCTTCATGGTCATCGCGCCGGAGCATCCGCTGATCGACAAATACGCGGACAAGATCGGCAATCTGGACGAAATCAAGGCGTACCGGACTGAGTGCGCCAAGAAGAGTGAGTTCGAGCGGACCCAGCTGGTAAAGGACAAGACCGGCGTGAAGATCGACGGCCTGACGGCCGTGAACCCGGTCAACGGCGTGAAGATCCCGATCTTCATCGCGGATTACGTCATGATGGGCTACGGCACCGGAGCGATCATGGCCGTGCCGGCCCACGACCAGCGCGACTTCGAGTTTGCGACCAAGTTCGGCATCGACATCATCGAGGTCATTAAGGGCGGCGACATCACGAAGGAAGCCTACACTGGCGACGGCGAGATGATCAATTCCGGCTATCTGAACGGATATACGAACAAGAAGGACTCCATCGCCCGCATGATCAAGGAGCTGGAGGCCCGCGGCATCGGCCGGGCCGGCGTCCAGTACAAGATGAAGGACTGGGCGTTCAACCGCCAGCGCTACTGGGGCGAGCCGATCCCGATCATCCACTGCCCGAAGTGCGGCATGGTTCCCGTGCCCTACGAGGAGCTGCCTCTGAAGCTGCCGGAGGTGGAGAACTTTGAGCCGGGCACCGACGGCGAATCGCCGCTGGCGAAGCTGGATTATTTTGTCAACTGCACCTGCCCGAAATGCGGCGGCGCCGCGAAGCGCGAGACGGACACGATGCCCCAGTGGGCCGGTTCGTCCTGGTATTTCCTGCGTTACATCGACCCGCACAACACCGAGGCGCTGGCCGACCGTAAGAAGATGGAATACTGGATGCCGGTAGACTGGTACAACGGCGGCATGGAGCATGTAACCCGCCATATGATCTACTCCCGGTTCTGGCACCGGTTCCTCTACGACATCGGCGTCGTGAACACGCCGGAGCCCTACGCCAAGCGCAGCGCCCAGGGACTGGTCCTTGGCCCGGACGGCGACAAGATGAGCAAGTCCAAGGGCAATGTAGTGGATCCGCTGGATATCGTTGACGATTACGGCGCGGACACCCTGCGCACTTATGTAATGTTCATGGGCGATTACGGCGCGGCTGCTCCGTGGAACGACAACTCCGTGAAGGGCTGCAAGCGCTTCCTGGAGCGCGTGGCCGGCCTGACCGATATCATGACGAAGGACGCGACGCCGGAACTGGAGACCAGGCTTCACAAGACGATCAAGAAGGTCTCCGCCGATATCGAGGACATGAAGTTTAACACCGCGATCGCCAGCATGATGGCGCTGCTGAACGACATTTATGACAATGGAAAGATCAGCGAGGAGTACCTGGCCACATACCTGAAGCTGCTCTGCCCCTTCGCCCCGCATCTGTGCGAGGAAATGTGGGAGAGCATGGGCCGGGAAGGCTTCATTTCCCTGGCCGAGTGGCCCGAGTACGACGAGGCCAAGACCGTGGACCAGACCGTGGAGATCGGCGTTCAGGTGAACGGAAAGCTCCGCGGCACCGTGGCGGTTCCCACCGGCTGCGACAAGGAGACCGCCTTTGCGACGGCCAAGGCCAACGAGAAGGTGGCGCCGTTCCTGGACGGCAAGACGCTGGTGAAGGAGATCTACGTGCCGAATAAGATCGTGAATTTCGTGGTGCGGTAAGCAGGAAGTGGTTCATGTAGATTCGTGGTCGATTCATAGTGAAATACGACGAAAGAGGGGTTGCCCAGGCGCCCCTCTTATGTTATACTAATTTCATCCGGCGCGGCGTTCTGCCGCTTCTGCCGGGGAGGACGGTCAGTCTGATTTACGTGATTTACATCGGATAAAATCCAGCGACACCAAAGAAAACGAGCGTACCTTGACAGTATCATATGTTTATCCGGGCAGCCGGGGGACGTGCTCTTGCCCATTCCGAGTCTTGCGGAAGGGGGTGATTATTGTGAGTACATACGAGGAATTCATGGTATTACTGACGATGGGGATTTTCATTGTTGCAATTCTGAGTCTGGAAAATAAGAAATAGCCGTCTTGATCTTGGGAAACGGCTATTTCTTAGTTATTGATTTCACCGGGGCGGGTGAGATAGAGTCACCTTACCGGCTGTCTTGATAAGCATATTATACTACTCAAATAAGAAAAAAGCAATAAAAAAATGCAGTACCTTGACAGTATCATATGTTTATCCGGGCAGCCGATAGGGTGCGAATACCTCTGTTTCCGAGCCTGACGGAAGGGAGGCGTTTCGAATGAGTACATACGAAGAATTCATGGTATTGCTTACGTGTGCGTTACTGATTGTTGCGATTCTAAATATAAGAAATAGCACTCCACGCTCCAGCCAAGCCAGGTGCTATTTCTTGACCCCGCAGGACGGGGACAAGTGAGGCTACATATCGACTGCCCTGATAAGTGCATTATACACTAAGTGCGGAAAGAATGCAATAAAAATTTGGCGGAAGATGAATCAAACTAAAACTAAAATTGAATAAAAACAAAACTGCTAAAACAGCAACACATTTTTGTGACCGGAAAGGAGAAGGCAACATGGATGAGTTGTATTTGATTATGAGGGATCTGCTGGAAGTGGAATACAATCAAAGGTCTCTGCTGCGCGTCCTGGAAACTCTGGAAAGCGCATATGAGGAACCGGAGCAGGAGGATGTAAAGCTGATCGTGCATCATATAAGAGGCAGTATAAAGGAGTCGCAGGCGGAATTAAGAGAAGCTATCGGCAGACTGGACAGTTATACGGCTAAGGCAGCGTAAGCTTTTAGCAAACCGGTCAGTTATACGGCAAAGCGGCGTGAGCTTTTCAGAAAAGGCGGCATGGTCGGAGATAACACGGCGGATAGAGACTGTTGTTTATTTCTTTGGATATTCCGCCACCACATCACTGGCGCCCGTGATATAGTCCATGGATACATTATAGTGTCTGGCAAGAATCAGAAGACTGTCTACCGGAATTCTCGTCTTGCCGCTTTCATAGTCAGCATAAGTACGCTGGCCTACGTGAAGCAGGTCGGCGACTTTTTGCTGCGTCAGAGTATGATCTTCCCGGATGTCCCGGATTCGTTCATTGTATTTCATGTGATGGCACCTCTGAATTAGTATAAGAGAAAGGGGGAAAATTATTGACAAATAGAGTTATAAACTCTAAAATATTAGTAGTTAGATAGAAACGGCCAAATAAATTTCGAAATTGAAATGATTCTCGACTGCTTTCACCAGAGGGTCGGCTTGCTTGATTTTGGCTGATATGCTTTGCAAAAGGAGAGCCATCATGGATAGACATACTCCGGAACAGCGCCGTAAGAACATGCAGGCTGTTAAGTGCCGGGATACGTCAATAGAGGTTTTACTGCGCAGAGAACTGTGGGCAAGAGGCATTCGTTATCGAAAAAATGTAAAAAGTATTTGCGGAAAACCTGATATTGCCTTTAAGGGGAAAAAAGTGGCGGTTTTTTGTGACAGCGAGTTTTTTCACGGTTATGACTGGGAGCATAAGAAGGATGAAATAAAGAGTAACAGAGATTTTTGGATTCCGAAAATTGAAAGAAATATAGAAAGAGATAAAGAGGTAAATGAGGCATTAGAAGCAGACGGATGGGTAGTTCTTCGCTTTTGGGGGAATGAAATAAAAAGAAATGTAAGTGCATGTGCCGATAGGATTGTGAGTACTCTTGAGGACAAGACATAATGAATCTTAAAACTATAGATTTGTGTGCAGGTATTGGCGGAATCCGCAGGGGATTTGAATTAGCCGGAGGTTATACGAATGTAGCGTCAGCAGAAACAGATGTGATGGCGTGTAAAACATATGAGCATCTATTCGGTGAAAACCCCTATAATGATGTGACCAGTGAAGAATTCAAAAAGTATCTTCAAAGTCTTCATTATGATGTCCTTTTAGCTGGATTTCCCTGTCAGGCATTTAGCAGTGTCGGACTTCGACAGGGGTTTGAAGATAAAACAAAAGGTACTATTTTTTTTGATATCGCAAAGATCATACGAATAACCTGTCCGAAAGTTATTTTTTTGGAAAATGTTCAAAACCTTTTATCGCATGACGGAAAATCTACTTTTGCGACTATCGTGGATACGTTGGATCGGTAGCTGGATTATCATATTATCGGGATTACGCATGACGAAAACGGCGAACCCCGATATAAGCGTTCGGCGTTTTTAAGAAATTCCTGTAATTACGGAATTCCGCAGAACAGACCAAGGGTATATATTGTCGCTTTCAGCCGGGCCTATTTTGGTAGGTATCTTTCTTTTTTGCCGTGGGAAACGCCGACTGAGAGAACGGGGACGGCAATATATAAAGACTTAAAAGACGTACTGGATAAAGAGGTCAGCCCAAAGTTCTTCTTATCGAAAGGCTATTTGGAAACTTTGGAAAAGCATATTGTGAGGCAGCATGAACGTGGCTACGGATTCGGATATCGGGTAGTAAATTCACAGAACATAGATCATCCTGTTGCCAACACGCTTTTGGCTACTGGAGGAGCCGGAAGGGAAAGAAATTTAATTTATGATCCTGCAAACGGAATGAAATATGGCGGAATGGAACTGAAAGGGAAAAAGTCCCGGATAAACAGTAAATGTATCAGAACAATGACGCCTAATGAATGGGGAAGGCTTCAGGGATTTATCGGTTATGCTTTTGTAGATAAAGACGGCGTTGATACGTTTTCATTCCCGCAGGAAGTATCAGATGTGCAGAAGTTCAAACAGTTTGGTAATTCCGTTACGATTCCGGTTGTTGAGGAGTTCGCGAAATTTATACAATACTGCTGCAATGAGATATATAAGAGATTATCGGCAGTTGAAAAACGCCTTTTTGGGATGTATGGGAACGAGTTCCTGATGTGTAAAAAGATATATTGTGCTTTGTCGGATACGCTGAGAGAAAAAACGTTAAATACATATTTTGATATTGTGCAACATTTTGAAAGTAATAAATTCCGGGTCAAAGAATTAGCATCGTACTTAAATGTATCATCGGTAAGAGCTTCACATATTGTATCCCAATTGGCAGAAGCCGGTTGCGTCCTTCGAAATACGGACGGTTCCTATTGTTTCAGGAATTTACAGTTTACAGATGACGGTGAAAGAAAAGGAGAATAAAATGGACGCAGTTCGGGAGGCTATGGGCAAAGTACTTCAAAAATGCGATATTTGTCTTAATGGAAATGTGATTTCAAAGGAACTGCTTCTTACGAAATTTTCCGAATTTGTTCTGTCTACCATGGAAAAGAAGAAGCACAATATCGGTATTATACTTCATACAGGGTCAGCCTGTTTTGATGCGCTGCTGCTTTCGTGGACTGCGATTTCTGATATTCTTTATAATAAAACGAGTACAGATGATGTGATTTTCTCTTTGGAGCCGGAAGATATTGTTCTGTATTACAGCGGAGCTGTCGGTCAAAGGTATTATTTCAAAGGATTTGAAAGCGGTGATAACGGAAACACCTATGTGGTTTTGCAGCAGGATGATAAAAGTAAAAGAACTTTGGTTGGAAAGAAGCATTGGTCGCAAATCATTCCCTATAACGGCAATTCGATGTCGATGGACGGAAAAGGACTGCGAAGGGAAAGTAAAAAACGCTATGAATTTCTTAAGTCCGTGCTGGAGATGGAGGATTCCGATATTTCGCGTACTACAGATACTTCTACCGTAGTAGTGATGCCGCGTGATGAATCGAATGGACTGATAAACGGATTGTCATTCCGATTTGGCGGAACGGATGTGAAACTGACGGAACTGGTTCCGATATCATACTATACGGAAAGCGGCTCGTATCCGTACGAAGGAAATCCTGCAAAAGCGGAGCCCGTCATTAAAATTGCGGGAAATGTGTCTGTAGCGAGAAAATTAATGCTGCAGCGCAGCGGCAATAAAAATCTTGGTCTGGTCATTATGGGAAACGAAGCATATCGACGCGGGGAATCAGAAATACCGGAGCTTCTGTCAAGGCAGTCGATACAGTATATTTATTTGTGTTTGCACATTGATTCGGAGATGTCGGGGAAACTGATCAGCGAATATGAGGATGCGGAAGTATTTGCCTGCACGAAGGATTTTTTGCTGTCGAACAGTCTTGAATCTGTTAATAAGAATTCTCTTACTTTGCAGTTGGATGATCAGATCAACGCAATAATTGATAAAGAAATTAACGAGATAAGTATTCCCGGATTCCCGGATTGGGAAAGTTATAAGGCATTCCAGCAGGCAATGCTTTTTATTAAATCTTCGGATTATTACGGAGAAGACAAAGATGATTTTGTTATTCAGGCATATTCATTAATGAACTTATTCTTGACTGCCGTGTTTTCCATCGAGGAATTAGAGCGTTATATTGATGAGGGCAGGATTGCTAATATTGAAACGCCTGCACAGCGTTTTGCCCGGATTACTGCTTATAGTCGTGAGTTTCCGGAGCACCTGAGGAAGAAGTCGGAGACGGTATTGGATATTCTGGAAACTGCATATATGCAGTTATATGAAAAATCAGACAAAGAAGAAGCGTTATTTCAAATATTAAAGGAAGCATACGGATCGGATGTTGTGATAGTAATACCGAAAGCATATTATGCGGTTCTTATTGAGAGTAAAATTCGTCAGTGCCTTCCGGATTATATAAATCAAGTCGAAATAGTAACGTCCGGTCGATTTGATAACACTAGGCTGTATGATCTGATTGTTGTTGTCGGAAATATTTCAGAAACCCGTTTTGATGTTTTTCGGTGTCGCGCGTCCCGGGTGATCGATGTGCTGCTCTGCAATGCAGAAAGCTATAAGTTTAGGAAAAAGGCCCGTAATTCAAAAAAAGCAGAACATATTCTGAATCAGCGTTCCACAATTGAACTTGATGATGAATATGAAGAAACGCCGCTTGCGAATGAGGATGAAATAAATGCAGTTGAGAAAATCGATGAGGAGATGAGTCGATTTAGTGATATGGCTTTTGTCAAATCGGTACATAGTTATGCCGGTTACGGTGACAGCAGATCCATGGCGGATGTCATCGCAGCGGTTAAGTTTGATACGGGAGAAAAAGCGCTTCTGTCTAAAAACTATAAAGCCTATGTGTTGGATGTGGAACAGAATCTTGTGAAGGAGGTCGGAGTAACGGATCTTCGCGAGGGAGATACGATAGTTTTTACGAGAAGTAGTTCCAAAACGCGGGACATAGTCGAATTTATTCTTCGGTATATGGTGGAAAACCAACTTCTGCCTGCTGCTGTTAACGAAGCGTATTACAGATCCAGGCAGTGGAAAACAACTTTAGTTGAATATATGAAGCGTACAGGGGATACCGCGAAGTCGATTGCGGAGAGAATGATCAGAAACGGCGTATCCGTGCAGACGAATACGATAATGATCTGGCTGGATGAGGATGCGCATACGGTCAGACCGAGAAAAGAAGACTCGATTCAACAGATTGCTTTGGTTGCCGGTGATGAGGAATTATTTGATCATTCCGGGGACTGTTATCGGGCAGGAACGGTCATTTACGGAGAACGGGAAAAAATTCGGGCTGCCATCGGACAGGCAATATTGCGAAAGATTACCGGTCAGGAGAGTGATAATGACCGGATTGCATCAATCGTATCGGATAAGCTAGAGGATGCCGCGGTTATTTTGAATATTGAAACGATTGTTCCTATAAATGAAAGCTTTCCGATTAACGTTGTAAACAGACCGCTGTCTGATTATTGATTAGAGGAGAATGCCGTATGAGTATAACAAAAGAATATCTCAAAGCCAGAGAAGAGTATATTAAACTGATCAGGCGTGAACTTTACGGACCCGGGTCAGAGGTGTCTTTGCCGGATGTGGAACACGAATTGATCACGAATTCTCCTGATATCCGGTATTCGATCGGTATTTTATTTCCGAGAAATAATAAGATGAATGCGGATAACAATGATTCGGTGCGTTTGGAAACGTCTGCTTCCGAGACGGAAGATGACATGGACGAAACGAGTACAGAATCTGCCATGCCATCGGAATCGGATGATGCAGTTACGCCTGCGGAAGAGGACAATCTGGACGAAGAGATCAGCCTTGCAGCGCAGAACATGCCGTCGTCTTTTGGTCTGACGTTTTTGGTATCTGAAGTTCCGGAGACATTAAGCTGTAAAGTTGATTTTGCTACATACCGACATACTGTTTTACGGGACTGCCGAATTCCCTTTTTTCCGGAATCTCCGGAGACATATGCTGTTCCGGAACAATTATCTTCTTATGTTTTCTTTGATAAGAAAGAAAGCAGCCTGAAGCTTAGAGTTGCGTTAACCCGCAAACAGGTGAAGGAGCTTAGTGAAAAAGATTTTATAGACGGAGAAGAATACGGGATCTTCTCAGCTATGTATAAGCTTTGCGATCAACTCAGAGGCGGATATGTCAGGGAGCCGCATTCAGCGGAACCGATTGTAAATTTTAACGGAAAAGATTATGCCGATGACAACAAAAACCTCGATGGAACAAGCGCTAAAATAACGGCGCTGAAAAGAAAGATCGGCGAGAAGCTTTTTTCTGTCACGATCATGCTTGTTAATGATGAGGAAGGAAAATCGAATGGAGCGAGATGCATTTTCCAGCCGACGATAAGGATCGAGTCGAAGGATAATGGTTTCGCGTTCAGAGAGTATTCCGCTTTGACGGATTTTAATTCTCTGGACGATGAAGAACAGTCTTTGGAACTCCAGTACAGGAACAAAAAGGTTTACGGAAGCGGGTTAGGTACCTCTGTCAAATGGGAAATTGATGAAAGCGGACACGGATCCATTTATAATGATTTTTTTCCGGAGGTCGAGATTCCGCCTATGGATTTCTCGGTTCCTAAGGATTATGGCATTGACAGATCAGTGCTGTCAATGAGATATCTGTCTGATTTGGACAGAACTGCATCAAGATCACAAAAACTTTCGGGATTACAAAAAATTGTCGATGCATACGGGCGATGGATCGATTATTTAGAAAAAAAGAAATCTGATTTGGCTCCTCAGTATCAAAAAGCAGCGGGGAGCAACATTATCGGGTGCCGTTCCGCGCAGGAGCGGATGAATGGCGGGCTTCGTATATTAGAAACAAACGATGCGGCGTGGACAGCGTTTACGCTTGCGAACAGGGCCATGTTCATGCAGCGCGTCCATCTGAGATTTCAGGATAAAACCTCAAATATTGACAGATATCCCGATGATACGGAAGTTTCCGCATTTATGGAGTCTGTTGATTACGCTGCGAATGCCGGACTTACCGGAGATAATTATGAGTGGCGTTTGTTTCAAATCGCTTTTATCCTGATGGATATTGATGCTATTGTTAAGGATGATTCTCTGCAGCGGGAGATCGTGGACTTAATATGGTTTCCTACCGGCGGTGGAAAGACGGAAGCTTATCTGGGCCTGACTGCGTTTACGATCTTTTACCGTAGACTGGCTCATGCGGCGGAATCGGGCGGAACTACGGTAATAATGCGGTATACGCTGCGGCTTTTGGCTGCGCAGCAGTTTACTAGGGCATCTACGCTCATTTGCGCCTGTGAATATATACGTCAGGATGCCGTTTCAAGACGTCCGAAATACGGAAAGTATCCCTTGGGCGACTCAGAGATCACGATTGGCCTTTGGATCGGAAATGATCATACGCCGAACAAGAATGAAGACGCAAAGAAGAAGCTTAAGGCGTTGCTGGATGCTCAGGGCAGCAATCTCCAGTATGTCAAAGAACAGAATAACAAGTTCCAGGTGTTAAAGTGTCCGTGGTGCGGTACAAAAATGGTAAAAGACTATGTAAAGGGAAAAGCCAAAGGACTTTTTGGTTACAGGATGCGGAACAACAGGCATTTTGAACTATTCTGTCCGCAGGAAAGCTGCTTTTTCAATCTTAAGCTTCCGATCCAGATCGTTGATGAGGAGCTATACGCCTGTCCTCCCACGCTGCTTTTCGGGACAGTCGATAAGTTTGCGATGATTCCGTGGAAAAAGGAAATCGGTGCCTTTTTTGCCGCCTGTTCGGAAAACAGGACGCCGGATCTCATTATTCAGGATGAATTGCATCTTATTTCCGGTCCGTTGGGAACCATGGTTGGTCTGTATGAGGCAGCCATTGATGCGCTGTGCAGGAAGAATGGAAAATGTACAAAAATAATTGCTTCGACAGCTACCATAAGAAGAGCGAAAGAACAGTGCTCGGCATTGTATAACCGTCAGGTCAGCCAGTTCCCACACCCGGCGCTGGATGCGGAGGATTCTTTTTTTGCGAGAGAATCACAGATCAACTATGAGAATAATATTTACGGGCGGAAATACATCGGGTTGATGCCATCCGGAAAAACAAAGGCAATGATGGAAGTCAGGTCGATAGCGGCGCTGCTGCAGAAGATTAATACGATGGAACTACCGGACGAGATTAAGGATAAGTATTGGACGCTTACGGTTTATTTTAACAGTTTGAAGGATTTAGGCAATTGTTCAATGTTGGTTGATGATTCTGTAAGAGATTTTATTAGGAGAACTGCTATCAGGCTTGGAGACTTAAAGGATGCCCGAAAGATTGGGAGGGCTGATGAACTGACAAGCCGCATTAATACTACGCAGCTTAATGAAACATTGGACAAGCTTGAGAAACTCAGCTATTCCAAAGAGAATATTGCAAATAAGAGATATCCGTCCAATGTATTGCTCGCTACAAATATGATTTCGGTAGGTATTGATGTGGCGCGCCTGAATATAATGCTTCTGGTCGGGCAGCCGAAACTGACGAGCGAATATATTCAGGCGTCAAGCCGGGTAGGGCGCTCTTATCCGGGCATGGCGTTCGTCATGTACGATGGTTCGAAGAGCAGGGATCGGTCTCACTATGAGCAGTTTAAGGCGTATCATGAATCTTTTTATAAGTTTGTCGAACCTACGGGAGCGACGCCTTTTTCTAAACCTGCGAGAGACCGCGCACTCCATGCTGTTATGATCGCTATGATGCGGATGCTTGAAAATGAATTAAGTTCGGAAAAGGGGGCGGCAAAATTCTCACGAAGTGAGTATAAAGACAGGGTATCTCAGCTTAAGGATTATATTATTCACAGGGCGGTTGAAATCTCGTCGCGTCTGAATTCCGCTATGAAAGATGATGCCGCTGAAATGGCTGATGAAATAGATATGATATTTGAAAAATGGGAACAGTTGGCTGAAAACTACGATGAGGAGCATTTTTACTACGGGGAAAAATTCATGGCCAAGACTCCCGACGACGGAGAAGGCCGGTTACTGAAGCCCTTTAATACAAGCAGAAATGACACTGCATTCGATACAATGACATCCATGAGAAATGTGGACTCGACGGTAGCGGGCAATATACTGATTTGGGAGGAGGGTCAATAATATGGCGTTGGAGTCTGCAAAAAAAATACAGTTAAATCGTATTACATATTCAGTTCGTGCATCCCAGGCCGTTTTGCAGTACGGAGTCGGAGCCATGGTTGATTTTCAAAGCCAGACATTAATGACTGCAGCCCCAGAATATTGGGAAAATCAGGTGATTGAAATACATGATGAGCGCTTGGAAAAGGTGCTGCATGTGGATTATTTCGGACTTCCGGGCGATCGGGATGAGATGCGCTATCGGGAGGGAATTTCCTATGTGCGTTTCCCTGAATGGTATTTTTGTCCTAAATGCAGAAAATTTCAATCGATTAAAGACTGGGTAAGCGATTACAAAAAACAAGCGAAGCAAAGAACTTTGGATAAGGATCCTGATATGGTTAAATATATGAGGTGTCCAAAATGCGGTCAGGATCTTGTAGTTACACGTATTATTACCGCCTGCGAGTGCGGCCATATTGATGATTTTCCGTGGGTGAAGTGGGTTCACTGTCAAAATATGGGCGGAGCAAAACCGATATGTCCGCAACCGTCATTAACATTTAAGACGAGTGCGTCATCAATGGAAGGTCTGGAAGGTTTGACCGTATCCTGTGAAGCATGCAAGGCCAGAGCCACATTAAAAGGCGCTTTTGATAGCAATAAATTGCAGGATCTGGATGAAAAGTATGGGGATCGGTATAATTTCAGATGCACGGGAAGACATCCGTGGAAGCATATAAAGGAGAATTGCGGAAAATATCCGAAAGTATTGCAGAGGGGAGGTTCTTCTGTTTATTTTCCTGTTACGGAAAGCTCTCTGGTTATTCCGCCGTATTCAAGTCTTGTCACGAAAAAGGTTGAGCAAAGCATTGCGTTTTCCAAATGTAAGGATGCTATAGCTGATTATAAAAAGAATGCGGCGATTCCAAAGACAATTTTGACTGACGTGATCAGAAATGCGATTGGAAAATATGTTCAGGACATATCGCTGGAAATAGGGGTGGGTGCGGATAAGGTAACGCCGATATTGGAAAGAAAATGGATGGCTCCTGAAAATAAAGAAGAATATACAACCATGAGCGTCAAATACCGGGCGGAAGAATATGAGGCGTTAAGCGGCGAAATATCCGTGCCGACAGAAGAATACGGTGATTTTGTGCGCGAGGAGACAGATATAAAGGAGTATGCGATTCCGTATGTAAAAAATGTCTCTTTAATACACAAAGTCCGAGAGGTACAGGCTTTGGTTGGCTTCTCTCGTTTGAAACCGGCGGAACCTGCCGTAAACAGTGAAGATTCTCAACATATTGTTTCCGTAAAGCAGTCCGACTCAAATTGGTATCCTGCGTATGAAGTTCGGGGAGAGGGAATATTTATCGAGTTTGATGAAACGGCAATTTCCGAATGGCAGGAGAAACACCCGGAAATACAGCGCAGAGTTGATACGATTAACGAGAATTACTGCGACTCTTATTTCGGCGAATTAAGACCGAGGGAAATAACCTCGAAGTTTCTTCTGCTGCACACAATATCCCACGCGTTGATCAAGCAGCTGAGTTTTGAATGCGGGTACAGTATTGCTTCGTTAAAAGAGAGACTGTACTGCAGCGAGCCGGCGGAGGGCAAACAGATGGCGGGCATCCTTATTTATACTGCGAGCGGTGATTCCGAAGGTACAATGGGCGGATTGGTCCGACAGGGACGTTCAGATATATTTCCGGGCATATTCAGGAAAGCCATGGAGACGGCAGTGGCTTGTTCCAATGACCCGGTATGCAATCTGAGTAGGGGGCAGGGGAGAGATATGCTGAACCTGGCTGCCTGCTATTCCTGCTGCCTGGTACCGGAAACCAGCTGCGAGGAATTTAATGTCTTTTTGGACAGGGGAACAATTGTCGGCACTTATGAAAACAGGGATATGGGCTTTTATGCCGGACAGCTTTTTAACGGCGGTTCTTGGAAGAGTACGGATATTCGTACAGAGCAAGGCAGGACTGACAGGCAGAACAAAAATAAATTATATGTCACGGATACGGGCATTTCCCTGGCAGATATTTCGTATCGCGAGATCTGGAACGACTTAAAATCCTGGTCAGATGAGGAGAAGGAAATTACATTACTGTCTGATCTGGCAAAAGCGGACAGAGA
The DNA here is from genome assembly GCA_947589095.1 of uncultured Lachnospiraceae bacterium. Classification (GTDB taxonomy): domain Bacteria; phylum Bacillota; class Clostridia; order Lachnospirales; family Lachnospiraceae; genus UBA3402. The sequence goes on from CANQBX010000038.1 coordinate 23,574, forward strand.
GTTTTCTTGCAAAGAGAAACCGCATAAAGATTGTCAGTTCCGGATGAGCGGAGACACCGAACAATATGCCTGCGATCTGTATTGGGAAAAATCGGAAGTCGCGTTTTTTACGGCTGATAATGAAGACTGTTATCTGGCGGCAAAAAACAGTGATATCAGGTGTTTTTACAGTTTGGATGCGGAGACGACGCCCGAATCAATCCTGAATTCGTTAAAGGAGAATTGATAATGGCGATAATGATTCCCGAAAGACCGCGCAGTTTTGAGGCTGCAAGCCAGGAAGGGCTTATGTTCGACGCCCTCGCTCTGCTGCCGGACGACTACTATGTGTTTCATTCCTTCCGTATCACCGACGTACATGACAATACCTTTCGTGAAAGCGAGACAGATTTTGTTATTCTGAATCGCTTAAAGGGTATAATCTGTCTGGAGGCTAAAGCCGGGCAGGTACAGTACCGGGACGGCTACTGGCTGTACGGAAGCGGGATCCCGATGCATAACGGCGGACCGTTCAATCAGGCGAGCGCCAACAAATATAAACTGATGAAATATATTTCGGACAGCAATGTCTCGTTCATTCTCAGGAAGTGCAAATTCTTTCATGCAGTTTGGTTCCCGGCCGTCAGCAGCGAGAGGCTCCAGAGTATGAATTTGCCTTCCGAAGGAGATAAGGCGCTTGTTCTGACAGAGGAGGCGTTAAAAAGTCCTGAGGAGTTTCTGAGTAGGATTTACGCGATAGAAGTCCCGGGTAAAGTGGAAACAGATATGAGCGAGGCAGAGTGCAGGAGGCTGGTTCGGGAGATCTTCTGTCCGCAGTTCAATGTAGTACCTTCGGCTGCATTTGATACGGAACTGAAGAAAATCGTATTTCACAGATTATTAAAAGAGCAGGCCCATATTCTGGACTTTCTGGACGAACAGCTGACAGCTGCTGTTAACGGCGCGGCCGGAACGGGAAAAACAATGATAGCGGTTGAAAAGGCACAGAGGCATGCGAATGCCGGTGAGAGCGTTCTCTTTCTGTGTTTCAATGTGAAGCTGAGAGAGTATTTGGAAAAGGCATACCCGAACAGCCTGATCGCATATTATACGGTTGCCGGTTTTGCCTGCAAAATGTGCAGCACGGACTCTCCGAATTATGCGCTGCTAAAAAGTAAACTGGAGGATTATTATATTTCCGAGACGTTTCCGTATAAGCATGTGATAATAGACGAGGGGCAGGATTTCGGAAACGAAGTGATCGAAGAAACCGATATTTTGCAGCTGCTTCACGATATTATTGCCGATACATGTCAGGGCGGCACATTTTATGTTTTTTATGATCGCCTGCAGTTGGTACAGGCGAGGGAAATGCCTAAGTTTATCGGGGACCTGGACTGCAGGCTGACTCTTCATCGAAACTGCAGAAATACGGAAAATATTGCGATAACCTCGTTGCGACCGATATCCGAGCGAAAGCCGAAACTGTTTGAGGGTGCCGTTAAAGGACCTCCTGCGAAACTCTATTTTTGTGAGGATCAGGAGGAGGAGAAGGAACGCATAAATTGCATTATTGATGGGCTCAGTGCCGATCGCTTCAAAGATGTTGTTATTCTGACATGTAAGATAGAAACAGCAAGCGTTCTGAACGGTGAGGTCAGGGACGGCAAATTCAGAGATAAATATCTATTTACTACGTGCAGGAAATTTAAGGGTCTGGAGGCTGATGCGGTAATTCTGACCGATGTAGACAGGTCTGCATTTGACCCGGAAAATATACTGCTTTATTATGTCGGGACTTCCCGGGCCCGAATTCGACTGGATATCGTAGCTAATCTGAGCGACAGCGACTGTACGGAGATCCTTTACGATACGTTAAATGTTAAGGGGAAGGTCCGGCGGGGCAGGAAAGAATTGTCTGCGGCGCTTAATGCAATCGGTGTTTTGAATATATGATTTGCAGAAAAGAATCATGAGGAAAAGTAATGAAAATTAACACGGACAAATTACGTGAGGACTTGCCGGAGGAAAAACAGAGGCGCATTTTATGTCGGGCATTTTGGCGGCGCCATGGCAGAAGCGTCAGAAATCAAGTCTGCTTCGCCGGATAAACTGGTTGAGATCACGAGGCGGAATGGGGTTTCATTGTCTGATTATGAGACTGACTAAGAAGTGGAGCTTTCGGATGGCATAATAAAATGAAAAAGAGGAGGAATATGAAATGCTGTTACCTGAAAGTCTAATATATGCAACTATGGAGGATGCGAGTGCCGGCTGCGCACAAGTTAATATTTATTGCGCTGCAGATCTTCGGGCTGAGATAGCTTCGCGTTTTACGGAGATTTTTAATGAAAAATACGAAGCTATAAAGGATACAATCATAAGATATGTGAGGGCCCATATCGAAGATGCAGAAAATGCGGAGGCGGAGGATGTGTACCCCTTTTTTGGTGCGCACACAGAAGACTATGGCGTCTGTTTTTCATTCGATCCCCGAAAACTGTATTATGGTGATTTTGTCAATGCAAATTATGTTTTGTTGGAAACATTAAAGACGATAAAGCAGCAATATCCATCTATCAGGTATGAAGGATATGTAGCTTGCTGTATCTTCGATAAGTACGGGGGCGAAGCTTGTCAATATGAGATATCATCGGAAGAGACAGAAAACGAGGATGATATCGTGTACGATTTTGTTGGCGCCAGTCTTGCTTTCGAATTGAAATACGGCTCAGCATGGGATGAGTTGTATTATCGATTAGATGACGCAGATGAAAATGAGTTCAAGAAGATTATTAAAGTGTTCCACGCCTATTCCCAATGGGTGCCGCCAGACTCAATAGACAAGCTTATCGCGCTTTCTGAAAAGGTAGATAAGAATATAAAAGAATCTCTGGAGAAATTCGCGGAAGCCATCCGGGCGGGCGAAGATGTTGAAATAGAAGAAAAATCAGAATATGAAGGCTGGCAGCCGCCGGATGGATACATGGAAGCGCTTGATATGTTCACAATGGCAGGAGAAATAAGCGGAAATACATTGAACTTCAATGAGCCGGTGTCTTCCGACGAAGCTTTTGGACTTGTTATTGAGAAAGCTGAAGCCGGAGACGCGGAGGCAAAATTTACAGCGGGGAAATATTTTATTGCCGACCACCTGGAGGAAGAGACCGAAAGAGCGATCCGCTGGATTCGGGAAGCGGCCGAAGCCGGCATAGAAGCAGCGAAGGAATATATGGACGAGCACAGTGAAATGTTTAGGCCGGCATAATAAGGCGTTCCTTGATTTTTAAAAATCGTAACTTCGAATAGACAATCAAATGGAAGGTGACAGAGCTTGCGATATGTGATCCGGGACGAAAAATATCATTTCTGGTCTGCTTTTGATACGGAGACAGGAGCCTATGTGCGTACCGGTATTCTTGACAGAAATGGAAAGGACACCGGTGTGGATCCTTTTATGGCTTCTTACCCGCATCTGATCGATGTTGGTATCATGGGTCATTGTGTCCACGGCAAAACAGGACTTTGCGCGAAGGCGGGGATCGGCTGCTATCAAAGCGGTATGCTTGTGGAACAGCCTGATATGACAGTTGAGGACTTCCGGTGGATTACCGGGCAGTCATCCGGCAGATGCAATCAGTTCGCTCTGGGCGGCAGGGGCGACCCTGACCAGCATGAAAACTTTGAAGAGATCCTGATGATTTGCCGGGAGTATAACATCGTGCCTAATTTTACTACCTCTGGCTATGGCATGACTCCCCAGATTGCAGACTTGTGCAAAAAATACTGCGGCGCCGTTGCTGTCAGCTGGTATAGAAACGAATATACACAAAAGGCCATTCGGCTGCTTCTGGATGCCGGCGTAAAGACAAATATTCATTATGTGCTGGGCAAAAACAGCATTGATATATTGGTGCTTGAGGATGTTTCGAAACTGGCGCAATTCTCAAAGAACATTGCATCGATAAACGACATATCGAAAATCACTATGGACCGAAATCACAGTGCGTGGGGCGAATTTTCAGAAGAGGTTGCAGATAATGATCCGGAATTATGTGAATTAGCACAAAAGGTTAATAACTCTTCAGGAGACGAGCAGGAAACAGCTTTGGCAGAAATGCTCGCTTATATCCGCAAGCCGTCCTCAATGAGCGGATTTAGTCGCTTTGGGGAGGATCATGACGACTTCCGATACAAATGGAATGGCGACTGGAATGATTTGCTGGCTTTAGCGAAACGACTATGGAGCGGTTATGGAGCTGACGAAGAGAGGGGAAGGGAACACGATGAAATTGATTTCACTCGTGGAATTGTCGAGTCATACGCAGAATACGATCTGAAATAAATCTGACTGACGGATCATGAAAGCCTGATCAATAACCGGATTTCATCCTGCGGGCGGTTAAAGAGGATGGCAGGATTTTTAAGTATGTGAATGACGATTTCAAAAGCGACAGGGATATTGTGATGGCCTTCGTAAAAGATAATGGATATCTCCTTGAACATGTGAGTAAGGATCTGCGTTGCGACAGGGAAGTCGTTAAAAATGATCGTACTGTTTATCAGTATTTGAATAAGAAATTGGCAATGACCATGATATATGGGAACAGTATGAAGGAGGTGAATATGCAAATGAAGGGATATAAATGGTTTGACCTGAATCATGATGGGGAGATCAGCCAAATGGAGCAGATACTGGGACAGAGCATGATGTTTTCCCTGATCGAGGAAGAGGAGGAAGAAGAACAGAGAAACCGACTGACCAGTGCGGGGATCGATCCGGACGAACTGGAGGACATGGATGACTTTGAGAAATACCAGGCTCTTGAAGATGCCGGGCTTGATCCGTCTGATTTTGACTTGTGATTATGCAGATGCCTGCTGCCACTGCAGACGAATACCCCACTGTGTCAGGATGAGCCTGTGCCAGTGGGGTATGTTCCTGTGTACTAATACTGCGACGCCGCACGCAGCGCTTCCAGTTCCCGGCGGAGTTCGGCGATGGAGGCGTCTTTTGATGCCAGTTCCGCCCTGCTTGTGGTCAGTTCTGCCTGGCTAGCTGCCAGTTCCGCCTGGTTGGCCGCCAGTTCCGCCTGGTTGGCCGCCAGTTCCGCTTTGCTTGATTCCAATGCAGCCTTATTCGTCTCCAGTTCCGCCTTCAACGCCTCGGATTCTTTCCGCAGCTGATCTACATAATATCTTGCCTCAGCTTCATCCATCCTGAGCAACGCTTCCGAAAACATTCCCAGCACCTCCCCTGGTTTCCTGCGGAATTCGGAGAGATCATGGTACATCTCTTCGAATATCGGGTCATATCGGCTGATCTCCCAGATCCTTTCCAGATCGTCATATGCCAGGAAGCTCAGCCATGCCTCCAGTTCCGTCTTAATATTCTCATTTTGAAACTTTTTGCGGAAAATGTCAAGTGGCACGAAAATATATTCCTGCAGCAGCGGCATCTTAAGTCCCGTGTCAAACATTTGCTTTCCCCGGTGTATGTATGTTTCCGGATAATGGTGGAATTCTTTTGGGCTTTCTTCCATGATCACGATCGTATACACGTTTCGCATCTGCCGGTACAGGGACAGACCGGAAATATTCTCCTTCAGCGCAGAATACTGTCTCAGCACCAGATCGCTGGAATAGCACGCCGCCCGTTCGCCGGGGAACAGATAACCGATTTTCTGGATTTCCGCGTTCGCCAGCGCCCGGTCCTCCAGTTCCACTACGATGTCCATGATAACAAACGGGCTTCCGGGCGCGATCCGGCCGCCCTCGTTTGGCAGTACGCTTTCCACGCGTACCTGCCGTTCAAGAATACAGGAAAGAAATCGGGACAGGCGTTCACGATGGGTTACCGGGTTGAACACATACTTGAAAAATGGATCGTAGCAGATCATCATTCCGACTGCGCCGCTGCACATGTCGAGAAAATGCTTCTGCCGTTCGGGCGTCAGCGCTTCAAACCGACTCGCCAGTTCCGGCGACATGTAAATTTTCTTTCGTATCTCTTCTTCAGGTATCCGTTCACCCATGGCGCAGTACCAAGGCGGGCGATCGTCCGTACGTCCGGGGTTCCTTACGGCGTCTTGCGGCTGCTTTATCGTATTTTTATGTCGTTCATTTTTTCTGTCGGTATCATCACCGGCTGTCCGCTTTTTCTGCATACACATGCGTATACCTCCTCTGCTGCTTCGCGCAGACAACATGCATCCGCGCAACTACGGGTTTCATCATGGGATCCACCGGGGAATGCCCGATCAGATGCCAGATACAGACAGGAAAAGAATTCCTGTCGATGTGCTTATAGTTTACCATAGGGGCGATAGAATAGCAAGGATTTTTGGGGATAATATTGAAGCTTATTTCTTCGGAAATTCCGTCTTCACATCACTGGCGCCTGTGATATAGTCCATAGAGACATTATAGTATCTGGCAAGAATCAGGAGGCTGTCTACCGGGATTCTGGTTTTGTCGCTTTCATAGTCAGCATAAGTACGCTGACCTACGTGAAGCAGGTCGGCGACCTTTTGCTGCGTTAGAGAACAATCTTTCCGGATATCCCGGATCCTTTCATTGTATTTCATGCGACGACACCTCTGGAATAGTATAAGAGAAAGAGGAGAAATTATTGACAAATAGAGTCATAAACTCTAAAATCATAGTATTATCAGATAACCAGACCGAGAGGTAAATTGCATGAAAGGCAAAGATAAACTGGACAAGTGGGCGGATTTACTTTTGGACACCGGAAAACGTAATAATCTGATTCATTTTCGTGAAACAAACAACTCAACGGCGGAAGTTTTGTTGCCGGCGCCAGCTGCGCTGTTCGATAAAATGAACCGGGATAATACTGTCCTGGAGATTTTTGATCCAAAAACGGCAGAACAGGATGATCTCGGTGAAGAGAATCCGGATGGTCAGACGCAGTTTCAGAAATCAGATATTCAAAAAGACAGGGCAGCTTATCTGGCCCGCTATTCAGCCAAGTTTAAAAAACAGTCGCAGATCCTGCTTTATAATCATTCCGCAGCTAATCCGCTGAAGGCAGTCGCGAATATCAACAAACGAGCGCGGGAATTCGTGGAAGAGACCGGCGTGAACGTCGCGTATATGGCGTTCGGTTTCGTTCATTGGAAGGAAAAGACATCTTCCGAAGAAGAATTCAGGGCGCCTGTACTGCTTGTTCCGATCCAACTGGCCCATGATTCGGTAATGGATCCTTATTTCATCAAAACGACAGAGGACGATGTGATCGTCAATCCTACATTTGTCTATAAACTGGATGCTGAATATGGCGTCAAACTGCCGGATTATGACGATGAAGGGCTGGACGCCTATCTCGAAAAAGTCGGAGAACTGGTAAAGAAACTGCAGTGGACGGTATCTTCAGAATGTAAACTTGGTATATTTTCGTTTTTGAAGATCAATATGTACCGCGATCTGAAAGATAATGCTTCTGTGATCCTGAAAAATGAGAATCTACGGGTGCTTCTTGGTGAACCCGTGAAAAAGATCGATTCTGAAAATGCAAAAAACAAGGGCGGCTCCGAAACGAATCCGTTGATCGACCTGCATTGTGTCGTGGATGCGGATTCCAGCCAGATTGCGGCGATCGAAATGGCAAAGTCCGGCAGGAGTTTTGTACTGCAGGGACCACCGGGAACAGGCAAGAGCCAGACCATTACCAATATTATTGCCGAGTGCCTCAGCGATGGAAAAAAGGTGCTGTTTGTTTCGGAAAAGCTGGCTGCCTTGAATGTTGTTTATGACAAATTAAAGCAATCCGGACTATCAGAGTTCTGCCTGGAGCTGCACAGCCATAAGGCGAATAAGAAAAATGTGATCGATGAGATCTGCCATACATTGCGCATTCCCAGAAGTTCTGTGTCCGCAAAGGCCGACAGTGAGATTGCTGCCAAAGAAAAGGCGCAAAAGCAGCTGGACGAATATGCGGCAGAATTACATAAGCAGAGGCCGGTGATCGGAAAAAGCCTTTATCAGTTGTATGAAGCATTTTCTTTGACAGCAGAAGACCCGGATATCGAATGGGCAATACCGCGCATTACTGAAAGAAACGAGGAGTATCTTTCTGAAACAGTGTCGCTTTTGGAACAATTTGGGGATTCTGTTTCGAGCGTCGGATATTATTACATGCAGAATCCGTGGTATGGATATATTGACCCGGATACGTCTTTTCAGGAAAAGGTTCGCGTGAAGGACGGTCTGAAGGAGCTGACTGTATTTTTGCGGACGTTGAATCCGATTTTGAAACAGGTATCGGATAAATATAAGATTTCGCCGCTGAGCCTTGAAGAGGCCCGGGTCTGGCGCGATTTTTTCCGATTTGCATCATCTTCGCAGATCATTACGTCGCCGTTACTGGAGAAAGATAATTGCAAGTCTGTATACGCCGCGATCGACGGTTTGGAGAGCCGCGGCTGGGATGTGCATCTGAGCCAAAAAAAGATAGAAGCGGTCTGTGATGATGATATTTATCAAATCAGTGGCGAAGAATACCATAAGAAACTGACAAGGCAGTTTGGAGGTCTGTTTTCAAGGCTTTTTAATTCAGAATATAAGCAGATGATAGGTGATCTGCGAATGTGTAAAAGGAACGGAAAGAAGCCTTCCTATGAAGAGGCGGTCGCCCTGACGGAACAGCTTGCGGACTGCCAGAAAAAGGCGGAAGAATTCAGAAAGGCAGAAGCGCCTGTTAAAACCATGCTGGGACCGGCATATAAAGGACTGCAGACGAACTGGTCTTATGTAAGGGAACAGCTGAACATGCTCCGGCTCATAATAGAAACCATGGTTCCGTTTGGAAAGCTGATGTCCGGTGTGAATTTTGGGAAGGAAGCGGATTTCTTTGCCGTGTGCGCGGACCAACTGGATCATGCGTTTTCCCAGTGTAATGAATCCAGCCTGAACCATATTGCGCAATGCTTTGACAAGGCCTTTTTTGATATAGCGAAGTCACCCTGCGAGCATATTCTGAAGAAATGCGACGCCTGCCTGGACGCGGCAGACGGTTTGGATAGCTGGTGCCGTTTCCGGGATCTGCTTTCCCGTTTAGATGAAAAAGAAGTGATTCCATATATTAATAGAGTTATAAGCAGGAAGCTGGATCCGCAGTTATTCGCGGCAGCGTTCCAAAAGCAGTTTTACAGGCAGTGGATCTATGCGGTTTTGTCCGAAGTTCCGGTACTTTCCTCCTTCAGCAGAACTTCACAGGATAAGGCTGTCAAGACATTCACAGAGAAGGACGTGGAACAGTTTGAGATCAACAAGGCGAAGATCCGTGAGCTCCTTTCCGCAAAGCGGCCATCCCTGGATGTGGTGGCTTCGGGAAGTTCTCTGGCAGTACTGCTCCGGGAAGGCGAGAAGAAGAGAAGGCAGAAGAGCATACGGACGCTTCTGGCGGAGACCGGGGAGCTTGTTTTACATATCAAACCATGTTTTCTGATGTCGCCGTTAAGCGTCAGTACATTTCTGCCGGCAGATGCGGTTCATTTTGATGTGGTAATATTTGACGAGGCGTCCCAGATATTCCCTCAGGACGCGATCGGGGCGATCTATCGTGCAAAACAGCTGATCGTCGTCGGGGATTCCAGACAGATGCCGCCCAGCAATTTCTTTAATTCGACCGTGGAAAGCGAGAATGAGGATGAGGAAGCTGATGACGTGACAGACTTTGAATCGATTCTTGATCTGTGTTCCACGTCTATGCAGCAGTTTCGTCTGCGCTGGCATTATCGGAGCCGCTATGAACAGCTGATCGCATTTTCAAATAAGAATTTTTATGAAGGATCCCTGGTTACATTTCCATCTTCAAAGGCCAAAGGTTCCGGCACTGGAGTGGACTATTATTATGTTGATGGAATTTTTGACAGGAAGACGCGTACAAACAGAAGGGAAGCAGAATTTATCGTTGACCTGATCTATCGCAACCTGGAAAAATATCCGGAGCGGAGTCTGGGCGTAGTTGCGTTTAATATAGCGCAGCAGGCGCTGATCGATAATCTCCTGGCGAAGCGGAGACAGAGCATGCCGGAAAAGGAATATTTATTCAAAAATAACGAAAAGGAGCCGCTCTTTATCAAAAATCTGGAAACCGTGCAGGGCGACGAGCGCGATACGATTCTGTTCAGCATCGCGTATGGAACAGACGACCAGGGCCGCTTGCTTCACAATTTCGGACCGTTGAATCGTGCCGGTGGGGAACGGCGTCTGAACGTTGCCGTAACCCGCGCGAAGTGCAGTGTCCAGTTGGTTTCGTCAATGCATTACGCGGACATCGATCTGAGGCGTACATCATCAAATGGTGCAAGGCTTTTGAGGGAGTATCTTGATTTCGCGGAGAATGGGAATATCGCTTTTGAACGGATGACGCCAGCGTCTTCCTATGAGAGACGGGATTCTGATTTTGAAAAAACGATCCGCAGTTTTCTGCAATCGCATGGGTACCGGGTCGATATGCAGATCGGCTGTTCGGAATCCAAAGTCGCTATCGGGCTTAAGGCTTCCGGCAGAGAAGATTATGTTCTTGCAATTGAATGTGACGGCGCGGCGTATCATGCGTCCGACAACGCAAGGGATCGTGACCGTCTGCGGAAAGAGATCCTGGAGAGAATGGGATGGAGATTTTATCGGGTCTGGTCTATCGCGTGGTTTTGCGATCCGTCCGATGAGCAGACTCGCCTGATCAAGGCGGCCGATACGGCCCTGCGAAATCCGAAAAAAGAAGAAAAGTCAAAAAACAAAACGGAGACCGTCCGGGAAGTTTCGTTCGAGGACGCTGCCGCTGAGGAAACGCTGGTATTTCCACCGTATAAATCTGCGGATATTACCAGACTGCGGAAACAATATTATCCTCGGAATTTCATGGGGATGATCAAAGAGATCTTGAATGTGGAAGCGCCTCTTTCCGAAGAACTGCTTATGAAACGGATCGCCTGGTGGTTTGGGAGGGCGAATGTAACGGAGTCCCTGCGGGATGAATATGAGGGGCGGATGTCCGAGTGCCGGAAAGAGGGAATCATTCGCAGGAACGGATTCTTGTATCTGAAAGACGCGCCGGAGGTACGGCTGCGGGGACCGGGGGATATAGAACGTGACGTGAAGTATATAGCGCCTGAGGAGCTTGCCGCAGGGATGCTGACGATCATCGGGCAGAATGGCAGGGTTGATAAGGCAGGGCTTTACCGTTCCCTGGCAGCACAATGCGGTGTTGGCCGCGTCAGCAAGACGACAGAAGATTGTTTTGAAGAGGCGTTTAATACGATCCGTAAGTTTGTGGCGGTGGACGGCGATATGGTTTCGCTGAGAAATCGGTGAAAAATTGTAAATATGATAGGTTGCTAGAGGAACAGTAGTCCGAAAGGAGATTGATGAATCATATGAAATGTATGTATTGCGGAAAAGAAAATGAATATCCATTATGCATGAACTGCCGGAGGGAGGATGTGTTTGAAGAACTTTCCCGTGTTCTGCGCTATTATCAGCAGGACAGAACAGATAATCCGTATCTGAAAGCATATATTGAAGAGGTCGGCTCCGGGAATGAGACATATAGGCAGTTTGTAGATGTTCTGAGTATGATCAATGATCCGGAGGCTTCTTATTATATCTGCCTATATCATGCATATCTGCGGGATGACATGTTCGAGGATCTGGCTATAGCTTATGTTGAAACGCATGAATTTGACAGAAAGGCGCAGACCGTTTTATATGACCTGCTTTCATACTATATGTTCAGCGACTTTGAAAAGCCAGAACGCTGGGTGAGGATGATCATGGAGCGGGAAAATGTCGCTTTGGAACTGTACCGGCTGGCGGCAACGTATTATTCCCTGGTAGGGGAATATGACTTAGCTGACAAAGCAATTTCAAAAGCGATAGAAATATTGGGACAGAATCAGATTGAGAAAAGAATGCTTTTTGGTTTTTCTGAATCTGAGAGGAAAAAACTGGATGAGTTATCTGCCAGGATAAAGAAGTACCGAGTAGGGCGCCCATATTGGCCAAGTGATTTAGAACGCCGGAAGAAAATTATTGCAGTCTACGATAAGAAAGGTATTCAGCATCCGCCTTTTGAAAAAACGCGTGATGTGAAGGAGGCAACCGCTATTCGAACTCATTATGGTCATACAAAGGAATCTGATTTTGAACCAATCACCGAATATGTCGGTGACAAGATCAGTGACTATTGTTCTTTCTGGTGCAATGAGGCCTTTGCGCTGCATAACCATAAGGATATATATGAAATTGCGGCTATACGAGTAAGGGGCGATAAGATTATAAGCAGGTTTCAACGGTTTATTAGACCGTGGAGCGCAGGGAGTGTAGCGAAGCGGGACGTAGCCAGAAAACTGGAAATTCCGGAAGAAGATGTTGAGAAACTTGAAGGAGTGTATGATGTTATAAAGGATTTCTTAGTCAATCTTGCATAAAGAATGACATCACAGCAGTGCACTGGCGGTCGATTACCTCCGGCGAAGCGATGGCGATGGCAATATCATAATGGAGGAAAAAGACATGAGCGAATTGAAACAGAGAATCCATGACAACACGAACGGCCTTGATTACGTCCTCGCCGGAGACTACTACATCCCGGCTATCGAATTGCCGGAAAACGATGACCGCCGCATCGGGAAGTGGGGACGGATGCACAGGGCATATCTGGAGGAAACGAACCAGCCACTGCTTAACCATTTGATTATGACCGGCAAGCTGCACACTTACCTTGCCGACTTCAACGAACAGGCACAGGAACGCTGCCAGCTTATCATCCAGCAGATGGCCAGAGCCGAAGGCGTGGATGAAGATTTGAAGCGCCGGTCGCAATGGGAATGGATTCAAGCCATGAACAGCATCGTCAGCCGTGCGGAGGAAATAATCAGGAACGAGATGATTTATGTGTAATATGCCTTGATTCAACTGGCAAGGGTGTGAATGAAATAATCACCCCCTTGCCAGGCCTTCGGGCATCGCAAAGCGGTAACGCTTATTTCATAGTAACGTTTTGCAAACGTGGAAACCTCGCAAATACAGCGATACAGAAACATAATATCAACAGAGGCGACCAAGCGATTGGCCACCTTTTTTTGTTGTGTCACATAATATTTAGAATATCTTATACCAGCATCCAAGACACGAAAGGCCAAACTCCAATACCAACTGATGGCTTTTTGTTCCGCTTACTGAATAGATTACATAAACATATTGACAACGATGTGCCTATTGATTATAATGTGTATGTTATAACATCACACTAAAGGAAAGGAGAAAGGGGTTTATTGAAAATATTGATTTCAAACACTTCCGACGCCCCTCTATACCAACAGATCAAAGAACAGATCAAAGACGCCATTCTGAAAGAAGAATTGGTTGAGGGGGACGCACTTCCCTCTATCCGTGCTTTTGCAGAAGACCTGAGGGTAAGCGTCCTGACAATCAGGCGGGTATATGAGGAATTGGAGCAAGAGGGATTCATAGTAAGTCAAGTAGGAATAGGCACGTTTGTATC
>CANQBX010000039.1 GCA_947589095.1 uncultured Lachnospiraceae bacterium
ATCCTTTCCTGCAACACTAACGGCAACTTTTTTGCCGGGGTCTTTAGAAGTGGAAGTTAACTTTTCACTTCACTGAAGATTTATAACAACAGACTTACGATACTTAAGTTTTTTTAACGTCTGCCGGCAGCGGCTATGGAAGTACTGGAAATCCTTCCAGTCGTTCCCTATGGAATTCCCAGTGTCTGTATGGTACGATAATTTTGTAACAGAAATGTAAAAAATATGTAACACAGGAGGGAAGCGGATGAAAAGGATTATTTTTTACGCAGCGGCAGTGGGTATCTTCGTATCAAGCGTTCTGGCAAAGCCGGCGCGCGGGGCTGCGCCGGTTTGCGCAGGCAGTTTAGCCGGCCGCGGGACAGCGGAACGGATGCTGACGGAACTGCGGAACGGAAAAATGAATGGCGGCGGGGAGCCCGAATGGTTCCCGGGCCAGGGGCCGGAGCTGAGCCGGGAGCCGGAGACGCAGGAGGCGGGAGCCGAATGGTTCCCGGGTCAGGGGCCGGAGCAGCAGGAGACGCAGCCCCAGATCCCGGAAGTGCAGAAGCCGGATATACAGATTCCCGGCGTACAGGATCCATGGGCGGACCTGTTCCCGTGGTTTTCCGGCCAGGGAGGGAATTTCTGGCAGCAGGGCGGCAGTCAGAACGGGTTCTGGTGGTGGAACGCTCCGGACCAGGAAAGCAACAGCGGGTCTCAGCCCGGCGGCGGTCAGAGCGGCAGTCAGCAGGGCGGCGGTCAGAGCGGCAGTCCGGGACAGACGCCGGGAACAGGTGCGGGCGGCTGGGAAGGCGACGGCACAGAGCCGGCGGCCTACGTCACCCGTATCGTTGAGCTGGTCAATGTCCAGCGGGCCGCGGCGGGACTGTCTCCTGTGACGGCTTCCGCGGTTCTTTCCGCTGCGGCAGATGTACGTGCGCAGGAGATCGTGGGGAATTTCTCCCACTATCGTCCGAACGGAACCTATTTCAACACGGTTCTGGATCAGCGCGGAATCTCCTATAACGGCGCCGGTGAGAACATCGCCTATGGCTATGACACGCCGGAACGGGTCATGACGGAATGGATGAACAGCGCAAGTCACCGCGCGAATATCCTGGACAGCCGTTACACGAAGCTGGGGGTCGGATATTATGAGTATGGCGGTGTGAAATACTGGACGCAGATGTTTACATATTGAGAATTGCCGGGTATGTTCTATAGATTTTTATTTATATAGTCTCTATACATGGGATAAAAACTATGCTATACTGTCCACACAGGTGTTTTAGATGGGATCGTTCGGGCGGTTTTACCGGCCGCCCGGGCGAACATTCATATTGTGAAACGGGCAGGACGCGGGATGAGCGGGACGTACATTGTGTTCGATCTGGAATGGAACCAGAGTCCGAGCGGAAAAGAAAATTCCATAGAGCATTTCCCATTCGAGATCATCGAGATCGGTGCGGTGAAGCTGGATGAGCAGCTTCAGATCGTTTCCGAATACCATCAGCTGGTGACGCCGCAGGTCTATATGCAGCTGCATTACCGGATCATTCAGGTGACGCATCTGCATATGAAGGATCTGATAAGTCAGGGAAGCCGTTTCCCGGATGCCGTGAGGAGCTTCCTTGAATGGTGCGGAGAAGGGGCCATATTCTGTACGTGGGGTTCCATGGATCTGGTGGAGCTTCAGCGGAATATGGATTTCTACGGGATGGAGAATCCTTTTGCGTTTCCTTTATGCTATTATGATGTACAGAAGCTGTACGCGCTCCAGCTGGGTGAGAACAACGAAAAGCTGTCGCTGGACCGTGTGGTGGAGGAGTTGGGACTGGAAGAGGCACGGCCCTTCCACCGGGCCCTGGATGACGCTTATTATACCGGCAAGGTGATGCAGGCGCTGGATTTCGGGACGCTTAAGGATTATCTGTCGGTAGATTATTACCGGCTTCCTGAAAATGCGGAGGAGGAGATCCGGCTGGAATTCCCGACCTATCTGAAATATGTGTCGCGGGAGTTTGCGTCGCGGGACGACGCCCTTGCGGATAGGAATGTGACCGAAATGGTCTGCCGGGAATGCAGGCGTATGCTTCGGAAGAAATTCCAGTGGTTTGCGGCCAGTTCCAGACAGTATCTCTGCCTGGCGGTCTGCCCGGAACACGGATATGTGCGGGGGAAGATACGGATCCGGAAGAAAGAGAAGGACGATGACAGCGTCTATGTGGTGAAGACCATGAAGCTGGTGGATGAGGCGGCTGCCCGAGAGGTTTTCGCGAAGCGGGAGGAGCAGAGACAGAAGAAGCGGGAGCACAGCCGGGAAAGACGCCTGGCGGCAAAGCGATCATGAGAAAAGCGGCGGTTCTTTCGCCGCTTTTGCAATTGCGTCCGTATGCCGGTATGCCGGAAAACTCTGCCGGCGCCGAAGAAGCTACCGCTTCTTCGGATGCCGCCCCCGGGACCGTCTCCGGGCGGTGTAATAGTTCCGGCGCCTCTCCATTTCCAGATCGATATCAACGGCGGATACTCCGTCGCCCATACGCTCCATACGCTTCTGGCGCCGGCGCATGCGCGCTTCCGCTTCTTTCTTTTCCTGATAGGAGCGGATGGCCACGAAGAGGGCGAACACTGCGCCGAGGGCAGCAATGACGCCCAGTATGGTGAATACGATCGGGGGGATATAGAAGGGCGCCCGTTCCGGCTGCGCCGCGGCCGTGGATTCCGCGGCGTCGCTTTCTGCCTGGAGCGTGATATCGCGGATCTCCTCCAGCATGGAAGCGGGAATGGAGGAGACGTCTCCTCCGACCGTGTTCATAGTCAGATAGGCGCAGCCAAGCGTTCGGTCGCCCCACAGATAATCGACACGCGCGATGGCGCCGGCCGGCGCATTTTCCGTCAGATCGTAGGTCAGACGCGAGGTCACGGAGGCCGGATCGCCGGATCGCGGAAGCGTCAGTGCGCCTGAAGGATCCAGCTGCAGGCCGGACAGTTCCGCCGCCGGAAGTCCCGCGATGACCATATCATTTTCAACCGCTGTATAGGAGGAATCGAAATCCGCTGCCCGGACAGTCTGGAAATTCGTGAAACCGAAATCCAGCAGGGCTTTTGTATCCCGGTAGTGGGACTGGTGCCCGTTCAGCACGACGGCGACCAGGCGCATGCCGTCCCGCTCCGCGAAGGTGACCAGGGTATTGCCCGCCAGCGAGGTATAACCGGTCTTACCGCCCAGACAGCCGCTGTAATACTCCGGCATATTCTTCTTCAGCATCTTATGTCCCGGATAAATGCGTACGCCTTCCGGGTTTCGTTTCGTGACGGGCAGATCGTAATAAAGCGTGGAGTCAATCTTCATGAAGGTCTCGTTCTGAAGCGCCGCCCGGCCGATCAGGGCCATATCGTAGGCAGAGGTATAATGCTGGTCGTTGTTCAGCCCGCTGGGATTGGCGAAATGGGAATCCACGCAGCCCAGGGAACGGGCCTTCTCGTTCATCATCACGGCAAAATCGTCGATGCTTCCGGCTACGTGCTCCGCCAGGGCGTTGGCGACTTCGTTGGCTGATTTCAAAAGAAGTGCGTAAAGACAGTCGCGGACGCTTAAGGTATCGCCCTCGTCCAGACCCGCGCTGGTACTGCCGGCTTCCACATTGTAGACCGCGTTGTGCGAGAATGTGACCGTTTCGTCCAGACTGCAGTTTTCCAGCACGATAAGAGCCGTCAGAATCTTGGTGATACTGGCGGGATAGTAAGCATTGTGGATATTCTTGCCGTAGAGGATCGCTCCGGTGGAGGCGTCCATGACAATGCCGCCTTCAGCCTCGATGCTCACATTCTCCGGCCAGTCTCCGTCCGCGCGGGCTTCCCGCGCCGGCAGCAGGCCGAAGATCAGGATAAGGCACAGAAGAACGGAAATGATTCTCTTCATAAATTATAGGCTGATCCTTTCTTGCAATATGAGACGGGAGGGTTGCGGTTACCGTGCTTTCTTATGGCGCCGGTCGGCCAGCAGGATCCCGAGGCATACCAGAAAGACGGCCGCCACGGATATACCGTAGACCAGCGCGATCCGCGCCGCCGTGTCCATGAAGAACGGTTCCGGCACGATATTGATCAGAAGATCGGTCCGGGGATCGAGGATCCACAGGTCGTTGTCGAAGAAAATATGGTGAAAAACGATAAAGTACTTCGAAAAATCTGAAAAAATAACCGCCGCCAGCACGCAGACCAAAGCGAAGAACAGTCCGGTTCCCGCGCAGACAGCCCGCGGAAGAACATGGCGCAGATTCGCCTTCGTTCCGGCCATAACGGCCAGGCAGACCGCAATGACCGCAAGACATATAAGCCGCAGCCGCAGGCCGCCGATGAACAGGCCGCGGACATCTTCCATATGCGCGATCTCGCGGTCGTTGAAGAATTCGCGGGGCTGACCGCCGACGATCGTCGGTACATGCAGATCCTCGCGCCTGCCGCGCAGGTACGCCATCATCTCATGCGTCACGTCCAACAGGTCGTCCATCTCCATATGCACGGCGGCGGTGACGTTATATTTCGTGTATTCTTTCTCATAATAGCCCGGCGTCCAGTAGGCGACGGCTTCCACGGAGGTAAGCAGCAGCGCGGTCATCAGGCAGAAGGTCAGCACAATACCCAGTCCATAGTGGATATATTTCATGGTATTTCCTCGATTCCCTTATAAAAACTACCTTTCAGTATAGTAGAAAACGGCCCGTTTGTCAATGATCGCGCCGCAGCGCTCCCCTTCGCCGTCCGTATGCAAAAAGAGCGCCGTCGGGCGCTCTTAGAGCAGATCGTTCTGCTATGGTCAATCCTGCGTCAGATACTGCTTTGACACATATGCCTGTGTGCCTTCATAATCAATGATGGCCCAGGTCTCATCGTAGTCGCCGATATACTCGACCACGGTGTCTGTATCCAGAACGCCTAACCGGCGGCTGCTGGTGTTCGGTTCCGAGCGGACGTTCAGGTAATCGGTGGTCTTATAAACCGGAGCCGGCGTCGTCTCAGCCATGGTCTCGGGCGCCGCTGTCGTCGGGATCTCTTCCTCTGCCGCTGTCGTCGATTCGTCAGCCAGGGACTCTGTCGAAACTGCGGGAGCGGTCTCGTCCGGCGAAGAATCTCCGGAACGAAGCAGGCGTATAATCGCGATCACAACGATCAGCGCGACGACGACGATGGCGATGCGCATCAGGGCGTCGCTGGTCAGCGGGAAACCGTCCTGAGAACGCTTGCGGCTTCTGGAGGCGCTTGGCCGGGGCCTGGCCTGGCCGTTCCCGGCCTGGCGCTGCTGCGCCGGTCTCTGCTGGGAGCCGCGCTGCTGGGGTTTCTGCCGGGAATCATTCATATAGTCTTTGGAGAAGGTAACCGCTTCATGAGAGAGCAGCTGGCATGCCTGATTGGCGTCATAGGCATTCTCGTTGCCCTCGTGAGCGGCTTTATTGCCAAGAATACGGATCTTGTGGTAATGCTCGCAGGTAGTTTTGCTGATCCAGCGGTTGGAATAAAGCTCATCGATCAGGGATGACAGATCCTGGTTTGCGTTCGTAGTGGTGATAGCGGCTTTATCGCACAGATCCTGTACCATAAACTCCAGGGTCTGGCGGCACTTGATCATGGACAGATTGTATTTCCTCTGGCTGTTTAACAGCTGGGCGTCTTTGAGGCCCTGACGGATCTTATCCCAATTATTACCCGAAACTGGTGCTGGCATAGATACCCTCCTTCTCGGCGATTCCGTATCGTACGGGTGGTTCGGCCTGCCGGATACGGCGAGGCGGTACACCTTTCTTTTCATTATACTATTAATCGACAAAATATGCACTAAAAATTTTCGAAAATTGGAGAAAAAATTAAAAATGTGGGGAAAATACAGGTTGAAATAGGAAAAAAGTAATGATATACTGGCCGCGAAGAATTAAGAATGAATCGGAAAGCCGCAAAAGGAGACAGAAACTATGAGATTACGCCACATCACAGGCGCGGAGCAGCGGATCGCGGAGAGCGTTCATGTGGTTTCGGATCCGGAGACGCAGCGGGGCCGCTGGCAGGAAGTGTACGGGAATGACCGTCCGATCTATGTGGAGATCGGTATGGGAAAGGGAAAATTCCTGATGGATCTGGCGCGGCAAAATCCGCAGTTCAATTACCTGGGCGTAGAGATCTATTCTTCCGTACTCTTAAAGGCGGTGCAGAAACAGGAGGAGGAGCGGCTGGGCAACGTCCGCTTCCTCTGCGTGGATGCGCTTAAGCTGGCAGAGATCCTGGCTCCCGGCGAGGCGGCGGGGATCTATCTGAATTTCTCTGATCCCTGGCCGAAGGACAGGCATGCCAAACGGCGTCTGACATCGCCGCGTTTCCTGGCGGTCTATGACCGGATCCTGGCGCCGGACGGCGCGATAGAGTTTAAGACGGACAATCGGGGGCTTTTTGAATATTCGCTGGAATCGATCCCGGCGGCCGGGTGGGAAATCATTTATTCCACCTTCGATCTGCACCGCAGCGGGTACGCCGAAGGCAACGTGATGACCGAATACGAGGAGAAATTCGCGGCGGAAGGCAAACCGATCTGCAAACTGGTTGCAACCCGGCGGAAAAGAGAGTAAAATATAGAAAAGTGGTAAAACTGGTGATATGGATGGGGATGCGCGAGACGGTTCTGACGAAGCTGCAGCAGGCCACCTGCGATAAACCAGAGCTGAACCGGAGGTTTCTGCGGGTCTGGAAGTCGCTTAAGGATGTGGAGAAGGTCATACAGGGCGGAGACAGCGAAAAGAAGCGGAAGACCGGCAGATAAGGAAGCTTTATCCGCAGGCCGCGGGCGCCCTGCCGTCCGGTCAGCGAACGAGCTGCGAAACCAGGATGCAACATATGAAGCGAGGAGGAGTACAATATGGCGAAAACAGTAACTACAGAAAGCTTTGATGCGGAAGTGTACAAAGCGGGCATGCCGGTGCTTGTGGATTTCTATGCCGACTGGTGCGGCCCCTGCAAGGCCATGGGTCCTGTGGTAGAGGCGCTGGCCGGCGAGTACGAGGGCCGGGCGAAGATTGTGAAGCTCAATGTGGATGAGAGCCAGGATATGGCGGTGAAGTACGGCGTCATGTCGATTCCCACATTCATCGTGTTCAAGGGCGAAGAGCCGGCGGCCAAGTTCATCGGCATGCAGGATAAGAAAACGCTGGCCGGCGCGCTGGACGCAGCCTTGTAGGGATGCCTGCGCGCCGTCTGACGGCCGGGTATATTGGCCTGCCTGCGCCGGATGGGCCGCGCCGCTGAAAATTTTCTCAAAAAATGAAAAAAGGGGGTTGACTTTTGTCAACCCCTGCGCTAAAATAATCCAGTGTTCGAGAGGAACTGAATAGAATGCGCCCTTAGCTCAGTTGGTAGAGCAGTAGACTCTTAATCTATTTGTCCAGGGTTCGAGTCCCTGAGGGCGCACTGAAAGTACTGGTTTTGCGGATTTGCCGCGGGGCCGGTGCTTTTTTTCGTGTATCGGGAATCTGAATCTTATCATTTTTTTCCTTGCAACTTTAACGGATTCGCGTTATACTCTCCATATATACTTCACTGAGGGAGGATAGCCATGGCATTGTTTAAGAAAAAAGAACGGCCGCAGGAGCCGGAGATGGAATTTAAGGCTGCAGCCGCCGGCCTGACTGATCAGGAGAACAAGAAGCAGAGTGACAGCGAGATCTGCTATAGCCGCCTGGAAGCCCAGTTCCTGATGGAGTATCAGGGTGTAGTGCTGAAGCTGTATATTGAGAACTTCAAGAGGATGAACGATTTGTTCGGCCATGAGCGCTGCGAGCGTCTGCTGGAACAGATCCTTACATATCTGGAGCAGAAGAGCGGCTGCGCCGTGTACCGTTACGTGGGCGTTGAGTTTATTGTGATCATGAAGAACCGTACCATGGGCGAGGCGTCCAGGCTTGCGGATCAGCTGATCGAGCGGTTCGATGAGAGCTGGGATGTGGACGGCGTCGAATGCCTTTGCGGCGTGCAGATCGGTCTTTGTTCGTATCCGGGCTACGCGGGCAATGCCAGCGATATGATGAAGTGCCTGGATCTGGCCGTGGCCCGCGCCGCGGAGCTGGGCAGCAACCAGTATGTCGCCTACGATATGGATCTGCATAAGAGATTTTTGCGCAGGCAGGCGATCGCCCGTTATCTGGGAACTGCGCTTGCGAATAACGAGGTCGAGGTCCGCTACCGTCCGACCTATGATACGGAGACCGGCAAGTTCACCAGAGCTGAATTCTATATGCGTATATTTATCCAGGATATCGGTATGGTCGGAAGCATCGAGTTTCTGCCGGTGGCCGAGGATACCGGCCAGATCCGCCAGGTTGAGTATTACGCGTTGGACAAGGCGGCTTCCATGGTGGCGAAGCTTCTGGAGGAAGGGAAGGAATTCGACTCCATCGCGATCCCGATCTCCCCGACGCTGCTGATGCAGGGCGACTTTGTGCAGCAGGTGGGCCAGGTAATTGAGAAGTACAAGCTGCCGCAGGGCAAGCTGGCGATCGAGGTCGACGAGTATATGGTGGGCGTGGATTACGCCAATATCGCGGGCCGTCTGCAGGCCCTGTCCTGGCTTGGCGTCGAGCTGATCCTGAATAATTTCGGCTCCGGAAGTTCAGGACTTATGAAGATTTTTGAGCTGCCGGTGAATACGCTGAAGTTTAACCGGATGTTCGTGTGGGAGATCGAGAATACTTCCAAGTGCGAGCCGGTCGTCGAAGGGCTTGTCCGGATCGCGATGAATATGAATAAGAAGCTGATTGCCGAAGGCGTAGAGACGAATAAGCAGAAGAAGTTCCTGGAGAAGTGCGGCTGTACCCTGCAGCAGGGCTTCTACTATGCGCCGACTATGCCGGAGAAGCAGCTGCCGTCCCTGATCGGCACCAGCCTTGAGGGTGCCCGCAGCATGGTCGAGCAGGAGAAGAAGGAACTGAAGAGATAAAGAAAGAGATTGGATATACCATGAGATACAGGAAACAGATGTGCATGTTTTTAGCCCTGGCGCTTGCGGCAGGGCTATCAGCTTGCAGCCGTCCGTCGTCCGGACCGGCGCCGACCGCTGAAGGAGAAACGGAAACGACGTCTGTGGTGATCGCGGAGACGATTCCGGAGACTTCTCCGGTAATTGAAGGCTTAAGCCCTCTGACCATGGACGGTCCGGACTACGATACGCTTAAGAACCTGCCGGTGCCGGAGACGGAAGCGCCGCCGGAGTATATCCGCATCGGAGAGTCGTATGAAATAGTCGCGGATCTGCAGGAACGGCTGATGGAGCTCGGCTTTATGGACAATGACGAGCCGACCGAGTATTACGGCGAGGTTACGCGTTCGGCTGTGCAGATCTTTCAGAGACAGAACGGTCTGCCTACGGACGGCGTCGTAGGGCCGGCTACATTGGAAGCGATTATGGATCCGGAGGCGAAATATTACGCGGCTTCCAAAGGGGAACAGGGAAGCGATATCGAGCGGATCCAGGGGCGTCTCTACGAGCTGGGATATCTGGCCAGCGAGGAGCAGGTAACCGGCAATTTCGGCGATAAGACAGAGGAAGCGGTGAAGAAGCTTCAGGAGATCAACGGCATCAGCCAGGACGGCAAGGTGGGGCGGCAGACGATGAATCTGCTCTACAGCGATATCGTCCAGCCCAATATGCTGGTGTACGGCGAACACAGCGATGTGGTTCAGGCCGCGCAGGAGAGGCTGAGGGCTTTGGGGTATATGACGACTACGCCGGACGGCAAATACGGCGACGACACGGTGATCGCCGTCAAGCAGTTCCAGTCAAAGAACGATCTGATCGTGGACGGCTATCTCGGACCGTCGACCCGTACGGCGCTAAACAGCTCCGACGCGGTTCCGAACGGGATTTCTCTGGGAGACCAGAATGAGAATGTGACCCAGATCCAGAAGCTTTTGAGCCAGTACGGATATCTGTCATCGGCTAATGTCACCGGGTATTTCGGGGAAGTGACCGAGAAGGCGGTCAAGAATTTCCAGAGCGCCAACGGTCTTGCCAGCGACGGTTCCGTGGGCGTTCTGACAATGGCGAAGCTGACCGGATCCAATGTGCGGCGGTATTCGTCTTCCGGCTCCTCGGGCAGCTCCGGGAGCAGTTCCTCGGGCGGATCCGCGAATACCGGCACGGCGACCGGCAGCGCGGCGGCGCTGATCTCGGTGGCCAAATCCAAGCTGGGCTGCCGTTACGTCTGGGGCGCGAAGGGCCCCAATCAGTTCGACTGCTCCGGCTTTGTCTACTGGTGCCTGAATCAGGTGGGAGTCAAACAGAGCTATCTGACCTCCTACGGCTGGCGTTCCGTAGGGAAATATACGAAGGTTACCAGCTTTAATAACCTGCGCGCCGGCGACATTATTGTCGTGACCGGACATGTGGGGATCGTCGCCGAGAACGGCACGGTGGTGGACGCTTCCTCCGGCAACGGCAAGGTGGTTCACCGCACGATGGGGAGCTGGTTCCGGAACAATTTTATCTGCGGGTGGCGCATCTTCGGTTAGCGATGAACCGGAGCGGGACGGAAGCGGGGATTCGGCCCTGCGGAGCCGCCGCTCAGTTCCGGACGGGGAAGCCAACCTGTACTTTAAACAGATCTCCGTCAATATAGATCTCAAAGCTTCCGCCCTGCAGCTGCGTCAGGCTTTTCGCGATGGAAAGCCCCAGGCCGCTGCCTTCGGTGGTTCTGGCTACATCTCCGCGGACGAACCGCTCAGTCAGTTCGTCCGCGTTAATATTTAGCGGACTGGCCGAAACATTCTTGATCGTAAAGTACGCAAAGCTGTTTCGCTCTTCTACTTCTACATAGATCCGGCTGTTTTCCATCGCATATTTAAACGCATTGTTATAAAGATTCTCCAGGACTCTCCACATCCGCCTGCCGTCTGCCATGATCAGGATATCTTTGTCCGGAAGGGTGGAAACCAGATTCAGATGGCGAATGGCGAACCGTTCTTCAAATTCGCCGCCCGCCTGCTGTACAAGTTCTACCAGGTCGATCTCGGAGATGTCCAGCTTGATGTTGCCGGAGCTGGCCTTGGACGCCTCCACCAGATCCTCCGTCAGGGTTTTCAGACGCTGGGATTTCTGGTCCAGAACGTCCAGGTAGCCCTGGATCTTCGGATCGCTGATCTTTTCCCTTTTCAGCAGATCTACGTAGTTGATGATGGATGTGAGCGGCGTTTTGATGTCGTGGGACACGTTGGTGATCAGATCGGCCTTCAGACGCTCGCTTTTCACCTGCTCAGAGAGAGCGGCCTCCAGGCCGTCGCTCAGCGAATTCAGCGCTTGGCTGACCCGTTCCGCCGGTTCGGAGAAGCCTTCGGAATCGATCTTATAGCCGGCGTCTCCGGCTGACATCTTAAGGATTCCGCCGGCAATTTTCTGGCTCTCTGCCCGGCTGCGGTAGAGCAGCAGGTAGACCCATACCTGGAATGCCGCCAGAATAAGCAGCGGTATCAGGTACAGATAGGGAATTCCCAGAGATTCCCGTTGGGTATACAGGAAATAGAAGCCGCCCAGAAGGCCGGCGTCCGCCAGCAGATAACCAATGAAGGAGCAGGTAAACCGCAGCGGGATCGGAAGGCCGTTAAGCGCCGGAAGGATACGGTGAAGCCCTTTGTACAGAAGGCTGCCGGTCCAAAGCGTGTGGGCTTTGTAATTGCGCAGGACGCTTAAGGCGGCGAACAGCAGGATCAGGTAGAACAGAATGTAGCGGATCATTTTCCGCGCGTAATCCTGATAGACCGGACTGATTATCAGCTTTATGATCCGGGGGATGATGCTTCCCAGCGCCAGCTGCGCCAGCCACATGGCGGCCAGGCAGATAACGAAAAGGCACTCCACAGGCAGTTCGTCATAGTAATGCCGCTGGATCCTCGTACTGTCCCCGTCCACATGGCCGGTCAGGAGCGCCATACCGGCCAGCGTGACCAGAAGCCCGACCGCGCCGAGAAGGAACATGACCGCACCGCCGATGTATTCGGTTCTGGACCGCATGTAATCGGCCTGCGCCTCCGCGTAGGGATCCGGATTGGGGAAGCGGATGTCCACGGCCAGAAGGATGTAATAATCCTGATTGCCATAGCGGTTATTGTTTGACAGAAGAGAAATAACGTTTTCCGGAATATACCGCAGGTTGTTGTCTACGAAGAGAGATCTGCCGGACATATAGAGATAACGGCCCAGCTCGCGCAGCTCTTCATTGCTGCGCTGTCCCGCGTTGGTATAGAGGAGTTCATTTCCCATATCGTCCACATAGGAAACGCGGAAGTAAAGGTTCGAGGGCTGGTCGATGTAGTTATATCGAACCTGATAATATTCGCCCAGGACATTCATTACCTGAACCGACAGCTCCTCAACGGAGGTAAAGCCGTCCCCGGGTCCCTCATAGGCTTCTTCCGGACTGTAGGTCTTCCATTCCACAAAGGGAGTCGAGGGCCCCTGCGTGTCCCATTCGTGGATATCCGGCCCGCCGGCGACCTCAAAATCGTCGTTCAGGTAGTAGCCCAGCCGCCGCGCGTAGCTGACGGCCTCGCCCAGAGTATAGATCTTGGTGTTGCCGGAATTGTAGGTAACGCAGAACATCTCCGCGTCCAGATTCACTTCTCCGTCCAGTTCCAGAAGATCTTTATAGCGGACATAGCGGAAGACATTGTCCACGTCCTCCTCCAGCTGGCGGGAGAAGGAATGGGTGTCGGCATAATCCTCCTCCTGAAGCCAGTTTAAGCCCCGCCCGTAGTTCGGATTAAAGATAATGAACGTAATACCGGCGAAGCTTAAACAGAGAAACAGAAGGTGAAGAAGGATCACCGTCTGCTTCCGGATGGCAATGGGAATGAGTCCGCGTTTCATATGTATCTCCTACTGTTTTTCAATCTTATAGCCTACGCCCCAGACGACCTTCAGATAGCGGGGCTCCCGCGGGTTGATCTCGATCTTCTCCCGGATATGGCGAATATGGACGGCGACCGTATTGTCCGCGCCGATGGCTTCCTCATTCCAGATCTGCTCATAGATCTCGTCGATCGAAAAGACCTTGCCGGCATTCTTCACCAGGAGAAGAAGAATATTGTATTCGATGGGAGTCAGACGGATCAGCTCCCCGTCCACGGTTACCTCCTTGTTGTCGTCGTTGATCTGCAGGCCGCCGCATTTGTAGACGTTCTCGGCGGTCTGGGTAGTCAGGTTGCCCAGCTGGGTATAGCGGCGCAGATGGGATTTGACCCGGGCGACCAGCTCCAGCGGATTGAAGGGCTTGGAAATATAATCGTCCGCGCCAATGTTGAGCCCCAGGATCTTGTCGTTGTCCTCGGACTTGGCGGAAAGGATGATGATCGGGATGCTGCTGGTCTCGCGGACCTTCAGGGTCGTGCGGATGCCGTCGAGACCGGGCATCATCACGTCGACCACCATCAGGTCTACCTGGTTGTTCTCCAGAAGTTCCAGGGCTTCGTAGCCGTCATAGGCCTTGATTACCCGGAAGCCTTCTCCGGTCAGGTAGATATCGATGGCTTCGACGATCTGTTTATCGTCGTCACAGACCAGGATTGTCTGCATGAGGGACACCTCCTTTACTGTGTCAGAACCGGAAGATCGCGGTGCCGTAGGGCGGCAGCGGATAGGAGAAGGAGTAGGGCTGACCGTCGCATTCGCCCTTCTTTGCCTTAAAGACCTTCTTCTCTTCGCCGCGCCGGTACGCGCCGTGGGTCTGGTCCAGGATCAGCGTGTAATCGCCGCGCTTCGGCACGCCCACCCGGTAGTCGGAGCGCTCCATCGGCGTGAAGTTGCAGACGAACAGCAGGCTCTTCTTCTTCGTCTCGTCGTAGCGGATGAAGCTGAAGATGCTGCGGTCGGCGTCGTCGGCGTTGACCCAGGAAAAGCCGTTCCAGTCGTAGTCCAGGGAGTAGAGAGCCGGGTACTGGCGGTAAATATGCAGCAGGTCGCTGAAATATTTCTGCACGTCCTTATGAAGCGGCTCGTCGGCCAGGTGCCAGTCCAGGGACACCTTCTCGTCCCACTCGTGCCATTGGGCGAAATCCTGTCCCATGAACAGCAGCTTCTTGCCGGGATGGCCGATCATGAAGGTGTAGCCGACCTTTAAGTTGGCGAATTTGTCCTCGTAGATGCCGGGCATTTTGCTGATCATGGAGCATTTCAGGTGGACCACCTCGTCGTGGGACAGCACCAGGATGAAATTCTCGCTGGTGGAGTAGGTCATGGCGAAGGTCATCTTATTGTGGTTGTATTTGCGGAAATAGGGATCCAGCTTCATGTATTCCAGGAAATCGTGCATCCAGCCCATGTTCCACTTGAACTTGAAGCCCAGGCCGTCCTCTTCCGGCGACCTGGTGATCTTCGGCCAGGCCGTCGATTCCTCGGCGATGATCATGGTACCGTCGTGGCGGCCGGAGATCACGCTGTTGATGTGCTTGAAGAACTCGATGGCCTCCAGGTTCTGGTTGCCGCCGTAGATGTTGGGCACCCAGTTGCCGGCGGAGCGTCCGTAGTCCAGATACAGCATGGAGGCCACGGCGTCCACCCGCAGGCCGTCGATGTGGTAGTGGTCGATCCAGTAGAGGGCGTTGCCGATCAGGAAATTCTTCACTTCGTTCTTGGAGTAGTCGAAGACCTTGGTGCCCCAGTCGGGGTGCTCGCCCTTGCGGGAATCGGCGTACTCAAACAGCGGCTCGCCATCGAAGTCGGCCAGTCCGTGGGCGTCTCTCGGGAAATGGGCCGGCACCCAGTCCAGGATGACGCCGATGCCTTCCCGGTGCAGGTAATTGACGAAATACATGAAGTCCTTCGCCTGGCCGTAGCGGGAGGTGGGAGCGTAGTAGCCGGTCACCTGATAGCCCCAGGAGCCGTCGAAGGGATGCTCGGCGATGCCCATCAGCTCTACATGGGTGTAGCCCATCTGCTTAACGTATTCCGCCAGCTCGTGGGCCGCTTCTATGTAGGTGTAGCAGCCGTCCTTCTCCGGACGCTGCTTCTTGCGCCAGGAACCGATATGAACTTCGTAAATGGACAGGGGAGCCTTGAGAATGTCCGTATTCCTGCGGGCTTCCATCCATTTCTCATCCTTCCACTTAAAGCCGTCGATGTCGGCGGTGACGGAGGCGGTGCCGGGACGGTATTCCGCCTCGAAGGCGAACGGATCCGCCTTGAAAAGGATCGCTCCGGTCTTCGTGGTGACCGCGTATTTGTAAAGCTGGCCCAGGCCCATACCGGGCACGAAGATCTCATAGATGCCGGAGGTGCCGAGCACTGTCATCGGGTTGGCTTCCGGGTTCCAGCCGTTGAAATCGCCCACCAGGGATACGCCTGCCGCGTGGGGAGCCCACACCGCGAAATACATGCCGTCCTGCCCCTGATAGTTCTTCGGATGGGCGCCCAGCTTCTCGTAGATATTGTAATGGGTGCCCTGGCCGAACAGGTAGCGGTCCATCTCGGTGACGAAATTCGTGCCGATGGGGACGACCTTGCGGGGGCGGCCCCGCTTGCCGGTGTGGATATACTCGGCGGCCGGCGCGGCAGCTTTTGGTTGTCTGCTGCGGCGTTTTGGCGTTTCGGTGGCTTCTGCGGCAGCGATCTCGGTAACGGCTGCATTTTCAGGATTCTTCTTTGGTCTTGCCATGTTCTTATACCCCCTTTATTCTCAGGACGGCGCCCCTGCCGCCTGCGATCGTGATGTGAATGTGTCCGTCGGTGACGGGGATGGTGGTTCCGTTTATGAGGTCGGCGGCTTCCGAGCCGCCAATCGGTACCGGCACGTACATCTCAGCCGGATTCTCATCGTTATTCACCGCAGTCAGGATGACGTGGCCGCTGCCGAAGCGGGCGAAGGAATACTGGCGCGTGGTCAGCGTCAGCTCCTGGTACCGGCCGCCGTGGAGGGCGTCGTTGTCCAGATGAATCCGCCCCAGCTTCGCGATATAGTCGGTCAGGTCGTTGTGAAGCTGCGTCTCGTCGGCGATGGCGATGCAGGGACGCAGGGCGTCGTCGCTCTCCCGGGTGCGCCGCCCTTCGATACCCCATTCGCTTCCATAATAGATGGAAGGGATGCCGGGAAGCGTATAGAGCAGCGTATAGACCGAGTACAGCTGGGCCCTGTCCCGCAGCTTGCTGGCGAGCCGGTCCTCGTCGTGGTTGTCCACAAAGGTATAGAGCCGGTCCGCCACCTGCGAAAGACGCCGTACGGTGTGGGCGATCTCGAAATAGTTGTGGTCGTTGTGGCCCGAATACAGACCCTTATGTAGTTCGTAATTGGTCACCGAGTGAAGCGTCTCCGGATTCACCCAGCGGGCGTATTCGCCGTGGATCACCTCGCCCATGAGCCAGAAATCCGGCTTCATCTGCGCGGTGCGCCAGCGCATTTCCTTCATAAAATTAAAGTCCAGCACATTGGCGCAGTCCAGGCGGATGCCGTCGATATCGAATTCGTCGATCCAGAAGCGGATCACGTCGAAAATGTATTCGCGCACCTGGGGGTTCCAGGGATTTAAGCAGGGCAGCTCGTAATGGCCCTGCCAGGCCTCGTAGCCGAACGGGTCGCCGAAGGGGCTGCCCCAGCCGAAATTCACGCCCTTGTACCAGTCCTTGTAAGGGGACTGGTCGCGCTTCTCCTGAATATCGCGGAAGGCGAAGAATTCGCGGCCCGTGTGGTTAAAGACGCCGTCCACCACGACCTTGATGCCGGCGTCATGGCAGAGGCGGACGAATTTCTTAAAATCATCGTTGTCGCCCAGGCGGCGGTCCACCTGCTTATAATCGCGGGTGTCGTAGCCGTGGCCGGACGATTCGAATAAGGGACCGATGTAGACGGCGCTGCAGTTCATCGCGCGGATATGGGGGATCCAGCGGATCAGCTCGTCGAAACGGCGGACCACCGGCTCCTCCGGCGGATTCTGCTTCGGCGCGCCGGTCAGGCCCAGCGGGTAAATATGGTAGAAGACTGCTTGGTCGTACCAGGTGCTCATAATAATAGAATGTCCTCCGAGATTGTGTAATCGTGTGCGCGGATGCGGCGCAGGTTCAGCGGCCTGACAATGCATGGTTCCGGATACTGCCGTGTCCGGTCCGGCGCTGCGGACAGCCGTTTAGTAGTAGCTCACGCCCTCCAGGTCCTTGAACTGCCGCAGCAGGAACTGATACCGCAGCTGGGCCGCGTTCAGCTCGTAGATATAGCAGTCGATCAGCGTTGGATCGATCTCCTGCTCAAAGTGGTTGCGGACGGAATCGATGGTATGCTTTGTGTTCTCGATCTGTGCCCGCAGTTCCCGGCGCCTGAGTCCGGCGAGCGCCGCGCGCCTTCTTTTCCATAAAATCATCCTTCTCATCTCCCGGAAATTTTTAATTCTAGTATTTCTGGAAAATGGGAAAAATATGCACATGTTTAGTTTACCATTTTCCGACGTTTTGGTCAATGCGTAAGTGCGCAGGTTCTGCGTCCAAAATACCGAAAAATCCGGTGTAGAAATTTAAAGATATTTTTTGGCTAATTTGACCATTGAAGTTTTTCGGTGATGCGTTATAATGATAACCACTCAACATCAGTCAGTTTTATTCAAAAGCATTCATATTTTTACCGCCCTGATCGGGCATTGATTCCGGAAACGATAAGGATTCAAGGGGGTGATGCGGTATTATTGTGCGCAGAGGGCTTCTTCTGGTCATTCTGCTTGGAAGCGCCTTCATCGATATGCGGGAGCATAAGATACCGAACTGGTGGATCCTGGCAGGCTTTTTCACCGGACTGGCGCTTGCGGCGCTGGAGGCGGAGACGGGGCGTGCGGGTCCGGCTGCAGGAGGGTATCTTCTCCGGGTATCTGTGTATACTGCGGTGCTGTTTCCGCTTTTCCTATTTCGGATGGTAGGCGCGGGGGATATCAAGCTGATGGCCGTTATGGCCGGTTTCCTGGGATGGGGAAGCGGTTTTAAGGCGATTACATATGGATGCGTTGCGGGGGCGTGTCTCGCCCTTGCCAGGCTGCTTCATCAGAGGAATCTGTGGCAGCGTCTCAATTATCTGCTTGCCTATTTCAGGCGGCTGTTCCTGACAAAAGAGATCGTGCCGTATTACCGGGCCGAACGCGACGGGTATGGCGTGGCGATTCCGTTTGCTTTTTGTCTGCTTGTCGGGTATGCGGGGTATCTGCTGGGGGGCGGATGACCGGACCGGGACTGCAGAGGAACGTTATGGAGGTGATATATGGAACGGGGTGTGCCCGTATCGGGCATAAAGAACCTGACTGTGTTGAAGAGCCGGCCGGAGGATACGGGCGGTCCGGCTGTACCTGGGGAATGAGGAATGTAAGCTGCCGCGGGTATCCGCGGTTTGAGGGGGGAGTTTTGTGGAAAAGATCATGGCTGTCTATGATGTGGATCCGGGATATGCCCAGCGGTTTGCCGATGTGGTAAATCAGAAGGAGAAGGTGCCGTTTACAGTGGTGCCGTTTACGTCGCCGGAACTGCTGCGGGAATTTGCCGGAAGGCACCGGATCGAGATCCTGCTGGTCAGCGATATGGTGCCGAAGGAGGAGGTCAGCGGCATTGAAGTGAATTCTGTGGTGACTCTGGCGGAAGGCGACGTGATATCGGTGACGGAGGCGGATTATCCGGCTGTTTATAAGTATCAGTCTGCGGACAGTGTGATCCGGGAGGTAATGGCGAAGTACTGCGACCGGCCCACGGAGGAGATGTTTGTGGTTTTGGGGCAGAGGGCCCGTGTGCTGGGCGTTTATTCGCCGGTTGGACGGTGCTTTAAAACCTCTATGGCGCTGCTTCTGGGACAGCAGCTGGCCCGGGAGGGAAAGACGGTTTATGTCGGGTTCGAGGAGTTTTCGGGCCTGCGGCAGATCATGGGGGAGGAGCATAAGAACGATCTGTCGGACGTGCTTTACTATCTGCGGCAGGGGAGCTTCAGCGTAGTCCGGCTGCGCAGCCTGGTCTACACATGGAAGGATATGGATTATATCGCGCCGGTCCGTTACCCGGAGGACATGGAACAGATGAGCGGCGACGATGCGGGGCGGCTGATCGAGAAGCTGGCGTCCGAATGCGGTTACGAATACGTCGTGGTGGATGTGGGCAGGCCGGGACGGAATCTGACGCCGGTACTGGAATGCTGCGACGTGATCTATATGCCGGTGCGGGACGACGCCATGTCGATGGCTAAGCTGGAGGAGTTCCATACGTATCTGGATGCCGCCGGATGCCGGCAGGTGGCGGAACGCATCCATAAGGTGAAGCTGCCGTACCATGGAAATCCGAAGCAGGGCGGCGATTATCTGGAGCAGATTCTCTGGGGTGAGCTGGGAGATTATGTGAGGAAGCTTCTGAAAGGGGAGCCGCGGAAATGAGCGTCTGGAAGAGAGGCAGCCCCGCCGGAGGCGGGGCGAGCGGGGAGCCGGCCGGACGGGGCCGGCCGGATGGCCCGGTTTCGGAAGCGGGCTTTGCGCTGAGAAACGCGCAGCGGTCAGCGAAGGATATCCGGAAACAGTCTGACGGAGACAGCGGGGAGGCGCCTTATAAAGGCTTTCGGCAGAGGCTGAGGGATGCGATCCGTGAGGAGATAACCGGCATCCGGGAAATCAGCGACAGCGAGCTTGGCGAAGTGATCGACAGGCGCATAATGGAACTGGCGGAGCATGAATATCTGCCGTTAAAGGAACGGCTGGAGCTGAGGACGGCGCTGTTTAATTCTTTCCGCAGGATGGATGTGCTGCAGCAGGTCATGGATAATCCGGATATCACGGAGGTAATGATCAACGGAAGAAAGAATATTTTCATAGAAGAAAAGGGAGCCATGCGCCGCTGGGATTATGAATTTGAATCGGACGAGCAGCTGGAGGATATGATCCAGCAGGTGGTCAGCCGCGTCAACCGGGTGGTGAATGTAGCCGCGCCGATCGCCGACGCCAGGCTGGAGGACGGATCCCGCGTTCATGTGGTGCTGCCTCCGGTTTCCCTGGATGGACCGATCATGACCATACGCAAGTTCCCGCGGGTCATTACCATGGACATGCTGGTCGAGAGCGGTGCGCTGAACCGGGAGGCCGCGGAATTCTTAAAGGAGCTGGTGCGGGCGGGATATAACATTTTCATAAGCGGCGGCACCAATTCCGGAAAAACCACATTTTTGAATGCTCTGTCGGCTTACATTCCGGAGGATGAGAGGGTGATCACCATCGAAGATTCTGCGGAGCTGCAGATCCAGCATGTGCAGAATCTGGTACGGATGGAGACCCGTGCGCCCAATGCCCAGGGGGAAGGGGCTATTGGTATCGGGGATCTGATCCGGGCATCGCTGAGAATGAATCCGAATCGGATCATCGTGGGCGAAGTAAGGGGGAAAGAAGCGTTGGAGCTTTTGAATTCTTTTAACACAGGACATGACGGCGGTCTTTCAACCGGTCACGGAAACAGCCCCCGGGATATGCTGGCCCGTCTGGAGACCATGGTGCTTATGGGTGCGGATCTGCCGCTGGCGGCCATTCGGAGCCAGATCGCGTCGGCGCTGGATATTCTGATCCATCTGGGGCGGCTTAAAGATAAGAGCAGGAGGGTTCTGTGGATTGTGGAGGTGGAAGGTTATGAGAACGGAGAGATCGGGCTTCATACGCTCTACCAGTTCGAAGAAGGCGAGCTTAAGAAGCGGGGGGAGCTTAAAAACCGCCGAAAGCTGCAGGGTGCCGGATAAAAGCGGTGCGGCGGATTACAGCCGGTATCGGATGACGGTGCCGCAGCGGCTGGAGGCTCTGGCAGCGGGGGTGGGGCTGGCCGGGATCGTGTCTTATGCGTTTTACCGGAGCTGGATTATCTTTTTCCTGCTGCTCGTCCCGGCGCTGCTATATACGCCGTCCTATATGCGGGAATTCTGGCGCGAAAAGCAGCTGCGCCAGCTGGAGAGCCAGTTTAAGGAGGCGATTCAGATCATTTCCACGTCTTTGAGCGCAGGGCTGTCCGTGGAGAATGCTATTGCGTCCGCCGGCAGAGAGCTGGAGATGATGTATGGCTCCGGGGCCATGATGTGCAGGGAGCTGTCCGTTATGATCCGGCAGATGAGGATGAACCGGCCGGTGGAAGAGCTGATGAGTGATTTTGCCAGGCGCAGCGGGGTGGAAGAGATCGAGAACTTTGCCGGGATATTTCAGATCGCCAAGAGGAGCGGCGGACAGCTGGTACCGATCATAGCCCATACGGTGCAGGTCATGAACGACCGGTTTGCGGTAAAGGAAGAAATCCGGACGCTGACGACGTCGAAGCGGTTCGAGCAGAAGGTGATGAATGCCATGCCGTTTCTGATGATCGTTTATATCGACAGTACTTCGCCGGGGTTCTTTGACATGATGTATTCAACAGGATCCGGAAGGCTGATCATGACGGTGTGCCTGGCGGTATATCTGCTGGCCTGCTGGCTGGCGAAGCGGATCCTGGATATTTCGGTGGCATAAAGTATCGGACGGCGGGAGGAGGTTTCGGACAGGAGGGGGAAATGAAACGGAAAGGGTTTTGGAAAAAATGGAGATTACAGATCCTGTGCGTTGCGGGAGGGTTCCTGCTCTATGGGGCCATTGTCGGCGGAGGGGTGCCCGCAGACGATGTGTCGGGCGGATACCTGGAGCGGGGAGAGTATGGGGAGGGAGCAACGACGTATGAATTTATGGTAGAAGGTCTGACAGATGAGCCTTTGGCCTGTCAGGCGGAAATCCCGGCGCGCCGGTATACGGATGCGGAAGCGGAAAGGATATTCGGGGGGATTCTGGACGCGCTTCCGGATCAGATCCTCGGAGAGAACGCGGATCTGTCGCGAGTGGAAAGAGACCTTGCGCTGCCGGATTCGTTTGAAGGCGGCATTACCGCGGAGTGGTACAGCGACACACCGGAGCTGCTGGATTCTTATGGGGTGATCCAAAACGGAGAGTGCCCGGAGGAGGGGGCCTCCGTCTGGCTGACAGTGGAGCTGAGCGACGGAACGCATCAGGCGGAACGGACCTATGCGGTAACGGTATATCCCAGAACGCTTACACAGGCGGAACGGCTGGCTGCCGCAGTCGGCGAGGCGATCCGGAGGGAGAGCGACCGGAGCCTGACGGAGCCGGCGGTCAAGCTGCCGGAAACCTATGAAGGGCGAAAGCTGCGGTATTATCAGGAGAGCGGCGGTTATGAGGCGATCCCGCTTCTTGGGGTCCTGCTGGCGGTGCTGTTTTATGTCCGCGACAGAAGCCGGGAGGAGGAAGAGAGAAAAAGGCGCCGCCAGCAGCTGCAGCTGGATTACGCGGATGTGGTATATCAGCTGATGGTATTTATCGGGGCGGGGCTTACAGTGCCGCGGGCCTGGGAACGAATCGTGCGGAATTATGAGGAACGCAGGCGGGAGGGGCTCGTGCCCGAGCGGCCGGCTTATGAGGAGATGGCGGATGCCCGGTCGCAGATGCAGTGCGGCGTGCCGGAGGGGCAGGCGATCGCGCAGTTCGGTCAGAGATGCGGCCTGCAGCCGTATCTGAAGCTGAGCAGTCTTCTGGAACAGAACAGGCGAACCGGAACGAAGAACCTGACGCAGCTTCTGCATCTGGAGATGGAATCCGCATGGGAGCAGCAGAAAACGGTGGCCAGAAGACTCGGGGAAGAGGCCGGTACGAAGCTGATGCTGCCGCTTTTGCTGCTGCTTCTGGTAGTGATGGTGATTATTATGGTTCCGGCTATGATGTCGATGCAGTGAAAACTATATGGCATTTTCGGATGGAAGAGAAACGGAAAGGCGGGGGAAGAGAATGAGATTATGGGATGAATGCAGGGAATTTATGAAAGACGAGAGCGGGCTCGGGACAATAGAGGTCGTCCTGATCCTTGTAGTTCTGATCGGACTGGTCATTATATTTAAAAAACAGATCACGACGCTTTTAGAGTCTATTTTTAAACAGGTCAACAGCTCTGCGAAGGAAGTATACTGACGGATCCTGGCAGTGGAAAGATCTCGGGGAGGTCTGCCCGGTGAGAAGACGGAACCGGATGGACGGGAAGGGCAGGCGGATATGGGAAGAGAAGGGAGAACACGGAAGCAATGAAGAACAGAGGAGAGATCACGGTGTTTCTGAGTCTTTGTATTCTGTGCGTGGCCGCGCTCCTCTGCGTGATGGCGGAATCGGCGAGGACGGCCGGATCAAGGTACTATTTTCAGACAGCGGCGGGGGGAGCTCTGGACAGCCTGTTCAGCCGCTATCACAGAAGGCTGTGGCAGCAGTATCGTGTGCTGGGGCTCCCATGCGAGTCCCGGCAGGCTGCCGCGGATCAGCTGAGCTCTTACGTGGAAAAATATCTGGAGGTGGAGAACTGGTATCCTATGGGTCTGGAATCCATGGAGATAACGGAGTGGATAAGCATTGCCGATCAGGGGGGAGATTATCTGGCGCAGGAGATTCTGGATTACATGAAATTCGGCGTGTGGGGGAATCTGGAGATTACGCCGGACAATGGCGAGCAGCTTTTGCGCGATATAAGCGAAGCTGCCGGCGCGGGCGGCCTGACGGATGCATATGACGCGCAGGCCGAAGAGGTGCGGAAGCTCGAACGGGCAGTGGAGAGGATCGCCGAATGCGTAAGCCGTCAGGAGGAATATGCGGCAGAGATCGCGGCGGAGCTGGCGGACGACGATGCGGCAGGATTTCGGGACAGAGCATCCGGCTTCCGCAGGGAAGCAGGACGGATGGAGGGGCTTGTTCAAAGCTATGAAAAGCAGGCCGAAGACCTTGCGGGAAAACTTTCGGATACGAGAAGAATGCTGACGGAAACCGCCGGTAGCTGGCAGGGGAACCGGGCGGAGCTTTTCGAGGAACAGATGAATCCATATGACGCTTATGTGGAAGCCGACGGCTCCAGAAGGCAGGAAGTTCTGGCTCAGCTTGAGATCGGACAGGAAAATCTGGAAAGGCTGGCTCAGACAGAGGTTCTTGTCGGCGATGCGGAGAGAGCCTTAGAGGAAGCAAAGCGGGCGGCGGAAGCAGCGCGGGAAACGGCGGGGCAGACGGATGAACCGGCGGGAGAGTTTCCCGCCGGAACCGGAGATACGGATCTGGAACTATCGCTTGCCGCCGCGTCGGAATACTGGAGCGGATATACCCGAAGCGGTCTGAAACTGGAATGCGGCAAAGGGGATACAGAGAAGAGAGGTCTTTTGGAACAGGTGAAGGCTCTTGCGCAGAACGGCCTTCTGGAAATGGTACTTCCGGCAGAAACGCAGGTCTCGTCAGGAGTGATCGCGGCGGAAACGCTTTCTTCTCATTCTGCGGCCGGAAGCAGCGTCCGGACTCCGGGGCCGGTGGAACGCGTGCTGATCCATGAGTACTGCGGGCATTTCTTTACGAACGCCATGAGCGAAGAGAAGAAGCAGGTACAGTACGAGATGGAATATCTGCTTCACGGAAAGAACAGCGATCCGGATAATCTTCGGGATACGATGTCGCAGCTTCTGCTGATACGTCAGGGGCTGAACCTGATCCATATCCTGTCCGATCCGACCAAACGGGACGAGGCGCGGGGGCTGGCGGCAGGGATCGCAGGAGTGACCGGACTGGCGCCGCTGGTGGAAATCACGGCCTGCTTCATCATGTGCGTGTGGGCGATGGGAGAAGCCGTCGCGGATCTGCGGACCCTGTATGCAGGCGGCCGAGTACCATTATGGAAGAGCCGTGAAGACTGGAAACTTTCCCTGGAGGGGCTGCTGGATATGGGCCGCGGAGAGACATGCCCTGACCGGATCGGAAGCGAGAGAGGCTATACCTATGAAACGTACCTGAAGCTTATGCTGTTTCTGACTGGTCATCAGGATCTGCAGCTGCGGATGATGGATATGATGGAATTGAATCTGAAAGGGCAGGAGGAAGGCTTTTCCATGGGGAAATGCATATACCGGGTGGGGATAACCGGAAAAGCCCGTGGAAAACATGTGTTTTTCGGCCTGCCCCTGGTGGAAAAATATACCGGCGGCGGTGGGGCGGAGTACCCTCTGGAGGCGCCTGCCGTACGGGCTTACGGATCAGAATGAGAGAGGAGGTGGAAAAGAGTGCCCTTTTTCTGTACCATACATATGCAGGATAATTCTCCCATTTCTGCTGTTGGAACTGTAAATAATGATCTTATTAATAGAATAGCAACTCTCCAAGTGCGAATCCCTTCGAAAATGAAACAGGGCAGGAAAAGGGCATTCTTTTCTGCCTCTGCCAGTATGACGGCAGAGGCCGCGCTGGTGCTTCCGCTGTTCCTTTTTGCGGGAGTTCTCCTTATGATGCCATTTCGGATCCTGGATGTGGAACGGCAGATGCAGGCGATCGTCATGTCCGTCGGGGAAGATATCAGTCAGACAGCGTACCTGGCGCCGGAGGACGGCGGATGGGTCGGAAGCGCAGCCGCGTTTGCTTATGCGGAAGGTGCCGTACGCTCGAAATCCGGAAGTCTTCCCGTGCAATGGCTGTCGCTTGCGGGCTCGTCCCTGCTGGAGGATGGTGAAACCGTGGATTTGGTTGTGAATTACCGGATGAAGCTGCCGTTTTCCGTATTCGGACTCGGGAGTGTAAGCCGCAGCTGCCGGTGCTGGCTGCGCGCGTGGGTTGGAAGCGACGGCGCATCGGGATCCGGGGAAGAAGCCGGAACTGACGGGGATCCGATCGTCTATGTGGGAAAGGACAGTACGCGCTATCATAACAGCTCCTTCTGTCACTACCTTTATAACCGGCTTTCCGCGGTGCCGTTTGGCAGGATCGGGGATTATCGGAATGAGAGCGGACACCGGTATACGGCCTGCGGCCGCTGCGGCAGCCGGACCGGCGGAACGGTTTATATCATGCCGTATGGGGAACATTATCATAGCAGCCGCACATGTACGGCGATCACTGCATTCGTACGGGCAGTCCGCCGCTCAACCGTAGAATATCTGGGGCCGTGTTCGTACTGTGCAGGCGGTACAGGAGGTATGAAGGAATGAGATGGTTCTGGCTGCTGGGACTGACGCTTGCAGCGTGGGAGGATCTGAGAAGCAGGGAGTTTCCGTACTGGATTTTCTGGTTCTGGCTGATTCCGGGACTGGGGAATGTAGTCACGGATAGCGTGTGGAAGCATCTTGGTGCGGCATCGGTGGGAACGGGAATGCTGCTGGTATCCCGGGTAACCGGAGGGGCGCTGGGAGCAGGGGACGGACTTTTCTTTCTGCTGTCAGCCTGCTATCTGGATCTGCAGGAGACGGTTCTCCTGTTTCTGATGGCTTTGGGGATCAGCTGCCTGTGGAGTATGACGGCGGTTCTGCGCAGCTTCGCGACAGCTGCGGCCGGAAAGACTATGACGATCCCGTTTCTGGCATGCGCATGGCTGCCCGGGCTGTGGCTGATATGCCGTTAGACGGAGACTGCGAAATGGAACTGCATAGCAACGGAAAGGAGGATATCCATGGATACGGATGGAATTCGGCTGCAAAGCAGCCGGAAGCGGCAGCAGAGATGCCGGGGTCTGCCGGCGTCCTATACGGTGGAGGCGTCTTATGTTATGACGATTGTGATATTGTCTCTGTCCTTTATGATCGGCGCTGCGTATGAGAACTGCCGGAGGATCACAGGGGTTATGCGCCTGCATCAGATGGTGGAGTTTGTGCGGCTGCAGGAGGATGGGGAGAATAGGAAGTTCGCTTTTCAGACTGTCAGCGGCAGCGCCCGGCGGGAAGGAGATAAGGCTTATGGGACCGTTTCTGACGGAAGCTGGGCGAAAACGATAGAATCCGATGTTCACAGACCGGAAAGCATGATGCGGATGCTGACGGTTTTTGACAATGCGTCAGAGGGAGAGAATGGCGATGATGGAGCATGAGAAGCCGGAAATCCGCTTTCGGAGGGAATTGCGTCAGAATTATCTTATGATTGCGGCCGAAGAGGAAGCGGAACAGAAATTCGAGGCGAGGATGCTGGCCGGGAACACGATTGAAGGACTTTTGAAATTCCGCTTTCGAAGGGAGGATGACCGGCTCTGGTTCTGCTATGAGATCACATCCAGGCAGCCTTTGTCGCGGCTGCTGGAGAGGACGGCGGTTACTGCGTCCCGGATCCGGATGCTTCTTCTCGGAATCATGCAGACGCTGACGCGGATGGAGGATTATCTGCTGAGCGAGACGCTGGTTCTTCTGGATCCGGATTATATCTATATGGATTCTGTGGAGTTTCAGCCGGGGCTTTGCCTGCTGCCGGGGCGTACGGGGGATTTTCCGAGGGAGTTCAGCAGCTTTCTGCAATTCCTTCTTGGCAAGACGGACCATCAGGATAAGGAGGCGGTTATGATGGTTTACGGATTGTACCAGGAAAGTCTTAGGGATAACTACGGATTGAATGATTTGATGCGATGGCTGACGAAGGAGGATTATTCAGATTTGGAATATGCATATATGAATGCGGAAGCAGGGTCGGCGCTGCCGGAAAGAGATATAGTACCGGCCGGCGGAGATACGGAAGTGCCGGCGCATACATATGCGGCAGACTTTTCGAAGGAACCGGAACGGAAGAGCCGGACAGGAAAGAGGCGGGGAGGGGCGTTATGGTGGATGCTTCTTCCGGTTCTGGCAGCGGCCTTGCTTTGGCTATGGAGAGGCACGGCCGGTATCATGCGTTATGGCGCGCTTGTTATAGGCGGATCTGTGGGACTTGCGGCGGCCGGGGCGGCAGCCGCCGTGATCTGCCGTTCAGCAAGATCCCTGCCCGGAGACGGACACGGAGGCGGAAGGGATTCTCCGCGGATGCAGTCCTGGGAAATGGCTTTTGAAGAGCCGGAGACGGTTGAGGAATCCCGGACGCGGGGGTATGCGGAGCATGAAATGGCCCGGCAGTCCGGGGATCCGACGCGGCCCTTCCCGGAAGATCCCATGCATACGGTTATGCTTCGGCCGGCTTCGCCCGGGGCGGAACTGCGCAGGCTGAGCGGAATAGACGGAACGGCGGAGACGATACCGATCTCCTATTATCCTTTTTTGATCGGAAAGCAGGAAAGCCTTGCGGATTATGTCCTTAAGGAAGATACGGTCAGCCGTCTCCACGCCCGTATTGACCGCCGCGATGAAACCTACTGGCTGACAGACTTAAACTCAACGAACGGCACCGCGGTGAACGGGCGGGCCCTGGAAGCCAATGAAACGATTCAGCTTCATGCGGGCGACAGAGTAGATCTGGCTGATCTGCGTTTTAAATTCGAATAGGGGCAGGATCAAGCTTAACAAATAAGAAGATATATGCTATAATTCTTCACAAAAGCAATGAGCTGAGCGAAGCCCGCGGAATTCAAAGCAGAAGGTTGGTTCCTGCCATGTTGTATAACGGTAAATCCCGGCTGCCGGTTGTGAACCTGACGATCATAGCAGTCAATTTTATGTATTTCGGGTATCTGGAGATTATCGGCGATACAGAGAATACGATGTTTATGGTAGCTCACGGAGCTCTGTACCTGCCGGCTGTCCTGCGGGGAGAGTACTGGCGCCTGCTGACGTCGGTGTTTATGCATTTTGGGATCGGACATATTGTCAACAATATGCTGATCCTGTATGTGCTTGGGGATAATCTGGAGCGGGCGCTGGGAAGCGTGAAGTATCTGATCTTATACATTGTAAGCGGAATCGGCGCGAACTGCGTGTCTCTCTGGTACGATCAGACGCTTGCCCTGCAGCGGACGGCCGTGTCCGTATCGGCGGGAGCGTCGGGGGCGGTTTTCGGTGTGATCGGAGGGCTGCTGTATGCGGTGAGTGTAAACCGCGGCCGGCTGGAAGACCTGAGTACCCGTCAGCTGGCAGTCATGATCCTGCTTTCTCTGTATTTTGGATTTACCAGCACCGGAGTGAATAACGCCGCGCATATAGCCGGACTGGCGATTGGGATAATAATGGGACTGATCCTGTACCGGAAGCCCACAAAAAATAACAGATTTAATTAATTCAGGAGGAACAGTTATGAAGGACGATTGTATTTTCTGCAAAATAGCCGCGGGCCTGATTCCTGCGGCGACCCTTTACGAGGATGATGATTTCAGAGTGATCCTGGATCTGGGACCTGCGTCCAGGGGCCATGCCCTCATCCTTCCGAAGGAGCATTATGCGGATCTGAGCGAGATCCGGGAGGAAACGGCGGAGAAGGTGCTGCCGCTGGCTAAAAGGATGAGCGCCGCCATGACGAAGGCGCTGGGCTGCGCCGGGATCAATCTGGTCCAGAATAACGGCGAAGCGGCCGGTCAGACTGTGCGGCATTTTCATATGCATATCATCCCCCGCTATGCGAACGGGCCGAAGATCGTGGCCTGGGAGCCGGGGAGTTTGAGTGATAATGATAAAGTTCAGATCGTTGAGGCGGTAAAGGCAGAATTATAGGAGTAGGAAACGTGATGCAACAGAAACAAAAAGAATTGTTGCAGGCACTGTATGTGGAACATCGGGGAGTTCTCCGTATTGCAGCCTATAAGTATGGTCTGTCTCAGGCAGAAGCGGAAGACGCGGTACAGGACACGTTCTGCTCATTTATGGAGATGTATCTGAATAGTGCGGAT
The DNA here is from genome assembly GCA_947589095.1 of uncultured Lachnospiraceae bacterium. GTDB lineage: Bacteria > Bacillota > Clostridia > Lachnospirales > Lachnospiraceae > UBA3402. The sequence continues at coordinate 29,585 of CANQBX010000039.1, forward strand.
GAATGGAATGACCGGCAGATTAAGGCCGCGCTTATGAGAATATTGCGCAACCGCTGCATGGATTATTTTCGTTCTGTAAGCCGCCATCCCAAAATCAGTATACAGGAATTCATGGAAGGCGATGAATATCGTCAGGCCAGTGAGTTTTTTTCGGCGGATATCGCAGGCGTTCTGGCAGCCAGGGAAGATATGGCGCGGCTCCGTGAGGGAGTCCTGTCCATGAGCCTTGCGATGCAGGCCGTGGTGGTTCTGTATATGCTTGAGGAACGGCCGATCAAAGAAGTGTGCAGGATATTGAATGTGTCAGAGAAAACCTGCCGTATGAGGATATTTCGGGCCCGCAGGTATCTTTCAAAATGGATGAAGGATGCAGAGACAACGTCAGAACAACAGAAAAAGCAGAAGGATTCGTCTGAACCGGCGGATGCCTGTACGGGCGTCAGGGAAGGCGGCCGGGATTAACCGGCCGCGCATTCTTCGATCAGTCCGATGATCGTTTCGATGGCATTGTTCAAATGACTGTGTTCCATTTGATGGATAAAATCCTCACGGTGAGCGTAGGTGTCGGCGACTGCGGCGTAAAGGCTGTCGTCGGTCAGAGCCTCTTCCTTTAGAACCGTGCTGAAGCCCTGCTTTTCGAATGAATTCGCATTCAGAATCTGGTCGCCCCGGCTGGCGGCAGCCGAAAGAGGGATCAGAACATTGGGCTTGCGCAGGGCAAGGATCTCGCAGATGGAGTTGGCTCCTGCACGGGATATGACCAGATCCGCTGCGGCAAAAAGATGTTTGAGAGGAGCGTCTACATATTCATACTGCACATATCCGGGAGTCCCTTTGAGAGATTCGTCCAGATGGCCCTTTCCGCAGATATGTATCACCTGGAAGTCGGTGAGCAGTCTGGGAAGGATATTGCGGACAGCCTGATTAACGGTTACGGCTCCCAGGCTTCCGCCGATGATCATGATGACGGGTTTCCCGGCGGAGAGCTGCGCGTAGTTAAGCCCGGCGAGCCGGTCGCCTTCCAATAGTTCTTTACGGATCGGCGAGCCGGTAAGCACCGCTTTTTCCGATGGAAGATACGGCAGGGTTTCCGGAAAATTACAGCAGACCTTTCGGGCGGATGGAATACAGAGCTTATTAGCCAGTCCGGGCGTCATGTCCGATTCATGGATAATGACGGGAATATGATAGTGCCTGGCGGCCAGAACCACAGGAACGGCTACAAAACCGCCCTTGGAGAATACCACATCAGGCTTGTATTGTTTTAATAGCTTTCGGGCCTCTCCGCAGCCCTTAAGAACGCGGAAAGGATCGGTGAAGTTTTTAAGATCAAAATACCTGCGGAGTTTACCGGAGGATATTCCGTCGTAGGGAATACCGGCGTCTTCGATCAGAGATTTTTCAATGCCCTGATAGGAGCCGATATAGCGGATCTCATATCCGCGTTCCTCAAGAGACGGGATCAATGCCAGGTTGGGAGTTACATGTCCGGCGGTACCGCCGCCGGTCAGGATGATTTTTTTCATGGTCGTTGCCTCCGGTATACGTACAGGTACATATAGTATTATACTAAGCAATCATCCTAAAAAGTCAACCCTAAAAGGGAAAATCATGGCAAAGAGGTACTACAGTGAAGAAAAAGGGCCAGGATCAGGCAAAGCCGGAATATATAGACAAAAAAGTGAGAGTGGCCTTCGGAGCAGATGAGGAACAGCTTGCAGAGGAGTATGACCGGTTCGCGGCTCAGATCGGGTCTTCGGAGGAGCCTGCCGTGCCGGAAGGAGAGTTCGAACGGATTCTGAAGCGGGTCGGGGAAACCATAGAAAAAAATCATAAACCAAAGGGATGACAAATTCCTGCCGCCATATTATAATGTACGGTGAGGCTCGTCCGGAAGGCGTATTAAGTAATCAGGCGGTAGAAGGAGAAGTACATTCCATGAAGATTCTAGTTATTAACAGCGGCAGCTCGTCGCTTAAGTTCCAGGTGATCGATATGGCAACCGAGGAGGTTCTGGCCCGCGGCGTGTGCGAGCGTATCGGTATCGATGGAATATTTACATATAAGACCGGCAGCGGCATTTCGATCAGGGAGCAGATTCCGATGGAGGATCATACCCGGGCGGTTCATGTGCTTCTTGATACGCTGGCGGATCCACGGAAGGGTGTGATCGGAGATTTCTCGGAGATCGACGTCATCGGACACCGTCTGGTGCATGGCGGGGAGAAATTTACCGGTTCCGTAGTGATCACCGACGAGGTGATCCAGGCTATGACCGAGTGCAACGATCTGGCGCCGTTACATAACCCGGCGAATCTGATCGGCGTAGACGCCTGCCGCAGGCTGATGCCGGATACGCTGATGGTGGGCGTTTTTGATACGGCGTTCAACCAGACGATGGAGCCGAAAGCCTTTCTCTACGGTCTGCCTTATCAATATTATGAGAAATATAAGATCCGCCGTTATGGATTCCACGGCATCAGTCATAAATATGTATCGCAGCGGGCGGCTGAGTTCATGCATCAGGATCCGCGGCGGGTGAAGACCATTGTCTGCCACCTGGGCAATGGGGCCAGTATCTGTGCGGTCAAATACGGTAAAGTAGTGGACAATTCCATGGGATTTACGCCGCTTGAAGGGTTGGTCATGGGTACCCGCTCCGGCGATGTGGATCCGGGCGCGCTGGAATTTCTGGCGAAAAAGGAGAATCTGGATCTGCCGCAGATCATGAAGATCCTGAATCAGGAATCAGGCGTTCTGGGCATTTCCAAGAACCTGTCCAGTGATTTCCGGGAGCTGAAGGACGCGGAGATCAAATATAATGATAAGGCGGCGATGGCCCGGGAGATTTTTGCATACAGGGTGGCTAAATATGTGGGCAGCTATGCGGCAGCCATGAACGGAGTGGATAATATCGTTTTCACGGCCGGCGTCGGGGAAAATGACTCAGATATCCGTGAGGAGATCTGCAGCTATCTGGAATTCCTTGGCATCCGTATTGACGAGGTGAAGAACCGGGAATCCGGCGAAGCCGTGAAGATATCCGACGGAATGTCTAAGGTGAACGTACTGGTGATCCGCACGAATGAAGAGCTGGAAATTGCCCGTCAGGCGGCGGAAGTGGCCAGGCAGGTGCAGGCCGGTAAGATACTATAATTAAGATAAGGGAGAAGAACGCCATGAACATCATGAAACGGGACCGCTCCGAGCAGGAATATTGCCCGGAGAAGATCAAGAACGCCATTTCGAAGGCATTTGTGAGCGTGGGCGCGCCGGTAAGCGAGACGGAACTGGACCGGATCCTTGCGCAGGTGGAGCGCAAGTTCCCGGAAGGGTGGAAGCAGGAGCTCCGGCTGTCCGTGGAAGAGATCCAGGATCTGGTAGAACAGACGCTGATGGAGGAAGGACACTACCGCGTCGTGCGAAGCTATATCCTGTATCGCGAAGAGCGTTCGAAGAAGCGCCGTACCCGCCGGGAGATCATGCGGTTCTTCGAAAATACGGAGAAGGCGGCCCAGCTGGAGTGGGTGCTGACCCGCGTCCAGAAGGAGTTCGACGCGGAGGAGTATAATCTGGAATACCTTTCCGCCAAGTTCCAGGCGCTGTCCAAGCCGGATATGACAGAACGGGAGAAATTAAATATCCTGACTAAATCGGCGGTGGAGCTGACGACCCAGGAGGCGCCCCGCTGGGAGATGATTGCGGCCCGGCTCCTGCTTCTGGGCTTTACGGCCCGGCTTAAGGACACCATGGACGCCCTGCATATCCGCAGCTTCTATGAGAAGATCGCTTACCTGACGGATCAGGGGCTTTACGGCGCATATATCCTGCAGAATTATACCCGGGAGGAAGTCAATCAGTTCGAGCAGTGGCTGGATCCGGAGCGGAACAACCGGATGAACTATTCCGGGCTGGAGCTCCTGCTGAACCGCTATGTGATCCGCACCCACAAGGGCGTGCCGATCGAGACGCCCCAGGAGATGTTCATGGGTATCGCCATGCATCTGGCGATGAAGGAGCAGAACCGGGGGTATTGGGTGAAGCGGTTCTATGATATGCTGAGCAGGCTGCAGGTGACCATGGCGACGCCGACGCTTTCCAACGCCCGCAAGCCCTATCACCAGCTTTCCTCCTGCTTCATCGATACGGTGCCGGACAGCCTAAACGGCATCTATCGCAGCATCGACAATTTTGCCAAGGTCAGCAAGTTCGGCGGCGGCATGGGATTATATTTCGGAAAGGTCCGTGCCAACGGGAGCGCGATCCGCGGCTTCGAGGGCGCGGCCGGCGGCGTCATCCGCTGGATCCGTCTGGCCAACGATACGGCGGTGGCGGTGGATCAGCTGGGCATGCGCCAGGGCGCGGTAGCCGTCTATCTGGACGTGTGGCACCGGGATCTGCCGGAGTTTCTGAATCTGCGGACCAATAACGGCGACGACCGGATGAAGGCCCACGATGTGTTCCCGGCGGTGTGCTATCCGGATTATTTCTGGCAGCAGGCCAGGGACAACCGGAACGGGGACTGGTATTTGATGTGCCCGCATGAGATCCTGACGATCAAGGGCTACGCGCTGGAGGACTATTTCGGCGACGAGTGGACGGAGCGGTATCTGGACTGCGTCAACGATATGCGCATCAGCAAGCGCGTGATCCCGATCAAGGAGATCATCCGCCTGATCCTTAAGAGCGCGGTGGAGACCGGAACGCCGTTTACATTTAACCGGGATCATGTGAACCGGATGAATCCCAACGGGCACAGGGGCGTCATCTACTGCAGCAATCTGTGTACGGAGATCGCCCAGAATATGAGCGCGATCTCGTCGGTGGAGCAGCGGATCGAGACTGTGGACGGGGAGACTGTGGTGGTCACGGTGACGAAGCCGGGCGAGTTCGTGGTCTGTAACCTGGCCAGCCTGTCTCTGGGCAATATCGACGTGGAGAACCGGGCGGAGATCACCGAGGTGACCCGAAGCGTTGTGAGGGCCCTTGACAATGTGATCGACCTGAATTTCTTCCCGGTACCCTACGCGAAGATCAACAATGAGAAATATCGCCCCATCGGGCTGGGCGTCAGCGGGTATCATCATATGCTGGCGAAGCACCATATCAAATGGGAGAGCGAGGAGCATCTGCAGTTCGCGGAGAAGGTGTTCGCGGATATCCATTACGCGGCGATCGAGGCCAGCTGCGATTATGCGATCGAGAAAGGGAAGTATCTGTATTTCGAGGGAAGCGACTGGCAGACGGGGGCGTATTTTGAGAAGCGGAACCTGACGGATGAGCGGTGGAGCGCGCTGGCGGCGAAGGTGGCGGCGAACGGACTGCGCAACGGGTATCTGCTGGCGGTGGCGCCTACCAGCAGCACCAGTATTATCGCGGGGACGACGGCGGGACTGGATCCGATCATGAACCGGTATTTCCTGGAAGAGAAGAAGAATGGGCTGATGCCGCGGGTGGCGCCGGAGCTGTCGATGGATACGTTCTGGTATTATAAGAATGCGCATCTGATCGATCAGACATGGTCGATCAGGGCCTGTGGGGTGAGGCAGAGGCATATCGATCAGGCGCAGAGTATGAATCTGTATATTACGAATGAGTTTACGCTGAGCCAGGTGCTGAAATTGTATATACTGGCGTGGGAAGAGGGCGTGAAGACGATTTATTATATTCGGTCGAAGAGTCTGGAAGTGGAGGAGTGCGAGGCGTGCTCGTCTTGAGATGAGAGGGATCGATCCGTAAGCGAAGTGTGGCATGAAGGGTTCGTAGAGGGTTCGCAAAGGGTCCGCGGAGTGGGGCTTGTCCGTTTGGGACTCAGGTTTCGGATGGTGTACTTCTAAGTTCACAGCAATTTGCTAAAAGCGGTACGAAAAACGGAACCAGCCTGTGCGCATCCGGGAGGGGACTTTCCTGGTCCTTCCGTTTTTCGCACCAACGCAAATCACTGTTCACTAAGAAGTACGGATACCATCCTGCAAATTCGCCCCAAACGGACAAGCCCCGCTCCACTGCGGCGGGGATGAGAGCAGCTGTTACATTTGATATACAATACAATACTTTGTGAGAAAAGGAGAACGGAACGATGGAAGAGATGCTGAAGAAACCGTTATTTAACCCGGAAGGAGATACCGATGTACGGCTTCGCCGCATGGTGGGCGGGAATACGACGAATCTGAATGATTTTAATAATATGAAATATTCCTGGGTCAGCGACTGGTACAGGCAGGCGATGAACAATTTCTGGATCCCGGAAGAGATCAATATGAGCGTGGATATTAAGGATTACCGGAAGCTGCCGGGGCCGGAGAGGCGGGCTTATGATAAGGTGCTGTCGTTTCTTATTTTCCTGGACAGCATTCAGACGGCTAATCTGCCGAATATCGGCGAGTATGTGACGGCCAATGAGGTAAATCTGTGTCTGGCGATCCAGACGTTCCAGGAGGCGATCCACAGCCAGAGCTACAGCTACATGCTGGATACGATCTGCGAGCCGCAGGAGCGCAACGACGTGCTTTATCAGTGGAAGGACGACGAACATCTGCTGGCCAGGAACAAATTCATCGGCGATCTGTACAACGATTTCCAGAAGGACAAGGAGCTGGATGTTTTCATGCGGACGCTGGTGGCCAACTATATTCTGGAAGGCGTGTATTTCTACAGCGGGTTTATGTTTTTCTATAATCTGGGCCGGAACAACCGGATGCCGGGTTCGGTGCAGGAGATCCGCTACATTAACCGCGATGAGAACACGCATTTGTGGCTGTTCCGCAATATCCTTCTGGAGATGCAGAAGGAGGAGCCGCAGATGTTCACCGAGGAGAAGAAGGCGGTCTACCGCGGCATGATCCGAGAAGGCTGCGAGCAGGAGATCCGCTGGGGCCATTATGTGATCGGCGACGATGTGCAGGGACTGAATAAGGGGATGGTCACGGATTACATCCAGTATCTGGGGAATCTGCGGTGTACGAATATCGGTCTGGATCCGATCTACGAGGGACACGAGCAGGAGCCGGACAGCATGCGTTGGGTATCCCAGTATTCCAACGCGAATATGATCAAGACGGATTTCTTCGAAGCGCGGAGCACGGCCTACGCCAAGAGCAGCGCATTGGAGGATGATCTGTAGAGATCGTTTTCGTTATTTTTCAGTGAAGTGAAAAGTTAACTTCCACTTCTAAAGACCCCGGCAAAAAAGTTGCCGTTAGTGTTGCAGGAAAGGAT
>CANQBX010000040.1 GCA_947589095.1 uncultured Lachnospiraceae bacterium
ATGCGTCCGAATCCATAGGGCGAATGCCCGCGAGCGAGGAAACCGCAGGTTTCCGAGCCGCGCACTGCGGACTCGCGTCCCGCGCCCGTTCGTCGTGCTTGCACGTAAGCCGGAACTCATGCGTCCGAATCCATAGGGCGAATGCCCGCGAGCGAGGAAACCGCAGGTTTCCGAGCCGCGCACTGCGGACTCGCGTCCCGCGCCCGCGAAAGGAGCTCCATCATGACCCATGTCCTCTCCCGCTGGCCGGCCCTTCTTATGGGGAGCGGCTCCCACAGGGAAAAACAGAATATCGTCTGGAATATGGCGGGGAGCTTCTGCTATGCCTTTGCCAGTATGGTTCTCGCGTTTCTGGTCATGCGGATCGCCGGCGAGGATCAGGGGGGCGTCTTTGCTTTCGGCTACAGCACGCTCGGGCAGCAGATGTTTATCGTGGCGTATTTCGGACTGCGCCCGTTCCAGATCACGGACGGCCGCGGCGAGTATCGTTTTGGCGATTATCTGCACCACAGGTTCCTGACCTGCGGGGCGGCCCTTGCAGGAGGGGCGGCCTGTCTTCTTCTGAGCGGTTACGCGCCGGCGAAGGCGGCGGTCGTGTTTCTGTTAATCTGCTGGAAGGTGATCGATGGGTTTGCCGATGTGTATGAGTCGGAGTTTCAGCGGCAGGGACATCTTCATCTGACCGGCAAGTCCAATACGTTCCGGACGATCCTGTCGGTGACGGTGTTTCTGACGGTTCTTGCGGCCGGCCGGCGGCTTGCGGCAGCCTGCGCGGCGGCCGTGGCGGCGCAGGCTGCCGGTGTGCTGGTCTTCGATGTGGTGATGATCCGGCAGCTTCCGGCGGTGGATATGGGCTGGGAGTGGAGGCGGATGCGGCCGCTGACCCAAGCGGCGGCGCTTCTGTTCGTATCGGTATTTTTGGATTTTTATATTTTTTCCGCCGCGAAGTATGCCATTGACGCGTATATGGATGATGCGGCGTCCGGGTATTTTAATCTGATCTTTATGCCCACGTCGGTGATCAATCTGGCGGCGGGATTTGTTATACGGCCGGTACTTACCTATCTGACCGGCTATTGGACCGAGGGGAAATTTGAAAGGTTTAAAAAGATGCTCCTGCGCATTTCCGGCCTGATCGGCGTTTTGAGCTTCCTGGCGGTGGGTCTGGCCTGGTTTATCGGCCGTCCGGTACTGGGAATACTGGAGATGCTTCTGGGCGGAGATTACGCGGGCAGCCTGACAGGGTATCATGTTCCGTTTGTTTTGGTTGTGCTGGGCGGCGGATTCTATGCATTGCTGAATTTGTACTACTATGTTCTGGTGATTCTCCGCAGGCAGGATGTGATCTTTGCGATCTACGCGGTGATGACCGCAGCTGCGGTGTTCCTGGCGCCTGCGATGGTGCGGCGGAGCGGAATTCCCGGAGCCGCGTATGCGTATCTGACGCTGATGACGGTTATGACCGCGGGTTTTGCGGTCTGCGCGTGGCTTTCGTACAGACGGATGCGGAGGGAGACCGACCGGGAGGGAGAATACCGGCCCCGGACCGAGAGGGAGAAATAGGAAGGAAAGAGATGGATACTGTAAAAGCGACCATAGATGTGATCATTCCGGTGTACCGGCCGGGTAAACGCTTTGCCAGGCTTCTGGCGATGCTGGAGCGGCAGACGCATCCGGTGAACCGGATCATTGTCATGAAAACAGAGAGAGGCGGATGGAATGAAGCCAGCTACCGGCAGATCCCGAATCTGGAGATCCATTATCTGTCCAAGGCAGAATTTGACCACGGCGCTACCAGGAACCGGGGGGCGTCCTGCTCGGAAGCAGATATAATAATCTTTATGACCGACGATGCAGTGCCGCAGGATAATGCGCTGGCAGAGCGGCTGGCGGCGGCGTTTGACCGGAAGGGTCCCGGGGGTGAAACGGTAGCCGCCGTGTATGCGCGGCAGCTTCCGGCCGGGGACTGCAGAGCGATCGAACGATACACGAGAAACTATAATTATCCGGATAAGAGCCGGATCAAAACGATGAACGACCTGCCGGAGCTTGGAATCAAAACCTATTTTGCATCCAATGTCTGCTGCGCTTACCGCAGGGATGTGTTTGAGAAGCAGGGCGGCTTCATAGACAGAACGATATTCAATGAAGACATGCTCTATATGGCGAAGGTGATGAAGGCCGGCTACGCCGTGGCTTACGAGGCGGACGCGAAGGTGATCCACTCGCATAATATGACGTTTGCGCAGCAGTTTCGCCGGAATTTCGATCTGGCGGTATCGCAGGCGGATCATCCGGAAGTATTTGCCGGGGTGCCGTCGGAAGGAGAAGGAATCCGTATGGTGAAGCAGACGGCCGGATGGCTTTTAAGAACCGGCCGGGGATGGCTCCTGCCGGCGCTTGTCGCCGGCAGCGGGATCAAATTTCTCGGTTACCGGCTGGGGAAGATGTACCGGCATCTGCCTGAAAGGGTCGTCCTCCGGTGCACTGCGAATCCGGACTACTGGACGGGCGGCAGATAGGAACGGGCTGTGGCCGGACTTAAGAAACGCAGGAAATACGAAAGGCGAGGGGATTGTTTATGATGACGATAACGCTGCGGATCGCGCTGATTCTGGTATCGGTGGGGACTCTGTTTTTGATGATGCGCAGGATCCGCCAGTCAAAGATGCAGATCGAGAGCGCGGTTTTCTGGATCGTACTGGCGCTGGTGCTGGTGGTTTTCAGCCTGTTTCCGGCGGTGGCGGATTTCGCCGCCCACTGTCTGGGAATCTATTCAACGGCGAATTTTCTGTTCCTGTTCGCGATTTTTGTGCTGATCGTGAAAGTATTTTATATGACGATCCATATCTCGCAGCTGGAGATGAAGATCCGGGAACTGGTGCAGCAGATGGCGCTTGATGAAAAGAAGGCGCAGGAGGATAAGGCGCGTATTCAGGAGATTATGGCCCAGGAAGAGCCAAAATAGAACGGAAACGAAATTCGGACAGCGGAGGAACGGATGAGAGAAAAACATGAATGGAAACGGATCGTAACAGCGTCGGCGGTGGTGGGCGCGTTTGGCCTGTGGCATTTTATGGATGTGCGGGCGGGGGCGTCTGCCGTCGGCGACGGGTGGCTTACGGCGGGATATTTGTGCATGTGGGCGCTCGCGCTGGGGCTGGCGGTCGTTTTCGGATGGATGTTCATGAGACAGATCCGCGGCGGATGGAAGCTGGAGAAGATCTATCCGGCGGCTGCGCTTGCGCTGGGGCTTCTGTATATGTTTGTACTTCCGCCGATGTCGGCTCCGGATGAGATCAGCCACTATATTACGGCTTACGAACTGTCGAGCCGTATGCTGGGGCAGCCGGCGCGCCGGATCGACGGCCGCGTGCTGGTCCGGGCGCAGGACTGGATCCTGGAAGATGTGTATGGCGATTATGCGATCTCTTTTGACGCCGGTTACTGGGCGGAAGACGACGGGAGCTTAAGCGGAGGCGCCGCGCCGGACAGCGTTGTCCTGGGGCAGCGGCTGAATGAGAGCACTTACCGCGCGATCCACGACATATGGACGGGGAAATTGCAGGGAAGACAGGACGTGGAGCCGCAAACGCCGGTTGTGACGTCCTTTCCGCCGGTGACTACGACGCCCGTGGCCTATGTGCCGCAGGCGATCGGGATTGCCGCGGCGAGACTCCTGCGTCTGAACAGCCTGTGGCTGGCGTATTTGGGAAGGTTCTGTAATCTTGTCTTTTTCACGTTTATGACGTGGCTGGCGCTTAAGCGGCTTCCTTTCGGGAAGGAGGTTCTTTTCGGAGTCGCGCTGCTGCCGATGACCCTTCATCTGTCGGCGTCCTTTTCCTACGACGTAATGATCCTGGCGTGTATGTTTCTGTTCACGGCTGTCTGCCTGGATCTGGCCTATGCCCGGGAACGCGTGCGGGTGCGGGACGTGGCGCTTCTTGCGGTGCTCATGGCGGCGGCCGGCCCGTGTAAGATGATCTACGCGCCGATGATGGGGCTCTGTCTTCTGATCCCGGTCCGCAAATTCGGCGGATGGGGCAGATGGCTGGCGTCGGCGGCCGCTGTATCCGGCGCATGGGCGGCTGCAATGCTGCTGGTGAATTCCCGGGTGGTGGGCGCGTACGCTGCGGCGGTAAATCCGGTGCTTTCTGCGACGGGGGAGGAGGGTTACAGCCTGCTGCTGCTCTTCCATCATCCGATGCTTCTGATCCGTATGTTTTATAATACGCTGCTGCATCAGACGGACGAGTATCATCTGACGATGATCGGCGGCATGCTGGGGAATCTGGATCCGATGCTGAATGTCCCGTACGTCCTTGTCATGTTTTTCACGGCGGGGCTGCTGCTTCTGGCGTTTCGGGTACCGGGGGAGAGCCTGACGGTTACGGGAGGAAAAAGGCTGTGGATCTTCGCGGTGTGCGCCGTGTGCGCGGCGGCTGCGCTTCTTTCCATGCTGATCGCCTGTACGCCCAGAACTTCCATGGTGATTGAGGGGGTTCAGGGAAGATATTTTCTGCCGTTTCTGCCGGCGCTTCTGCTGGCCTGCAAAAACGACCGTTTGGTTTTGACAAAGGATGGAAACCGTAGTATATTGTATTTAATGTGCTGCGCGAATCTGTATATACTGCTGAGGCTTTACAGCGTGGTGTGCCAGTGTATCTGACCGCGGACCGGAGGATACGGAAGGAAGGCACGGAAAGCACCGCGGGCTGTATTGGCTCCCGGTACGGAAAAGGAGACGGAAGAATGGGAAAGATAAAGGTAACGCCCTGCCACATCGAGGGGCTTTATGTGATCGAGCCGGAGATTCATAAGGACGCCAGAGGGTATTTTGTAGAGACCTATAATCAGCGGGATTTTGAGGCGGCCGGACTGAATATGGTCTTCGTTCAGGATAATCAGTCCATGTCCGTGAAGGGCGTGCTGCGGGGGCTTCATTACCAGAAGCAGTATCCGCAGGGGAAGCTTGTGCGGGCCGTCAGCGGCCGGGTATTCGATGTGGCGGTGGATCTGCGGGCGGATTCGGCTACTTACGGCCAGTGGTTCGGTGTGGAGCTGTCTGCCGAGAACAATAAGCAGTTTTATGTTTCTCCCGGCTTTGCCCACGGCTTCCTGGTCCTTTCGGATACGGCGGAATTCGCCTATAAGGTGACGGATTTCTATCATCCGGGCGATGAGGGCGGCCTGATCTGGAACGATCCGGAGATCGGTATCGAGTGGCCCATCGAGGAGGGAATGGAACTGATCTTCTCCGAGCGGGATAAGAAATGGGGCGGGCTTAAGGATACGTTTAAGTTCTGAGGCGCGCTTAACCGCTTTGGCGGGGAATGCACGCGCCCGGTTAAGGGCGCGGACAGAGACGAATCGAAGATGGAGACAAGCGGGAGAGGCGTCGATGAATTATCTTGTCACACTGGCGAAAGAAATGGTGAGACGGCGGAAGCTGATCTGGGACCTGGCGAAGTCCGATTTCCGGAAGCGCTTTGTAGGGTCCTATTTCGGCGTAGTCTGGATGTTCATCCAGCCGGTAGTCACGGTGCTGATCTATTTCTTCGTATTCCAGATGGGCTTTAAGAACGCGCCGCCGGTTCCGGGCTACCCTTACGTGCAGTGGCTGATCCCCGGGATTGTGCCGTGGTTCTATGTCAGCGAGGCGCTGAACGCAGGAACCGGATGCCTGCAGGAGTATAATTATCTGGTTAAAAAAGTGGTCTTCCAGGTGGAGATCCTGCCGGTGATCAAGGTGATCTCCTGCCTGATGGTGCATGTGATCTTTGTGCTGATCATGGTGGCGGTGTTTCTGCTGTACGGTACCTTTCCGAAGGTCAGCTGGCTGCAGATCGCGTACTATTCGCTGGCGGCCACGGTTTTCTCGCTGGGGACCGTGTATTTCACCAGCGCGGTCAATGTGTTTTTCAAGGATATGGCGCAGATCGTCGGAATCTTCCTGCAGGTCTGGATGTGGGTGACTCCGATCATGTGGGATCCGGCCATGTTCGCGAATCATCCGGCCTGGCTCGATCAGGTGCTGAAGCTGAATCCGGTCTGGTATCTCGTCACCGGTTACCGGGACAGCATGCTGACCGGCGGCGCCTTCTGGGAGAGACCGGCGGTAACACTCTATTTCTGGGCGGTGACGGCGGCGCTGTTCCTGGCCGGGCTAAAGGTATTCAAGAGGCTGCGGCCGCATTTCTCGGACGTGCTGTAAGACGTAAGCCAGAGACTGACCGTGCGCGGATGCGCGGATAAAGCCGGAGTCTGATTGTGCGCGGATGCGCGGAAAGAGCCAGGAGACTGCCGTACAGGCGGTTTAGGAGGAGTTCCATGGAGAATGCCATCATCGTAAAAGATGTGACAAAAATCTATAAGCTGTATGATAAGCCGATCGACAGGCTGAAGGAGTCTCTGAGTCCTTTCCATAAGGAGTACCACAGGAAATTCTATGCCCTGAACGGCCTTTCGTTTTCCGTGGAGAAGGGCCAGACAGTGGGCATCATCGGCACCAACGGTTCCGGCAAATCCACGATCCTTAAGATCATCACCGGCGTTCTGTCGCCCACCACCGGAGAGGTGACGGTGAACGGAACGGTATCGGCGCTTCTGGAACTGGGCGCCGGTTTTAATATGGACTATACCGGCATCGAGAATGTCTATATGAACGGCAGCATGATGGGTTTTTCGCGGAAGGAGATGGACGCGAAGCTGCAGGATATCCTGGATTTCGCGGAGATCGGCGATTTCGTGAATCAGCCCGTGAAGACCTATTCCAGCGGTATGTTTGTGCGCCTGGCTTTCGCGCTGGCGATCAATGTGGATCCGGAGATTCTGATCGTGGACGAGGCGCTGTCTGTGGGGGACGTATTCTTCCAGGCCAAATGCTACCGGCGTATGGAGGAGATTCGGCAGAAGGGAACCACGATCCTGATGGTGACCCACGATATGGGGAGTATCCTGAAGTACTGCGATAAGGTGGTGCTGCTAAATAAAGGCAATTTCATCGCCGAGGGAACCGCCGGCCACATGGTGGATCTGTACAAGAAGATCCTGGCGAATCAGATGGAATCGCTGGAGGAGGAGCTGGCGGCGGAGCGGCGGGCGGCGGCCGAATCCGGCGACCGGGCCGGGGAGAGGGCGGCGGACGGATCCGGCAGTGGGGCCGGGGAGAAGGCGGCGGACGGATCCGGCAGCGGGGCCGGGTGGAAGGCGGCGGCCGGCTCCGGCGACCGGATCGGTACGGAGGTGTCCCGCGGGCAGCGGAAACGTCCCGCGCTCATGAAGGACAGTCTGGCGGTCAATCCAAACCGCACCGAGTACGGCGACGGAAGGGCGGAGATCTACGACATGGGTCTGTTTGACAGCCGTGGGAATCTGACGAATCTGCTTCTGAAAGGCGAACAGTTCACTATCCGCGAGAAGATCCGTTTCCACGCGCCGATCCAGACGCCGATCTTCACGTATACGATCAAGGATAAGAAGGGAACCGAGCTGACCGGCACGAATACGATGTACGAGGGGATGGACATCCGGCCCGTGCGGGACGGCGATGAGTACGAGGTCTCATTTACACAGAAGATGACGCTGCAGGGGGGAGAATACCTGCTGAGTATGAGCTGTACCGGCTTCGAGCTGGGCGAGCATGTGGTCTATCACCGGCTCTACGACGTGCTGAGCCTGACTGTGATATCGAACAAGAACACGGTGGGGGTCTACGATATGGAGTCCGAGGTGAAAGCGGAGAAGAAAGGAACACAATGAAACCAGAGAAAGAACGAACAGAGGTGGAACGCAGGCTGCTGGGTCTTATCAAGACCTACGGAGCCGACGGAAAGGCGATTCTGGGCGCCAATCCCAAGCTGGAATTTCTTTACGCGCTCTCTCCGCAGAGGGAGAATCTGCTGGAATGGTATCCGTTCCGCAGGGAGGGAACGCTTCTGCAGGTGGGGTCTGATTTCGGCGCCTTGACGGGGCTTTACGCCCGGAGGGTATCCCGGGTAGATGTGCTCGATCCCTCCTGGGCCAATCTTGAGATCAACCGCCTGCGCCACGGCGGGCAGGACGGATATAAGAATATCAATTATGTGCAGGGGACGCTTGCGGAATACCTTCCGCAGGCGAAAGGGCTTTACGATTACGTAGTGATCATCGGCGATCTGGAGCAGGACGAGCTGAGCGGGGAGGAGAGCGAGGCCCAGATCGCGGCGGCGAAGTCCCTTCTGAAACCGGACGGTGAACTGATCGCGGCGGTATGCAATCCCCTCGGCGTCAAATATTGGGCCGGCGCGTCGAAGGACGTCCACAGCCTTTCGAAGGATTCTCTGACGCGATGGCTGATGGGCGGCGACGGCGGCAGTCTGGAGTTTTACTACCCGATGCCGGATTACAAGCTGCCGGTGACGATCTATTCCGACGCGTATCTGCCGCGGGAGGGGGACCTGACCGATACGATCGCGGCCTATGATTTTCCGGATTATCCGTTTTTCGATATGGGAGCGGCCTTCGACCAGGTGGTGAAGGAGGGAAAGTTTGACCAGTATGCCAACGCCTATCTGGCGATCTGGCGCCGCGGCGGCCGGCCGATCCAAAAGGACGGTCCCCAGTTTATGAAATACAACAGCACCCGACGGGAGGAATTCCAGCTTAAGACGATGATCCTGGGCGGGACCGGCGGAGAGCGCCGGGTGGTGAAAAGCGCCCTGAACGCGGAGGGCAGAGGGCATATCGATCATTTTACAGCGCAGTATGAGGCGCTGTCCGCCCAGCATGAGCTGCTAAAGTATCTGCCGGGGGAGAAGGATCCGGACGGAAGCGCGGTCACATTCCCGTATCTGACCGGCCGGACGCTGGCCGCGCGGCTCACGGACGAGATCGTAAGCGGACAGGCGCCGATCGAACTGATCCGGCAGAGCATCGATGTGCTTTTGGCGGCGGAGGAAGGAGATATTGAGCCCTTCGCGCCGACGGAAGGCTTCGCGATCGTGTTCGGCGGGAAGGAAATGAACATGCTGGCGGGATATACCGCGGCGCCGGCGGCGGATGAAACGGGAGCGGACGCCGGAACGGAACCGGACGGAGACGGAGCGGCGGCCGGCCGGCCGCGGGACGCCGGCTGGAACGTCCCCTGCTTCCATGTATCCAATATCGATCTGCTGTTTGAGAATGTACTGCTGACCGACGACGGCAATTACTGTCTGGATTATGAATGGGTCTTTGATTTCCCGGTACCCATCGATTATATCCGTTACCGGATCCTGTTCTACGCCTACCGGCAGTTTAAGAGCCTGATGGACGGCTGCGGGACGCTTGGCGAGTGGCTTGGCCGGTTCGGCATTACGCCGGAGGCGGAAGCGCTTTATGATTCCATGGAGAGAAATTTCCAGTATTATGTCCATGGGGAGAACCAGGTTCTTTATCTGGAGAATTATCTGGTAAAGCCGCGGTCCGCGAAAGGCTTTACGGAGATGGACGAGGAGTTGCGCCGCCTGGAGGCGGAGCTGGCGCGTTCGAAGGAGAATGAAGGCCGTTTGAAGGCTCAGATCCATGACCAGAGCGCGGCGATCCGCAAGATGACGGAGGTCAAGCGGCTGACGGACAATCATGTGACGAATCTGGAGATCATGATTAAAGACCTGCGCCATGAGATCGACGAGATGGGCAGGACTTTGACCTATCTGAACGGCCATGAAGCGGTTATTTTCAAGATCCGCCGCAAGCTGGGGGAGAAATTCAACGCGAAATACCCAAAGGGCTCGCCGCAGCGGAAGAAGTTTCATTATCGGAAGGAATATCTGGCCCATCCGATCCGTTCCTGGAAATTCTATAAGACGGAGGAAGGGAAGAACCTGCGGGACGGCGACTTTGAGATCGGCGATCTGTACCGGGAGCACCGGAAGCTGGTATTTCAGCAGCCGGAGCAGCCGGAGGTGAGCATTGTGATTCCGGTCTATAACCAGATCGGATATACGTACGCATGCCTCGTCTCGATCCTGGAGCATACGAAGGATGTATCCTACGAAGTGATTATCGCCGACGATGTGTCCACCGACGCTACGGAGCACATCGGCCGTTACGTGGAAGGCGTGACGGTCAGCCGGGGCGGGACGAACCAGGGCTTCCTTAAGAACTGCAACCAGGCGGCGAAGAAGGCCCGCGGCCGGTATATCATGTTCCTGAATAATGACACGCAGGTGACGGAAGGATGGCTCTCCTCGCTGGTGAGTCTGATCCGTTCCGATGCGTCCATCGGCATGGTGGGTTCCAAGCTTGTCTATCCCGACGGACGGCTGCAGGAGGCGGGCGGCATCATCTGGAGCGACGGCTCCGGCTGGAATTACGGCCGTCTGGATGATCCGGACAAGCCTCAGTACAATTACGTGAAGGACGTGGATTATATCTCCGGCGCGGCGATCCTTCTGCCCCGCGAGCTGTGGGAGCGGATCGGCGGATTCGACGAGCGCTACGCGCCGGCCTACTGCGAGGATTCGGATCTGGCTTTCGAGGTGAGAAAGGCGGGATACCGGGTGGTGTACCAGCCGCTGTCGAAGGTGATTCATTACGAAGGCATTTCCAATGGCACCGATGTACAGGGCGACGGACTTAAGCGGTATCAGGTCGAGAATTCGGAGAAGCTTAAGGAGAAATGGGCGGAGGAGCTGAAGAACCAGTGCGAGAATACCGGCAATCCGGATCCGTTCCGGGCACGCGAGCGCAGCATGGGCAAACCGGTCATCCTGGTGATCGATCATTACGTGCCTACGTTCGATAAGGACGCCGGTTCCAAGACCACTTTCCAGTATCTGAAGATGTTTTTGAAGCATGGCTACGTAGTCAAATTCCTGGGCGACAATTTCGCTCATGAGGAGCCCTATTCCACGGCGCTGGAGCAGATGGGCGTCGAGATCCTGTCCGGCGCGGAATACGAGGCGGGTATCTGGGACTGGATCTCCGCCCACAGGAAGGATATCGCCGTCGCGTATCTGAACCGTCCGCATATCGCCATCAAATATGTGGATTATCTGCGGGAGAACACGGATATCAAGCTGATCTATTACGGTCATGACCTGCACTATCTGCGGGAAGGGCGCGAGTACGCGCTGACCATGGATCCGGACCGGCGCAGGGCCGCTGATTACTGGAAGGGGATCGAGCTGTCCCTCTTCTATAAGGTGGATATGAGCTACTATCCCTCCTGCGTGGAGCGCGACGCGGTCAGGGCCGAGGATGAGAACATTCCGGTAAAGGATATCGTGGCTTATGTGTATGATGCGTTCCGGGATGATATTCCGCAGGATTTCGCGGAACGGGAGGGGATCCTGTTCGTGGGCGGCTTCGCGCATCCGCCGAACGCGGACGCGGTGCTGTGGTTCGCGAAAGAAGTCTATCCGCTGCTCTGCACCGGATTCAGGAGCGCGGGGGCCGAACCGCCGAAATTCTATGTGGCCGGTTCCCGGGTGACCGACGAGATCAGGGCTCTGGAGCAGACGGTGCCGGGCGTGGTAGTAAAGGGTTTCGTCAGCGATGAGGAGCTGGTACGGCTTTACGATACCACCCGCCTGGTGGTCGTGCCGCTGCGCTACGGCGCCGGCGTGAAGGGCAAGGTAGTGGAGGCGCTGTATAACGGAGCCGCAGTCGTTACCACATCCATCGGCGCCGAGGGAATCCCGCAGGCGGAGGATGTGATGGTGATCGCCGATCAGGCGGAAGCGTTCGCCGGGGCGGTGGCCGATATCTATCAGAGCCCGGAGAGCTGCCGGGCGCTGAGCGAGAGAAGTCAGGAGTTTGTGCGGAAGTATTACAGCATGGACGCGGCGTGGAGCGTGATCGCGGAGGATTTCCCGCGTGAACCGTAGCATGCGCGGATAACCAGATTTCTGAATGAAACATGAAATACCCCGGCCGATACTTATCCGGTACCGGCCGGGGCGTTTTTTTGTCGGAACTCCGTCGTGTTATTTCAGCAGGCTGATCTTCGGGAAATACCGGAACAGGACCTTGGCGACCATCTGGTCCTCGTCGATGTAGGTGTAGCGCCAGAAGCGTGCGTCCAGGGAGTAGTTGCGGTTGTCGCCCAGCATCAGGTAGTGTCCCTCCGGAACCTCGAAATGCATCGCCTGGGGAGTGATCATCTCTTCGGAGAGATAGGGTTCCGCCTCAGGCGTTTCAGAACCGTTCAGGTAGACGTGGCCGTCGTGGATGTCCACCACATCCCCGGGCGCGCCGATGACGCGCTTTACGTAGTAAACGACTTTGTTACGGCTGTCCTTCCGGCCGCAGGAGGGGCAGACGCCCTCCGGCGCTTTCTGGTATTCGGCGCCGCACTGGCGGCAGGTGTAGCCGAACACGAAGATCGCGATGTCGCCCCGCTCCGGCTTTCCGAAGGTGTAGCTTAAGCGGGATCCGATGACGCGGTCGCCGGTCATGATCGTGGTTTCCATGGAACCGCTGGGAACGCGGCTGTTGGCGATGATAAATGTATCCAGAATGAACGCGGCGATAGCCGCGATCACGAGAATTTCGATCCAGCTTAAGAGTTCTTTTTTCCAGTCGAACGGTTCCTCTTCCTCGATCTGCTTTCTCCTGTCGGCGTTATCTTTATTCTTCATAAGTCCGTACTGACCTTCTTTCTCCCGTTTCCTTATCAGTGTAAATGAGTTTCGGGCAATCCGCAAGGGCTTTTTGAAAATGGTAAGAAAAAATTTATATGTGGCGGGGCTCGGATGTGGTATACTTTTCATATAGACAGGAGAGGCGGCGGGACCGGCGGCGGAGCCGGACAGGAGAACCTGTGGGAAGCGGCGTATGAAGAAGAATAGTTTACATAAAGATAAAAGACGGGATTCCCGGCGTCATGCCCGTATGGCGGCGGCAGGCGTTGTTCTGCTGGCGGCGGCGGGAGTTCTTCAGCTGGCGGCCCGCGGCGTACCCGGCGCAGACCGTCTTGCGGGAAATAACGCCGGCGGAATCTTTTCCGCGTTGCGTGCGCTCGCCGGCGGGACCGGCAGCGGATACACGGCGTTCGGAGAGTGGTACGCGACGACTGTGTATCCATGGATTGTGGGGATATATGGGAGGATTTGCGGGATATTTCCATTTTCAGTGGTGGAACTGCTGCTGTATTTAAGTATAATATGGCTGATTTTGTTTACCACGTCCCATATTCGCGCGGCTGTGACAAGGGCGGAACCTGTAACCGCGGCGGCGGGCGCGTGGTTCTCGGCCGCGTGTCTGATCCTGGGGCTTCTGGCGTTTCTTTATACGGCCTGCTGCGGCGTCAATTATTACCGGCGGCCATTTTCAAGCTATCTGGATCTGGAGGTGCGCAAGTCGTCGGTGGAGGAACTGACCGATCTCTGTGAATATCTTACGGATAAGGTGAACGAGACGGTGGATACGGCGCCTTACAGCCGGGCGTGGAATGAGGAGGGACGGCGGGCCATGGCGGCGCTGGCGGAGACGTATCCCCAGCTGGCCGGTTATTACCCGCGGCCGAAGCCGCTGGCGGTGTCATGGATCCTGTCGGTGCAGCAGCTGTCCGGGATCTATTCGCCGTTTACGGTGGAGGCCAATTACAACCGGGACATGACGGATTACAATATTCCCCATACGATCTGCCATGAGCTTTCCCATCTGCGGGGATTTATGCGCGAGGATGAGGCGAATTTCATCGGCTATCTGGCGTGTATCGGTTCGACGGATCCATCCTTCCGCTACAGCGGTTATCTGACCGGCTGGGTCTATGCCGGCAACGCGCTGGCGGCTCAGGATATGGAGACGTACATGGATCTCTACGGGCGGCTGAATGAGCGGACGCGGGCGGATCTTGCCGCCAATAACGCGTTCTGGAACCGCTATGAGGGCAAGGTGGCCGAGGTGGCCAATCAGATGAACGATACGTATTTGAAGATCAACAGCCAGTCGGATGGGGTTAAGAGCTACGGGCGCATGGTGGATCTGATGCTGGCGTATTACAGAGAGTGAAAATTCTGCCGGTAATGTTTGTATTTATCTGAAAATAATGGTAAACTGGTAGATAAGAACAGATAAACGCGTATTTGCAAAAGGAGGGACTGCTCCATGACAGACACACTGTATTCCCTGATGGACTGGGCTGCGATCGAAGAGCTTGTTTATTCGGAAGCCTGCGATCCCCACAGGCTGCTGGGGCCGCATATCGTGCCCCAGGGTATTTTGATACAGGCGTTTATTCCGACCGCAGCGTCGGTAACGGTTCACACGGCGGAACCGGATCCGGTGAAGCAGCCTTCACGGGCGGGCAGTACGGGGCGGACGGAACCGGGTGAGACTTCGCATGCGGACGGTATGCGGCGGACGGAACTGCGGGAGGATCCGCGTGCGGGCAGAACGCAGGATGCGTCCTGGCCCATGGAGCTGGCGGATGAGGCCGGGTTCTTCGCCGTTCTTCTGCCGGGAAAGACGGTTCCGAAGTATACGCTGGAGGTGACCTATGATAACGGCACAGTCCAGACGATCCATGATCCGTATGCATACGGTCCGCAGCTTTCGGAGGAGGACCTGAAGAAATTCGACGCGGGCGTTCTCTATAACGCCTACGAGAAGCTGGGCGCCCATCCGATGGTGATCGGCGGCGTGGCGGGAACATATTTCGCCGTGTGGGCGCCATGCGCCATGCGGGTCAGTGTAGTCGGCGACTTCAATCTGTGGGACGGACGGCGTCACCAGATGCGGCGGCTGGGCAATTATGGCGTGTTCGAGATCTTTCTGCCCGGCGTCACGCAGGGGACGATCTACAAATATGAGGTGAAGGCGGCGAACGGAGCCGCGATGCTGAAGGCGGATCCATACGGGACCTATGCGGAGGTGCGGCCTCACGATGCGTCGATCGTGTGGGATGTGTCTCAGTTTACATGGCACGATCAGGAATGGATGGCCAGCCGGGCGGAAGGACGCGGCGCGGCGAAGCAGGCGCCGATGTCGGTTTATGAGGTGCATCTGGGATCGTGGATGCGCGCGGAGAGAGGGACGGATGCGGAGAATGCGGCGCAGTCCGCGGGCGCGGTTCCAGAGAAGCCGGAGGGTGCGGCGGCAAAGGTACAGTCCGCGGGCGCGGCTGCCGGTTTTCTGAACTACAGGGAGCTGGCGGTGAAGCTTGCCGCTTATGTGAAGGAGATGGGTTATACCCATGTGGAGCTGCTGCCGGTGATGGAGCATCCGCTGGACGCGTCCCTTGGCTACCAGACCACCGGATATTACGCGCCTACCAGCCGTCACGGCTCGCCGGACGATTTCCAGTATTTTATGGATTATATGCACGGCCAGGGGATCGGGGTTATCCTGGACTGGACCCCGGCCCAGTTCCCGCGGGATCTGGCAGGGCTGGCCTGCTTTGACGGCAGCTGCGTCTATGAGCACAGGGATCCGCGGCAGGGGACCCATCCTCAGTGGGGGACGCTGATCTTTAATTACCGGCGGCTGCAGGTGGCGAATTTTCTGATTGCCAACGCTCTTTACTGGGCGGAGGTGTACCATGCCGACGGCATCCGCGCGGATTCGGTGTCGGCTATGCTTTATCTGGATTACGGCAAGGCGCCCGGCCAGTGGATCCCGAACATTTACGGCGGCAATGAGAACCTGGACGCGGTGGACTTCCTGAAGCGCCTTGCGGCCTGCTTCCATAAGAGAGAGGACGGCGCGGTGCTGATCGCCGAGGAATCTACGGCCTGGCCGCAGGTGACCGGCGGCGCGGATGAGGCGCTGGGGTTTGATTACAAATGGAACGGGGGCTGGCTGGAAGGGCTTCTCAGCTATATGCGGTACGATCCGTATTTCAGGCATCAGCGGTACGGGGAGCTGACCTTCAGCATGCTTTACGCTTACAGCGAGGAATTCATTCTGGCGTTCCCTCACAATGAGATGGGCCATGGGCGCGGCTCCATGGTTTCGAAGATGCCGGGTGAGACGCTGGGGGCGAAGCTTGCCAATCTGCGGGCGGCCTATGGCTACTGGATGACCCATCCCGGCCGGAAACTGCTGTTTATGGGCCAGGATATGGGCATGACGGAGGAATGGGACGAGAACGCGAGCCTGCCGTGGAAAGTGCCGGAGGAGGCGGACGAGACCGCAGGAGAGCCGGAGAAGCCCGCGGCGCAGGCAGCGGACGATTCGCCCGCCGCAAAGCGGGAATTCCGGGATTATGTCAGGGCGCTGCTGCATTTTTACCGGTCTCATCCGGCGCTTTATACGCTGGACGGTCAGCCGGAGGGCTTCGAGTGGGTCGACTGTTTAAGCAGTCAGGAGAATATCCTGGTGTATCTGCGCCGGTCCGTATCTCCGGATGAGACGATTCTCGTGGTCTGCAATTTCGCGCCGGTGGCCCATGAGAAACGCCGGATCGGCGTACCGTTCCATGGGAAATATAAAGAGATCTTTAACAGCGGAGCGGCGGAGTATGGCGGGAGCGGCGTGCGCAACCCGCGGGCGGCCGTAAGCCGTCCGGTGGAATGCGACGGCCGGGAAGAGTCGATTGTGATCCGAGTCGCACCGCTGGGCGTGCAGATCTTCAGCTGTATCCGAAGTGAAGGATGATACGAAGGAGAGACGGAAGCGCCGCCTGACGGAGCGGGTCGCGGCGGGAAGACAGGAGATATCGGGAAATGATCGGGAATCTGGAAGAGATTTTGACGAATATCGCGGGGGAAGGCGGAGCGGCAGGACCGGAGGAGACAGCCGGACAGCCGGACAGTGCGGGAACGGAAGGAACCGCGGGAGCGCCGGATCATACGGGAACGGAAGAGACCGGCGAAGCGCCGGACCATACGGGAACGGAAGAGACCGGCGGAGCGCCGGATCATACGGGAGCGGAAGAGACCGGCGGAGCGCCGGATCATACGGGAGCGGGAGAAACCGTGGCAGCGCCGGATCATGCGGGAGAGGAAGAGACTGTGGGAGCGCCGGGGCATGCGGGGACGGAAGAAACCGCGGGAGCGTCGGGGCATGCGGGATCGGAAGAAACCGCCGGCGCGGGTACGGAAGAGGCCGCGGAAACATCGGATGGTGCGGGAACGGAAGAGAACGCAGGCTTGACGGGGAATCCCGGATCGGCGGGCGCGGGAGGACAGGCTGAGGCCGGTGACGCGCTGTGGTCCGGCGGCCCGTTGGGACTTGTTTTCGGAGAGACCGGAGCGGGTGAAGGCGTGAATGAGGAAATGACGGCGGACAGCTATGTCATTGGCGGGGACGGCGAGACGCAGTTTGTTTTTGACGCGGAACCGGAGACGGAGTATATCGTCAGCACTCCCGCTGTTTCCGATTCCGAAAAAACAAGTACATTTTCCAAGACCTACCACGCTGCGGCGGGAACGATCGCGAAGACGGCCCAGAGTGCCGCCAAGAGCGCGGCGCCGGCGCTGAAAACCATAGCTTTCAATGTTGTGAACGCCGTTCTGATCGTGATCATCGGCGTTCAGATCGCCAGGCTTCTGCGAAAGACGCTGAATAAGACGTTTGAGAAGATTCATATGGACGCGTCGCTGCGCACGTTCCTTTCCTCGGTGATTTACGTCCTGGTCTGCGGAGTAGCCGGGTTCATGGCGCTGGAGCGGGTCGGGGTAAGTTCGGCTTCGATCGTAGCCATACTGGGTTCGGCGGGACTGGCGGTCAGCCTTTCCCTTCAGGATTTCCTGGCGAATTTCGCGGGAGGCGTGATCATCCTGATCCTGAAGCCGTTCAGGCCGGGCGACTATATCGTCTGCGGATCGGCGGAAGGGACGGTTCTGTCCACGAGCCTGTTTTACACAACGCTGAATACGATCGATAACCGCCAGATGATCCTGCCCAACGGCGCGCTGTCCAACGCCAATCTCATCAATGTGACCGCGGAGCCGAGAAGGCGTCTGGAGATCCGGGTGGATATTTCTTATGATTCGGACATCCGTACGGCCAAGGAGATCCTGCGGAGGCTGTTCGACGGGCATCCGGATATCATCCATGAGGAGGAGGTCGTGGTGTTTGTGGACAGCCTCGGAGAGAGCGGAATCACGCTGGTGTGCAGGGGCTGGATCGCGAAGGAGAATTACTGGAGCGCCAAGTGGAAGCTGACCGAAGATGTGAAGTATGCGTTTGACGAAGCCGGAGTCGTGATTCCCTACAGGCAGGTGGTCGTGCATATGCCGGATGGGGGGAACGAAGACGGCGGCAATATGGGAAAGTAGCGGTACGGAAGTACCGCTTTTTTCGGTTTTTGCGGGAATTGCGGCCTGCGGGATAAAGCGCTCTGTGCGGGCGGAGGGATTTTCCGGAGCCTTTGCGGCGGAAGGGAGCGGAAAACTGTCAGACAAGCAAGAATATTAAGACTTTAAAAATGATGTTGACCGGGACGGGCGAATGACTTATACTGTAATTACGAATCTTGGCGGAGGAATCACCGAAGCCGGATTTCTGGAATTTCTATAATTCCTGATTGGTATTTCACCATGGTTTCACAGCGTATTGCCAAAGGACAGTGCGGAAAAGCTGGGGGGTGATCTGTCTTCAAGTGTTGATTTGGCGGATATGGCGCAGCGGATGCGCAAAGGAGCGCGCGGCAGCATGGCCGCGGCAGGTGTATTAGTGCGCCCTTTTTCAGGGCGGAGAGGCAGGGAAGGAGCTGTTTATGGGGGAAGGTATGCGAAAAATGGCCATTCTGGGCGGACTTGCCGCTGGAATGGTGCTTGGAGCCTGTTTCGCGGTGTATGGAACAGGGACAGATCCGGCGGCGCGAAAGGAGGCCGGGCGCGCAGGCGCGGCCGCTTTGGAAGGCGCAAGGGGGGAATCCTGCGCTGCGCTTACGCGGATTTGGGAAAAGGTGAAGGGCAGCGAAGCCGTGCTCACCGGCGAGGATCCGCTGATGATACCGGACAGCCGGTTTCTGGCAGGCGACAGGTCGGAGAATGATCTGCGCGTGATGTCCATTGCAGGACAATGCATGGCGGGAGACGGTGCGGATCGCGTATTCTATGTGGTCGGCAGGAACTATATGCCTGAGGGGAGCATTCTGCCGGCGCTGTTCGGCAGCTGTCTGGAGTATTCCTGCACGCCGGAGGAGCCAGTCTCATGGCAGGGGGATACGTATTGTGCCGTTCGGTTCGCGGTGCGGGAGGTTCCGGATGGAGGAACCGCGGAACCGGACGCGAAAGAGACAGGCCCGGAAGATCCGGATGCGGGAGCTTCCGGCGGCGCGGACGAAGGTACGGCTCTTTGGAGCGACGGGAGCATTCCTTCGCTGCATCATTGGAATATCGGAGACGTGGTGACGCGGACGCTTGACGGCGTCAGCCGCCGGTTCCGGTGCATTGACCTGCATTACGGCGAAGGAGGATCGCGGCAGGGCCAGAGTCTGGCGCTGTTTCTGTGCGAGTCCGTGATTCCGGCGAATACCGGCTCGGAGTATGCCTATGAGCGGCTTGAGGACGGGAGCCGCGGCTGCGTCTATCATCCCGGGCCGGTGGTGAACTTCGGGGAAAGCTCTGAATATGCGGATTCGAAGATCCGCAGCTGGCTGGCGGCGCAGGAGGCCGCCGCGGATATCTTTCCGGCGGCGAGCGTCGGAGTGGAGAGCGGCTGTATGGGGCGCACCGCGCCGGGAAGCTTCAGCCGGTTCGCGGAGTCGGATCTTAAGCTTAACCGGCTGGGCAGCCAGATCCTGACGGACCGGTATTTCATCCTGTCGGTGGATGAGGCGCTGAAGTACAGGGAATACCTGTGGAATGTGGATGGCTGTGATGAAGAAGAGACGGCGGCGAACGCGGGAGCCTTCAGCAGCGGCTATTGGCTCAGGACGCCGATGGGAGACGGCAGCGGGGAAACCGGGTGCGTCTATGTGGTCGATCTTGTAAACGGGAATATCCATCCGCAGGCCGTCAGGCCGGACGCAGACGGGGAGATGGATGAGGAGCTGGCTGTAACCGGCCCGATCGGGGTACGGCCGGCATTTGCGCTCAGGCAGAGGAACTGAGATGCGGGGAGCGGTGCTTGGGCCGGCGGAAGGACGGAACGGACGGCGCCGTGTCCGGAAGAATATGAATAGGGGAAAGGAGAAGATATTTATGGAAAAGAAACGAAATCGCAGGATCAGAACGGAAGTGCAGACGGAGACTGTATTGGAGGAAATGAAAAGGGAGCCGGCAAGAAAGCCGAAACTGAAAAAAAGATCAATGAAACGCCGTGCGGTGTCCGTGCTGATGGCGGCGGTCATCCTGCAGGGGGGATGGATGCCGGCGGACGCGGTATTTGGCTATGGTGCCAATGCGCGAGGGGGAGAGCCTGCGACGGCGGTGGCGACGGCGGGATCCGCGGATTGGTTCGGGGACGCCGGGATCGCTACGGCAGCCTCGGCGCTGCGCATGGTATCGCTTCCGGACATCTGGAAGGATTGGGACGGAGACGCGGATTTTCCGGGGGACGGGACAGAGGAGCGTCCGTACAGGATCGGGTCGCTGGCCCAGCTGATGGGACTGTCCAGGGCCGTGGCGGAGGGAGAAACCTTTGCCGGCGAGTATTTTGAACTTATCCGGGACATCGATCTGGGAGACCTGAATGTGAACGGCGGGAACTGGAACCCGATCGGCTGGTACCAAAGCAGCGTGGAAATGGAGGGAGAAGTGCGGCACCCGTTCGGCGGGAATTTCAACGGCTGCGGACACACGGTGAAAAACCTGAATATCGCGCCGGACGGGCCGGCGTTCGATTATGCAGGGCTGTTCGGAGTGATCGACGGCGGCAGCGTCACGAATCTGAATGTTCAGGCAGGAGATATCTGCGGCACCGGCCACGCGGCGGTCCTGGCGGCGGAGATCCGCGGAGGAGCTGTGATCCGCGATGCGACCGTGTCCGGATATGTGTCTGCGGAGGACGGCCATGCGGGCGGCATTACGGCTGTCGCGGACGGATTCGGCGGACGGGTGACGATCGAGAACTGTACGGCGAAAAATATCTCCGTTATCACCGATCAGCCGGAGGGATGCGTGGGAGGCATCGCCGGCGTCGTGAAGGCGTCGGATCTGGTGGACAGCGTCGTGGAAACGGGGAGCGTCAATTCCGTCCATATCCAGGGAGCCGGATACGTGGGAGGCATTGCCGGCCGCATGGAGGATGCGCGGATCTATAACTCCTACGTCAACGGACTGGTCGGCGGCCACAAAAGCCGCGCCGTCGGCGGTATCGTGGGAGAATATATAAGCGGCGACCTGGTGCTGGCCAGATTCGCGGGAGAGACCGCGTCCACTGGCATGGGTTCCGCCACCCGCAGGGGAACCTTTATAGGGACAAGGGATCTGAGCCATCCGTTCAGCTACGGTACGGCGCCGGGGGATAATCTGTCCTATCTGTACGCGGATACGGCATCTGAAGCGAAGCAGGCGGTGGGCTCCGGAATGGCGGAGGATAATGTATTTTCATGGTCCGCCCACATAGGGTACTGGATGGATAACCAGAGAACCGTCAGCCTTCTGTCAGGCAACGCGGAAAAGAGCACGGCGGAGTATTTTTACCAGGAGCTGGAGGACGGCGTGAGATTCATCGTCACGGGAAAGCTGCAGAATGAATTTACGGCTCCGGATGCTGCGCAGGGGCTGCGTTTCCGGGTGGATCATTTCGCGCCGGGGCAGCAGGGCCAGCCGGTAAAAGGATATCTTTTGTCGGTGCCGCGGATCGACGCGAGGAACGCAGGAGGGACCTATGATACGGATGTGGCGACATTCACGGCTGTGCCGGAAGGACAGCTGTCCTATTACCGGCCGATCGACAAGAACCATCCCGCGGCGGTAGCGGCGGGTGTAACGGTGACCGTAACGACATCCCCCAACAACAGGGACGGGAACCGTTATCAGATGGTAACGGATACATCGGAGCAGGGCGGCGTAAAGCCCCCGACCTATATTAATAATGTGGGGCGGCAGGTTCCCATGACGTATGTGACAGGAGGAACCTACGCGTTCACGATGCCGGCGCGGGATACGCAGATCAATGCGGAATATGTGAAGGTAACGACGGAGCTTGCCATGACTCCTGCGGAGACGGTGATCACTGTGACTCAGACAAGAACCGGCGACCGGAAGGCACCGGACACGGTGACGGAGGTCCATGATGCCAAAGGGACGCTGATCGCCAGATATATTGACGACGCGCCGGATACGTCGGTCCAGGTGCAGCCGGTCCGTATTCACAGTGAGCACAATGCCGACGGAGGCGCGGCAGACCGTACGGTACTTTGGTCGGTGGACGATGATGATCTGATCAGCCTGATCGCGGACGGAGCTTACACGGAGAAGGACGCGCAGATCATGCCGGACTTAAACAGCGCGTTTATCCGGAAAAATCTGGAAAAGCAGGAGAAGGCGCAGGCGGACGGCGGATATCTGGAGGCGATCGCGCCGGTGATCTATGAGAAACATGCTGTAGTAACAGCTTCCTCCAATCCGGCCACTTCGGCGGATCATGTGGCCGTGTACGGGAACTGCCGGGTGACGGTGCGGTTTCAGATCCGGGATTACACGACCAGAAGAGTGGAGGGACTGCAGTTAAATAAGAGCGATATTGTGCTGACGGTGACACGCAGGCTGAGCGGATCGCGCACCAGCCCGACAGAAACGTATATCTGTTCCGAGCCGGCCGTGCTGGCGGCGTCGCTTTATCCGGAGCAGCCGTTCTATAAGAATGTAAGCTGGAGCGATCACGACGGAGGTGCGGTCATTGTCCTGGTCCCGCAGGGAGATAACGCCGTCCAGTGCGCGGTAACCGCCCGCTTTGATCCGGAGGGGAAGGCGAATCCGGCGTGGATCCAGAATGTGATCAATGAGGATAACCAGAAGAAGAAGGAGGATCCGTATGCCCGCCTGGAGGGGAGCGCGGAGTATACGGAGACGGTAACGGCGGTATCCGAGGATCAGACCCACGGGATCGTGTCGGCTGCCTGCCGCGTAACGGTGCGGTTCGAGACGCTGGATCAGACGGGCTACGGCAGTTATGGAACGTCTTATGGCAGTTCGGGCGGCTCCGGAACTTCGGGAGGCGGTTCCTCCGGCTCGTCCGGAAGCGGACAAAGCGCGGGAGCGGGTATCGTATTTACCGACATGCCTGTTCCCGGAGCGCCGGGGGTGGGCGCAGCGGGACCTTTGGGAGCGCAGGGAACGGCCGCATTGACGGGGACCTGGCAGCAGACGGCGGACGGCAGATGGTCCTTTATGGCGGGACAGCAGGTTTTGCGGGACCGGTGGGCGTATATTTTCAATTCCTATGCGGATCCGCTGAAGGGACAGGCGAATGTGAGCTGGTTCTACTTTGACGGCGACGGCTATATGGTAACCGGATGGAGATGGATTCCGGGTACGGATGGGATGGAGCGCTGCTATTATTTCAATGAACAGCCGGACGGGACGATGGGAGCCCTGCTGCAGAACGCGGCGACGCCCGACGGATGGCAGGTAGATGCGAACGGGGCATGGATCGCCGGAAACGCCGTGCAGGTGCGGAAACCGGTCTCATAACAGGACTGCCGGGAACAGGAAATGGAGGTATTAAGGCCGCCTGCCGGCGCAGGCGGCCGGGAGGAGGTATAGGATGAAAAGAAGATATATTCTGGCGGGGCTGCTGGCCCTCGCCTGTTTCTGCGCGTCGGTCCTGCCCTGCTATCATGGGATCATCATCAGCCGGGCGGCGTCTTTTCGCGGTACGAATATATGGGGCGGGGGATCGGAGACGGTACTCGGTCACAGAAGAAATTATCTGTATCGGTGGTCGGACGGTTATCAGACGACCTTCTGCATCGCGCCGGGAAAGCATATGGGCTCCGATGTCACGTTTGAGATCCGCAATACGGCCATCGACGACGCGGATATTCCCTGTATCAGGAGCGATGCGGATTATGAGCTCCTGGCGGATATCTGCTACTGGCTTGAGCGGCGCGGCTCTGTCCGCGCGGATAACGCCTCTTACGCGGCGGCGCAGACAGCGGTGTGGGCGATCATGAGCGACGGCTGGGAAAGCGCCGGTGCGCTGGAGGACGTTGTAAATAAGCATGTGCCGGGGACTGCGGGCCGCTGGAACGAGCTGCGCGCGTATATTGACCGTTCGGACAGCGCTCAGGCGGGTATGCCCGCGTGGCTGGAGGTATCCCGCAGGGCGGCCCGGGAAGCGCCGCAGGCTATGAAGCGGGAAGACGGAGTGTGGCGGCTGGAGCTGGACATCACATCGGCTCCCCAGCTGGCGGCCTGCACATGGGATTTCGGAGAGAACGCGGAGGGCTGGTCCGGGCAGATGTCCGGCGGTAAGCTGGTATTTACATATACCGGAAGCCGGGTGCCGGATACGGTTGTGTCGACCGCCGTGCCGGACAGCTTATCCGGCTGGTATCATAATACGGAGACGCTGAAGATCTTTCTGCCCAAAAAGGGCGCGGACAGGAATCAGGCCATGATAAGCGGCGGGGTTCCGCTGTACCGGTTCTATATCGGTCTGTCGGGGGACGGAGGGATGCCGGAGGAGCAGGACGGAGAGCTACAGCTTTCAATCTATGAGCACCGGGAAACATTTACGTCGCATTACCGGACAGGACTTCAGAAGGTGTGCGCGGAAACCGGACAGCCTCTGGCGGGATCGCGCTTCCGCGTGCTGGAAGCATTTGATGCGGCCCTGACAGAGGGGACGCTTGATACCGGCCGTATGACGCCCAGACCCGTGGTATGGGAGAATTACAAAATATGCGGCGAAGCGGAGACAGATGACGACGGACACATTACCCATACGGATACCAAAAGCTATGAATACGCGAAAACATACTGCGGCGGTCATCCGAAGCCGGAATATCCGTCGATGAGCGAGATGTTTCCCGGTCTGGACGAGGAAGGCGAAGGCTACGCGGAGAAGGCGGCGGCCCTGGCGGAACAGCAGGCGGCAATGGAACAGCAGTGGCAGGCGCTGGTAGATCAGTGCGCCGAATACAATAAAGGGAATCATTTTCATGACGAAACGCCCGGGGCGGCCCTGGAGGCGATGCTGGCTGACCGGGACGCGGCGTACGAGAGCTTTATCGGATTGGAATATAAGTATGCGTTTCAGGAGACGCAGGCCCGGTACGGTTATGCCAGACATGGGCAGCACGGAGACGACCGTCCGATACCGGTGCTCCGGGTGAAATCCCTGGAGGCCGGAGGAGAAGCGGTGCCGGCCGAAAACGAAAATTCGGAGGATGTGATCGTCAATGAAAACGCCGGTTTCGATGATTCACAGCCGGAAGAGAGAGAAGACGGTCAAAACGCCCGGCCGGATGTAAGTACGGGCAGATTGTCCAGCGTCCGGACGGCTAAGGAGGTTAGCGGCGCCACGCCCGCCGAGGCTGCGGACGGAAGAGCGGCAGAAGCTTTGGACGGCGGCCCTGCGGGAGTGGAGACGGCGGACGGAAGAGCGGCGGAAGCTGTGGACAGCGGTCCTGCGGGGGCGGAGTCTGCGGACGGAAGAGTGGCAGAAGCGGAAGCTGTGGACGGCGGCCCTGCGGGGGCGGAGACAGCGGACGAAAGACCGGCAGGATCGGAGACGGCGTCCCCGGCGGAAGCGACGCCAGCTTCGGCGGAACGGTATGGCCTGCTTCGGTACCGCTTCGCGGGGCGGGGGCCGGAACAGAGGAGGATCGCTCTTACGGCTGATATCCCTATGGGAGAGCCGGAGCTTCCGGAGCCGGTGGAGGATGATATCGAATGGATAACGCCGCGGCCCTGCGATCCGGCGCCGGTATATTCCGTGACAGTGGAGGATCACCGTACGGAGGGGGAGCTTCATATCAACAAGAGAGACATGGATCTGGCGGCAGGGGAAAGCGGCGATTATGAAAGCTATGGAGATACCCAGGGGGACGCGACGCTGGAAGGGGCGGTCTATGGACTCTACGCGGCCGAAGATATCATTCATCCTGATGGGAAGACCGGCGCAGTTTACCGGGCCGGGGAGCTGACGGCTGTCGCAGCCACGGACAAGAATGGAGACGCGTCATTTATGGCATATACGGAGGAAGGAAACGCTCCCGGACCGCTTTCGGGACCGTCCCGGGGCTCCTGGATCGGACGGCCACTGATCGCAGGCCGCTATCTGGTGAAGGAAATTGCCAGATCGGAAGGCTATGAGCTGACGGTGGATCCGGCGGCGGAGAAAACGGTCCAGGCCGCGGGCCGCGCCGGTGTGACTTCCGCCATGAGCCATCCGATCGATATGCACGACGGTTCCTGGCTGGAATTTGAGGTGACCTGTGAGGATACCGCGGAGGGATTCGACATTCTGGTAAACGGATTCCCGGAGGGGACTGCGTTCTACCGGTCGGATATGACGGAGACCTCCGTGAAAGAGGAGTCCGTCGTTGGCGTGAAGCTGGTTCCGACCGGGGAGTATGAACGGGCCCGGGCCGGCGAGTATCGTCTGGACGCGACAGGAAGCTATATCCCGCGGCGCGATGGACGCGGCGGTATTCTCTATGATACGGAAAATCCGGTGATGAAGACCTGCTTCGTGACGCAGAGGATCGCTTATTATCCGGGCGGGGAGTATGAGATCACGGCCGATCCCTCAAAATGGGCGGATACCGGAGCGGCGGATAATGATTATGTCCTGGAGGAGACCAACGCGATCCTGAAGCAGCTGGGATATACCGTGCCGGACCGGGCCGGCATGGCGGAAGCGCCGTGGACCGTGATACCGCTTACGGGAAGGACGAATCAGGAGCTGGTGCGGGAGATCCTGAAATGGTTTGAGGAGAATTCCTTCTGGAGCAGCGCGCGGCTGGCCCGGATCTGGGAAGAGGGAGGAAGGCGGAAGGCAATGATACTTCATGACTATCCCAGAGGCAGCGCGGTCTATGAGGCGGCGACGGATACGCTGTATGTGAGGCAGACGGTGCGAACCGAGACCGGCGTGAGACATATGTATGTGCGTTTCCCGGCCGGGACCTATACTTTAAAAAACGGATATGCCACATTGGTCTCCTTAAAGCAGAAGGATGGTACGATCCCGCTCGGAGCGGTGATGGAGGATTATCTGGAGACGGAATATCAGCCGCTCTACGAACGTTATGAGGAAGGAGACCTCCGCCTGGACGGCAATGGCCGGCCGATCCCTGTATACAGGGAGGAGTATATCCGGGAGACCGGAACGAACACGACCAGCGATTATGCCCTTACGCCGCTTGCGGCCGTTTACGACGCGGCCGGCGGAAGCTACCGGATCCATGTGGAGAATACCGTGGACTGGAGCAGCGAAGAGGGGCCGGTGACGATGACGTTCCGCGCCGCCGCGCCGTATACATCCTATGATTATAACGGGAATGAGATGTTTTACAGCGATTATCTGACGGATATCGCCGGCGTCGGGGCGGGCGCTTTCGCCTGCATCCGCGGAGACGAGCCGGAGGGGCTTGCGGAGCTGGTCTATCCGGGGCAGATCTCGCCCGTGCAGGACGGCGCGGGCAGCCCGGGCTCCGGAAGCCGGCTGACGCCTGTAAGTATGCAGGAGAAGATCATTGCCCAGCGAATAAAAGTAATCAAGACGGTGCAGAAAGAGGCCGGCGCGTACGGAGCCGCGCCTGACGCCGCGGCCGGCGGCACATCCGAAGGCGCGGCCGGCGGTGTGCCCGGGCGGGAACAGGTGCCGGGTTTCCGGTTTAAGGCTTATCTGAAGAGTAATCTGGAGCGGATCTACAGAGATGAGGAAGGCAGGATCGTATGGCTGGACCGCCGCGGCCGCGAGATCGACATCGCGGAGGCGAAGCGGGCGTATCCGGCGCCGGTTCCCGACATTTTCACGAAGGTTCCGCGGAAGACGGAAGTTCTTTACAGGCAGACGGAGGATGCGGTGACGGCCAATGAGGTGCTGTATCCGGAGGGGGAGGACGAGCCGCAAAAGGGATATACGGCGGTTCTTGAAACGGTGGAGAAGCAGTTTGCGGACGGCGATGGCGTCCGGACGGTAAAGGTATTAAACTATGACAAGTTTTTTGACGCGCTGACGGTGGCCAATTACGATTTGTGGGACGACGGGGAGAAAATGAGCACTTCCTTCAGGCCTTTCGGAAACGCGGTCAACCGGAGCGCCGCGGCGGAGCAGAACGCGGAGTTCTCCGATATGGTCCGTCAGTTCGCCATCGACTGGTATCTGGACGGCGAGGCGGCGCAGATGGATCCGGAGGAGAGATCCGCCTACGGCGATCAGTTTTATGATGAGGCGCTGCGGAGGGCGCTTCGAAAGGCGGACGACTATTTGAAACCGTTTTTCGCATACGATCTGGACGAGATCTACGCGGTTGCGTGGGACGGGGCTGCCGGCGGAGGGCCGGACGGGGATCCTGCTACGGTGAGCGCCGATGAAGCGGCGGAGGACTGTTATTATGGGATTTCAGCCGGACTGCCCTACGGAACCTATGTTATAGCCGAGCAGCAGCCTCATTATGCAAAACTGCAGGATTTTAAGAACAGGCATTACCGGATCGGCAGCCCGAAGGAGGTGCTCGTACCGTCGGTATATATGCAGACGGAGGCTGAAGACCCGGAGGATACGATGAGTGCGGAGTATCTCTACGACAGCGGTATGTCCATGGAGGATATGCAGGACAGGTACGGGATCCGTTTCGGCGAGGAGACGCAGGACGCGGATGACGGAACGGAGAAGGCCTGTGTGACGGAGGCCCATAATCACAGCGGAGATTTTGAAATCTACAGATATGGCATGGATATCGGACTGCTCGGAAACGGCGTGAAAGCGGCGGGCGAAGGGGACTATTTCGCCCTGACGCAGGACGTATGGAAACCGTACCTGAATTATTATAACGACGCGGACGACCGTGCGGAAAAGGTAACGTACTATCTGGCGGAAGGAAAGTCGGGACGCGAGGCGGTCGGTCAGGTCTACCGATACAGTTCGGTGACGGAGGATGCGGCGGAAGCGGACGAAGTGCGCTTCGCCGGCGGGCCGGCGTCGGAAGAAAACCCGGAAGGGTATTATTTCCTCGATCATGTGAGCGCGATGCGCGGCATGAAAACGGCTTATGAAGGACTGTACAGTCCCATGCTGGTGCCGTGGAGCCTGGCGGATGAAGAAGTGACGCGCGGCGCGGACGGAGCCGGGGACGGTTCGTATGCCCGCGTGCGTTTTACCAACACGCCTTATGGGGCGAAGCTCCGCATTGAGAAGCTGGATTCGGAAACAGGCGAAAATCTCCTGCACGACGACGCCATTTTCAATATCTATGCCGCGGAGAGGGATGAATCGCCGGACGGAGAGGGAAGCGTGCGCTTTTATGACAGGGACACGACAATATATGGGAGCAGGGAGTTTCTGGAAAGCATGGGGGCTTCCGATATCCGCCCGTGGCTCGGCGTTCTGTATCGGGGCGTGGTTTTGGAGGGGACGCCGGTCTGTCGTGAAGAGGCGCGCGTGTTCCAGACGGATGCGAACGGTGCGAGGGTCGGACAGTTCCGCTCTTATACGACGGCCAGGGACGGTATGCTTGAGAGCGCCGGGGAGGATTTCGCCGGCGGATACGGGCAGCAGAACGCGGGCTGGCTTGAGACGCCGGAGCCGCTGGCGGCCGGGGCGTATGTGCTGGCGGAGGTAAAAGCGCCTGCCGGATATGTCAGGAGCCGGCCGGTCGCGATCGAGGTCTACAGCGACACGATCGCATATTATCGGAGAGGCAGCGCGGATAACCGGGTAGCCGCGACGGTATATGAGTCCGCAGCGGAAGGAATG
The DNA here is from genome assembly GCA_947589095.1 of uncultured Lachnospiraceae bacterium. GTDB lineage: Bacteria > Bacillota > Clostridia > Lachnospirales > Lachnospiraceae > UBA3402. The sequence continues at coordinate 29,740 of CANQBX010000040.1, forward strand.
GAAGCGGAGGACGCGGCAAGGATCTATGTAGAGAACGCGCCGACCCGGCTGCTGGTGGAGAAGCGCAAGGAGGCTGCGGCGGGAGCGGACGGCTCGCAGCCGCGGACGGTGACGTATAAGATCAGCGGACGAGTAGACGGGGGCCTGGCAGAGATCGGCGGCAGAGCAGAGTACGAATACGCTTTTAAGGACGGCGTGTATATGGGTTATGCCTGGCGGAAGGGGACTCTGGAATATCTGAAGGCGCTTAAAGATTCGGGAATGGACATTCGGATCGTATACAATGGCGGGCTTTTCGCGGGATATGGGTATGCTATGCGGATCCTTGAGACGGCGGACGACGAGAACGGATATGTAACGGGAGCCCTGATGACGCTGTATGAAGGACTGGAGGTAACGCCGTCCGGGGACGGAGAGGATCTGGCGTATGAGGGCGTTTCCGTGGAGCGCGGAGGAAGCGGCAATGTGGAGCGGATGTATGTGAGAAAGGGATATGCCGGTTTCCGGACGGAATTCGTGAATAGCGGGAATGACCCTGACGGGCCGCTGCGGAACGTATGGAAGGCGGACAGGATAGAGCGGGAGGATACGGATATTCTCTTCTATGATCTGGGCGGGCTGGAGCTGTTTCGGACGGAAACCGTAGCCGGGCGAAAGGCGCTTTACGCTTATGACAGGGATCATAACAGGCTTGAGGTGAACCAGCTGGAGGAGGATAAGGAGCTGAGCCCGGCGACGGACGGAAGTCAGTCGATCTTTGCGTTCAGGAACGGTACGGCGGTCTTTGAACTGGCCGGAGGGGATTTTACGAAAATATCTTACTCCGCCGCTGACAAGGCATTCGCAGGCGAGTTCGCCCGTCCGGTGAAGCATGCCGACGGTTCTGTCCAAATGAGTGGAGGCGTGACGCTGTATCATCTGGATACGGAGGGCTGCAGGGACAGCCTGACGGATCCGTATACGGGGATGGCGTACGCGCTGGCTGACGGAGGCGCCGGAGAGAATACGGGAGAAGGCGCAGGCAGCGCCGCAAGCGGCGCGGATTCCGGCAATATCCGGGTGTTTGTCTGGCCGGTTCATACCGCGCGGGGCAGCGCAGGACATCTTCTGGCCCAGGAGAAGATCTCGACCTCGAGGATTGCTACACTGGGGGATACGCCGGATACGGAATATCTGACGGGAACCTGGGAATCGGAGGACAGCGGGCAGAGCCACAGGATGACGGCGCTTACGCAGAACCGGTTCGGTCAGGATCTGAACGGGGAACCGGTTCTGACCGGGAACAATGGAAATTTCGATAAGTCGGTGGAGCCTGTTTACGATGCGCATGGGTTGGTTCGGTATTACCGCAGCAGCGGCGAGAGTTATGAAACGGATATTCCGCTCTACGACCGGAGCGGCCGCCCGGTGCGGGATAAGGCGTCGGATCTGGCCGGGGATTATGATAAGGCGTCTTATGTCATGCAGGAAGACAGAGGCAGCGGTACGGCTGGCGGCAATGCGTCCGCGGACCGCGGAACCGGGGAGGATGCACCCGGAGGCGCCGGAGCCGTTCTTCACCGGGCCGGGGAAAGCTATATTTTGGAGAATACCTGGATCACGGGCGAGATCACGCCGGATGACCCGTTCTCCGGCAGTATGACGGAAGGCCGGGCGGACCTGCTCCGGCGGATACCGGCAGGAACTTATATCATGGAAGAGCTGGCAGCCCCGGACGGGTATCTGAAAGGGCTTCCCACCGGCGTGGCCGTAGAGGAGACGGCAGAGCTTCAGAAGACCGGAATGACGGACAGGACGACAAAGCTTCTTATCGGAAAGGCGGACGGAACGGCGGATTATACGTATAAAGTTCTGGACATGCTGCAGACGGACGCGTCCGGGGATCCGGCGGTCATTGGAACCGTTACGGAAGGTAAAGGGGCGTTTGGTCAGATGCAGGTATCCGGCGCCCGGCTGGCGCTTTTTGAGGCGTCCAGAGTATATACGTCTGATCTGGAGCGGTATCCGGGCGGGAGCTATCTAAAGAAGACCGGCAGCCGGCCGCTTGCCTATCATTCCACAGACAGCCGTACCGGGGCAGAGGAGGTATTGACTGCTTTGTGGGTCACGGGGACGGAGCCGGTCTATCTGGAAGGCATCCCCGAGGGCGAATATCTGCTGGAGGAGACAGAGACGCCTTCTGGTATGGTCAGCGCTCCCGCGATGGAGATTGCGGTCGCCGGAACCGGCCGTGTGCAGACGTATGTTCTGTATAACGACCATACAAAGGTGGAGATTGAGAAATACGCCGGCGCCGGCTCCGGACGGGAGCTGGTAAACGGCGCGGAATTTACGGTTTATGAGGCGGTTACGGACGCAGGGGGGCAGGTTGTTTATGACGGGAACGGATGGCCGGTGTATGACCCGCAGAAGGCGGTGGACCATTTTGTCAGCAACGACGGAGAGAGATATGAAGGCTTTATCCGGGCGTTCGAAGAGCAGTTCAGCCGTTACGGCACAAAGCTCAGGAGCATATCCTGGGAATATGACGGACAGAGCTGCACGGCGCATTATGTAGATCATACGCAGATCGACGCGGCATCGGACGGCGGCGGAACGAGTCCGTTTCCGACGACCCTGCAGATGACGCTTTCGACGGAGGACGGCGCGGATATAAAGATCACGGCCTACGGACAGGGAGAGAGCCTGTTGGGAAGAAACTGGGTATATGAATACCGGCTGGATTATCATGCGCTTCCGGAAGTGAATGAACGAGCGGCGTCTTATCTGACGGAGGATGGAATGAGGCGTTGGGATTACCTGCCGGCGGGAGCGGCGTATGTGGCGGTTGAGACAAAGCCGCCGGCCGGTTTCGCGGCGGCGGAGCCGCTGCTTATGGAGGTGAGGGACACGGCGGATGTCCAGCGGTACCGGATCCGCAATGAGGAAGGGAAGCTTCTTATCTCCAAAACCTTCCGCGACGGCAGTGCAGAGCTTCCCGGAGCCCGTATGGCTCTGTACCGCGCGGCAGAAGGCGGCGGACTTGTACAGGAGGACGCCTATCTGGCGGCGGAGTGGATCAGCGGCCAGGACGGCGTCTATACGGAGGCGGACCGGATTAACGGAAGGATCCCGCGGGGATACCGGGAAGGCGACAGAAAGCCTCATACATTGAAACGGCTGCCGGAAGGGGATTACTGGCTGGTGGAGCTGGAGAGTCCGGATTATTATACGACCTTTCAGCCGGTGAAGATCGGGTATCATACAGACGATCCGGTACGGATCGTGAGAGTATCCGATGTTCCGGCGGAGGGCAGGATAACGGTGACGAAGACGGATACGGAAGGAAATACCCTGACAGGGGCTGTATTTGAAGCGGCGGCGTACAGGCAGCCGGATCTGACAGATCCGATATTCACCAGAAGCTTCAGCGATTCCGGCGGTACGGCGGTGCTTTCCGGGCTTCCGGTGGGAGAGGTGCAGGAAGACGGAAGCATTATACCGTACTGTTACCGGCTGAAGGAGATCGTTCCGCCCGAAGGGTACGCCGTGGATCCGCAGGTATATTCCTTTGAGTTTGCGCCCGGCAGGGACAATGCGTCCTTCCGCTGGGGCGAGAGCGCGGAATATGAGCGGCGGATCATTGACAGAAAGACCAGGATCACCATAAGAAAGAAGGACTTCGGCGGGGACTTTGTCGCCGGCGCAAAGCTGGCGGTATATCGGATCACCGGAGCCGGTGCAGACGGCGGTTATCTCTATGATGCGGAAAAGCCGGTCGAGAGCTGGATTACGTCGGAAGAGGAACCGGAGCATGTGCTGGAAGGACTGGTCGCTGGAGGAAGTTACCTGCTGGCTGAAATATCCGTGCCGAACGGGTACCGGAGAATGCCTCCGGCCGTCTTTACGATCTCGGCAGACGGACGGCGGATCTGTTCCATCGGCAGCCAGCCGGCCGTCATCGCGTTTCATGATCTGTACTCCGCGACGATCCGCGGAAGGTACGCGGTGAAAAGCGAAGTAGCCGTGACGGATCAAAACGGAGTTCTGGCTGCTTTGTGGACGGCTTCCGGCGACGGGCATGTACTGACGGGTGCGGACGGAATCCGAGACGGCGGGCTTTATACTGTAACGGAGAGAACGTTCTACAGCGACGGTTCCGCAGAAGTGACGGGCAGGCAGACAAGGCGGCTTTATCTGACGGACGGGGAATGCCGGATCGAAGACCGGCGGCCGGAGAGGGTGCATCTGAGCCTGCGGGAGACAGCCGGAGATCTGCCGAAAACGCCGGAGAAAGCGGTGGGGAATGAGACGGCTTCCTCCGACCCGCCGCAGGAAGCGTTGGGGGACGAACTGGCTTCCTACGATCCGACGGAGGAACAGCCGGAACTGTTGGTAGGAGATCCCGGATCGGAGAGGGAAATTTTCTCCAACCGGAAGACCTATGTGCTGGCGGAGACTACATTTTACGGCGACGGCAGCAGGCTGGAAAGCGGCCGGCTGGCATTTGCGATCGGCAGCGACGGCTCTGTTACGGCGATTGCCGGATATGACGGCCGGCGCCGGATGACGGTCAGCAAGCAGGATATTACCGGTGGGGAGGAAATCCCGGGGGCGAAACTGCAGCTTCTGGATGAAGAAGGAGAAGTGATCGAAGAATGGATATCCGGAGGGCAGCCGCATCCGGTCGAAGCGGTTCTGACGCCGGGGCAAAACTACACGCTTCGTGAAATGCTGGCGCCGGATGGTTACGCTTATGCGCCGGAGATCCGGTTTACCGTGTCGGAGGACGGAATCGCCGAGCAGGTGGTTATGACCGACGGCCCGACCCGCGTGTCTGTGACGAAGACGGATATTACCGGAGAAAAGGAGCTTCCGGGAGCAAAGCTGCAGATTCGGGAATACGTCGAAGCGCCGGAAGGATCGGAGGAGCGGCCGGAGGGAGAGCTGGCGGAGGAATGGATTTCGTCCGGCGAAGCGCATGAGATCGTCGGAAAGCTGAAGGCCGGAGGAAAGTATGTGCTTCACGAAGAGGCGGCGCCGGCCGGCTACGCGTATGCGGCGGATATCGTGTTTACAGTGTCTTTGGACGGGCGGATCGATCAGGTCGTAATGAAGGACGAAGCGCTTCCGGACCGGCCGCGCCGTCCGGAGGAACCGGATAAGCCTGCTCCCAGGATCCCCGGAACCGTTGAGGCCGAATATCCGATCCGGCTGATCGGCGATGGCGCCGTTCCGTTAGGGAGCCTTGAATATTATATGGCGCCGGAAACAGGCGACCGGAATGCCGCTGCGGCCATGGCGGCGCTACTTCTGATGGCCGCTTCGGCTGCGGCATGTATGCTTACGCGGAAATATCGGAAAGGAGAGGAGAAGGAAATGACGCAGCAGTGTCCCAGGAAGGCCCGGGGCGGCCGGAAACGCCGCCTGCTTATCGCGATCATGCCGGTATCGGCCGTTATCCTGGCGGTTATGACGGCGGCTACAGTCCGGGCAGAGGAGACAGTTACCGTGACATCCGATGCGGAGATCACAGTCCGGTACGGTGTTTTCCGGGGATTGGGCGCTGGCGGACAGGAGGCGGCGCTCCCGCCGGATACATATGAGTGGCAGGATGCGGCGTATCGCCTGAAGGCTTATCAGCTGGTGACGGTTCCGCTTCCGGAGATCGTAAAAAACGTGCAGGAATCCGTGCGGTATGACGCTGTAGAGCAGGCTGCGGCGGTGCCTGAGACTTTGGAGACGGTGATCCGGGATGAGGACAGCGGACGAAGCGCGCCGGTTATGCTTCCCCTTAAGGGAACAGAAGCCTTCGGCTGGCGGTGGGAAGACGGCTTTGCGTTCCCTATAACGGTCTGGGGATATGATTCCGGAAGCTTTGTTCTGGAAAATGAGACCGTGGAAGTGCGGGAGGAGCAGCCGTTTGCGGGACACGAGGACGCGCTTCTCGCGCTGATCGGAGTGGATCCCGGGTATTACCGGATCGACTCCGCAGAGTGGAGCGGCCCGCCGCAGACAGGAGAGGACGGCCTGGTATATCGGCAGGCCGTCGCCTCCGGGCAGAAATATGTGGCGGATATCGAAGCGGTCTACGGGGGAAGCGCGGTTATTCCGGAGCAGCCGGGAATGGCTTATGAGGCGGTCTATGTACTGGAGGAGCCGGAAACGGAGGCGGAGAGTGAGCCGGAACCGGCCGCCGAATCTTCAGAAAGCTATGTGGAAGTGACCGCGGCACCGGTACCGGCGGCTGCGGCGCGGGAAGAAAGGCCGCAGGAGTCAGAGACGCCGGGAACTCTTCTCTGGATCCGGAATCTGCGCCGTGTGACTACGATAGTCGTAGGATTCGGAGTCCTGCTTGTTCCGCTGCTGCTTCTTCTGTCCGGCAGGCGCAAACGGAGAAAAAAGAAGAACGAAAACAGGAGTGAAGTGAAAAGTTAACTTCCACTTCTAAAGACCCCGGCAAAAAAGTTGCCGTTAGTGTTGCAGGAAAGG